>JBGVPH010000001.1:0-59515 GCA_045126915.1 Candidatus Cryptobacteroides sp.
AGCTACTACCTTGCAACTGGCAGGTACTACCCGCTAATAGCAGGTAATAACCAGTTACTACCAACTACTAGCCGCCACTACCGGGTACTACCTCAGTAATGGCGGCTAATTGGTCAATATGTACTTTGTCGGATGCTTACCTGAGTCGTCTGCCTGAATTTCTGCAGCCACAAATACATGAAGCTCAGGAACTGTCCAGAACTAATCTGTTCAAGCATTTCAAGGTTAAGGAATGTGTATAGTACGGATTTCAGTTTTGATCCTGCACTCGAGAAGCAGAGGGATATATTCGTATTTCAATGCCTTGTGGGATGCCGTATAAGTGACCTGTATCGTATGACTAAGTGTAGCATCATCGACGGCGCTGTCGAATATATGCCGAGAAAGACTAAGGATGCTAATCCGGTTGTTGTGCGTGTCCCTTTGCTTACAGCCACAAAAGAGATTCTTGACAAGTATAAGGACTTGCCAGGAGATGCAATTCTGCCGTTGGTTTCTCAGCAGAAGTATAATATTGCCATCAAGAAGATCTTGAAGCATGCTGTCATCCCATTCTGCAAGAAAGGCCTTTGCCGGTAATATGTACAAAAATGTCAAGGACCCTAACCTGATCTGTCCACTTACCGGTCACAAAGAAGGCAGCAAAGCCTTCAACCGCTACCGCGAGATTGACGAGGAAACCAATCGCCAGACTATGTCGTATTTGGAGTAGGATAACTATAACGCAAAGTGGTATGTGTAAATTTTACACATACCACTTTGGGCTTTTGCTGACAGTTTCCAAAATGGAAAGAGTCGTTATTCGGTAATGAATCTTTGACTAAAGAGATTGATGTCTCTTTCTTGAGCGCCCAGTCTTTTTGCGACTTTCGGCCAATCTTTAAGTGCATCCTTGACGCTTTTGATGATTCCCTCGGCCTCTGCTTTAGGGATAAAGTAATCTTCTGCGGCTTTTAACAGGGCGTCCAGATCCGATTCGTTGGTATCTCTGGAAATCATAATTCCCTGACACCTGTTGATTGTCGGGTTTAGGTCAAATGCCGGAGCCAATGTCCATCCTTTCGCTGTAAGCAGGAAACCATGATTGCGGAAATGATCGTCAGAGTTTCCGATACAGATGTTGAATGCGACACGGCGATATAACTCTCGTACATTCTCCTCGACATCTGTGCAGTTGCGGATGATGAAGTCCACGATGTCAAGGTATCCGTAACCGTCCTCCGAGCCCGCTCCATCTTTAAGACCAAGCATAGTCAGTGCTGAAGCATAATGAATACGTCCACCATCACTGGTCCTGTCGAATCTGTTTGATAGGAGAGTATGATATTGGGATCCTACTTTTACAACTCGAGTTTCAGCAACATTGATCTGTGCCTTCTTGGCGAGAACATGGGCGATGTGCTCCCAAAGTTCTACATCGAAGGTGTCATTTCGGGAAGGGAACTTCGCCATTTTCATGAGTCCATCCTCGTCAATAACATTAGCCTTAGGCCTAGCTCCACCAAGTGATGTTCCGGGTTTCTGCAGCTGGTATATCCACTTCTGGTCAGCTAAGAGGCCCTTTTCTTCTGCTTCTTCAATTGCGTGGCTGGCAGCGATAAGTTCTCGCAGGCTGATGATAGGTGGGACTGAAAGCCTGTCAGCTGTATTTATGAACTGACCATCCGGAGATTTTGAAAATCTGAAGCCTCCCATTCGGGACTCATCTTCGATTCCCATAATCATGTCGAATGATGTGAGGTTTCGTACAGGTCTTCCTTCTTCTTTTGCCAGAGTCTGTTCTCGTCTTTTCAGAAGAGTTGTTCCCCATCTGTCAGGAAGTGAGTCCGAAAAGCATCCGAAGATTTCTTTACCTGGCTGAGTATACTGTACTCCAGGGTAGTTTCGGATATCATCACTTAATATTATGCCAGCATAGATGTTGAGCCACTCTGGAGAGTATTTGAAGGAATAACTCTGAGAACCCCTGATACTTTCGTATCCGAGTTCTCCAACGAGCATTGGCTTTTCCAGCCAATTGAAATCTGCATATACATACAATCTGTCCATATCCTCTACTTCTTCGATGCGCGTTCGCGGTTAATCATCGCTATATCCTGGAGCTCCTTGCCAAGCTTGTCTTCCTTAGCAATGAATAATATGTCATCTTCAAGCTGTAAGGCATATAAGACGCGCAGATATATTCCGATAGCTACAGTCGGACTTCCTTTCTCAACTCGAGCTTCGGTAAGTTCAGAACACATAGCGCGTTCGGCAACCTGCGCTCTGCTGAGGTTGCGTCTGAGTCTGGCAAGCTTGATCTGCTCACCTACAATCTTCATGTTTTCTTCCAACCTTCTCGGAAGGCGTGTTGCCATAGTACTTTTACCCATAATGAATGCTTAACATATCATATAATGTGCAAATGTAGTAATATTTATTAATTTTATGATATGTTGAGCTAGTTTTTGAATTTTAAATGTCAAATTTGTGATTTCTAGCAAACTCTCGTTATAACGATACTTTGCTCTTGAGGAATGTGACAAGCCTATTAATGTAGGAAAGGTTGTATAGTTTCGTGAGGGGGACAATTTGTACCCCTCACCAATTCTTGTCTTTATAGAGCCGATAGATGAACCGGTGACAAGTTGTAACCGGTTGGACCAAGAATATTGCACTGTTTTCAGTGCAGTTTTCTGAAAAAATCGCACAAAAGTCAGTGCAATTTTAAGCCTTGGAAAATATTATAATTACGGGTGGGGAAATAACCTTTGAAAAAATCGCGGAGCAAAAACGGCCTCTGAGTGTGCTGTAAGGCCGTTTGTGAAAATATTTGAAAACTTGTGTATATTTTTGTAGGGCAAGAAAGGCCTGTCCATGAAAATGCCTATTTTTGTGGACAGGATGTAGAAAAATATTGATTTTGCCCCGAAAAAGCCCATTTGGTGGTGCAAGCGTGGTGCAAAAGGGAAAAAGAAAAATGTAAGTGTTGATCTTCAAGCACTTGCATTTTTGTTGGGTACCCGGAGCCGAAATTCTCCTGTGGCAGACCTTTTGGCTCAATCCGACAACAGGAGAACCAGAGCCACGCCCGATCTATGAGGTGCTGTCATTCCATTCTGCAAGAAAGGCCTTTGCCGGTAATATGTACAAAAATGTCAAGGACCCTAACCTGGTCTGTGCCCTTACCGGTCACAAAGAAGGCAGCAAAGCCTTCAAAATAGAATGGGATTTAGGCTCGTATGCTATTTCATCAAATCCATAATGCCTTCTGGAGTGATGACAATAGCTGTATCAGTTTGATTAGTTGCGTTTTTTGCAAAAATTACTGGCACAACCTCTTTGCCATTTGCAAATGGCAGCATAGATGCTTTCCACCTGAGTTCATTTTCAAGTGCGACTGCATTTTCACCAGATGTCCACTTGCATTCACCTATGAGAATTTTCTTCTTGTCGAGAGACTCTGCAACTACATCCAATTCTATCTGGTGAGGTTTTCTCTCCTTATCCAGAACAGTTCCCCACCATCTTTTGGCAACCCCATACAGTGTTCCGTCAAGCACATTACCTGTTACTGCATCACGACAAATTATTTCCCACCACTTGCTGGTGTGTTCACCAAGATGCTGCTGGAGTTCCATTTCGATGGGCGCCTTTCTGCCCAACTCTATAAATGAGCGCATAGGAACGACAAACCTATAATGAAAATCAACAAATGGATCCGCAATTTTATAAAGAGTCTTTTTGCTTTTTTCTTCATCGGCATCAAATGGTATATCCTTACCAAGGAATCCGAGGTCAATGAGTTTCTTAATCGGACGAGACAGGTTAGTAGCAGGCTCATTGCTTCTTGAAGCGATTTCAGACATCCTGTTGGCTCCAACTCCTACAAATGACATGATTGTAGCGGTCTTAACAATGTCCTGAACGTCGTCTTTGAATAACTTTACCGGCTCATCATATAGAGTTCCATTGACAGAAAGAGCCTCAGTCCATATGGCTTCATCAAATGAGTTGTGGTTTTCTCTAAGTTCCCAATATCTCGGCACGCCTCCCCATACGGAGTATTCTTCAATTGCCTGTTCAGGAGTAAGATTGAGAGCTTCCTGAAGATACGGCAACTTTATCGGAGTAAACTTCATGACTACGTCTGCTCTGCCATATAAAGGAGAACTTTCGTCCAGGATTAATCCATACATCATATTCTGAGATGATCCACAGACTACAAGATTGTATTTCAGTTGCTTCTCATCAAGAAGTTTCTGGAGAACTGACGGTAATTCCGGAGATTGTTTTACCATGTATGGCAGCTCGTCCAAGACCAATGTGAATTTCTCGTCGGTTCTATAATTGATGCTCCTGAACAGAGTTTCCCAATCCGGATATGTCACTTTGTCAAATCCTGCAAATTTTTGAGCGATGACCTTTGACAATAATATGCGCTGAGCTGAAGATTCGGATTCGTCAGCAAGATAGTAGATGTCATTATCTGTTATGACTCTTTTAATCAAGGTTGATTTACCCAATCTTCTTCTGCCATATATGGCTGTAAAGGTTGGTCTATCCATGTTCAGAATCTTTGTCAGGCGATCTTTTTCCTGTATCCTATCAACAAATCTCATAGCTTAAAATTATTATGCTCTGCAAACATAATGTTTTTGGAGCATAATTCCAATATGGTGCTGGAAATTCTCGATATTATTATGCTTTGTAAACATAATGTTACTGAAGCATATTTTATTTTGAGGCAAATGCCGTGCAAATGACCAGTATTTTGCATTATTATACAGTCACTATATAGTAATGCATCTTTTCTATATAATAAATTGATTATGAACGACCTTGTGGTTATTTCCATTTTGGAAACAACCAGTTTGACAGATCCGGAGTTGATCAACCGTCACGCAACCCGCTTCCGCCTCATCACGGCCACCTTGGCCAACCGCATGAACGAGCTTATCACCTTGCTTGGTGAGGGGCATGAGAAAGATGATTGGTGCTAAAATGCTGCACTGGTGTAAATTTTGATATAAAAGTTGACAAATTAAAATAAATTACCTACTTTTGTAAACCAAACAACAAACATCAAGAATTATGAGCACTTTTAACGAAATATTCAGTGACCGATTGAAGAGAGCCAGAATAATGCGCAATCTTTCAATGGACGCCCTTTGCGAAAAGATAGGAAATGCTGTTTCCAAACAAGCCATTTCAAAGTATGAGAAAGGGGAGAGTCTCCCTGGCTCGCAGATTCTGATTCTTTTGTCGCAGGCCCTCGACGTCAAGCCAGATTACTTCTTTAGAGAATCGCAGTTTGCAATCAGCAATATTGAGTTTCGTAAGAAGGCTAAGATGGGAGTGAAGGAGGTTGAAGCGATAAAGGAGGAGATTCGTGATATCATTGAGAGATATCTAGAGATCGAAGATGTCTGGGGCTATGTTCCGTCTTTTGCAAATCCAGTCAAAGAGAAACTTGTGCTCTCGGATGATGATGTTTGTGAGGTTGTCAAGAATCTAAAGGATGCCTGGAATATCGGTGAGGATGGTATTCTAAGCGTTACTGATCTTCTTGAGTCAAAGAATATCAAGGTGGTAGAAATTTCAGCAGATTTATCATTTGATGGTCTTAGCGGATATGTTAACAACGACGAAAATATGCCATTCGTCGTTGTTAACAAGTCTTTCGACGTTGAGAGACTTCGTTTTACAGGCTTGCATGAACTTGGACATCTTGTGATGAACCTGCCAGAAGAGATGGAGAAGAAGGACAAGGAAAGACTATGTAACCTTTTCGCTAGCGAAATGCTGATTTCTCAAGATGTCTTTATTGAAGTTCTTGGAGAAAAGCGTAATGATATCTCGCTGCAGGAGTTAAAGGTGCTGCAGGCTGTGTATGGTATTTCAGTAGATGCTTTGATGTTCAAGGCAAAAACTTTGGGTGTGATCAGCGAGTCTAAGCATACTTCTTTCTGCATAAGGAAGAATAAGAGCCTTGCTTTTAAGGGAGCTGTGGAAAAATCGTCATATCGAGGAGTGGAGGAGTCTAGCCGTTTTGAGCGTCTTGTATATAGGGCTTTGGCTAGTGATATGATTTCTTGCTCTAAAGCAGCGGTTCTGCTTGATGAGCCGATGGAGGAGGTAAAGAATAAACTCGAGCTGGTATAATGGAGATTATAGTAAACGATACGAATATTTTCATTGACCTGCACATGTGTGGCCTTTTGGATAGTTTCTTTAAACTGCCATACAAAGTCCATACGACGGATCTGGTCATGAGTGAATTGACAAAAGGAACTCAGCATAAGGATGTTGTGACCTTTTGTGAGCAAGCTCAGTTGACTGTTAAGTCGTTTTCATCGAAGGAGGTTGTTCGTATATGGGAGTATCATAGCGAAGCTAAGAAAGTTTGCAATGTGTCCATTGAAGACTGTTCGGTTCTGATATACACAAAGATGCTTGGAGATGCTAGATTGCTTACCGGAGACAAGACCTTGAGAAAAAGAGCAGAGGGGGAGGGTATCACTGTTTCAGGAATCCTATTTGTCTTTGATGAATTGGTGAATCATAACATCATTTCCCCCAATGAAGCTGCAGTTCATTTGGCTGAGCTTTACGAATGTAATGTTCGCTTGCCCAAAGAGGAGGTCGCGAAGAGGTTGGAGCATTGGAAATAACAAGTCTGCTGTGTTTTTGTATAATTTCGTAAATTTGTCAAATCCCAAAAGAAATCTATATGGAAATCCGCGAGTTTGCATTTTCTCAGACTGGTCTGCGTAGTTTGAGAGAACATTCGAAGGGGCAGAATTGGCCTGTTGTATACCTCATCAATAATGATAAGCCTAATAGGAGTGAGTTATATGTTGGTGAGACCACAAGTGCTGGTGGACGATTCCAACAGCATTTGAATAATCCGGAGAGACGTAATCTCGATACGATAAGATTCGTTTTTGATGACCAGTTCAATAAATCTGCGATTCTGGATATTGAACAAACATTGATACAGATGTTTATGGCGGATCAGAAGTTTGTTCTGCAGAACCGGAACGGTGGTCAGTCGTGTAAGCATGATTATTATCAGCGAGCATTGTATCAAGCCAAAGTAGATGAGATCTGGAATGAATTGAATCGAGCATTACTTACAAATCAGGATGCGTCCACCATTAGAAATTCAAACTTATTTAAATACTCTCCGTTTAATACTTTGACTCCAGAACAGGAGCAGGTCTCTCAGGAGATTTTATTTAATGCGATTGATTGTCTGGAGTCAGGAGAGACTGGAACATCAGTGCTGAGCGGTAAGGCAGGTACAGGAAAATCCATAGTCTTGATACATATGATGTACACTCTGATGAGTGCAATGAATGTAACATATAATGATGAGGACCTTACTCCGGATGAACAATTGGAATTAGGTATAAGAATCTCATTGTCAAATAAAATCAGAGACTATGTGAAACGACATGGTAATTTAAAGATTGCTTTTGTCGTTCCTATGACTTCAATCAGAAAAACATTTAAGGCTGTCTTTTCGGCATCAAAAGGTACCGGCCTAAAATCAAATATGGTGATGGGTCCGCAAGATGTTTTGAAAGAGGATTATGATATTGTCTTTGTAGATGAATCACATCGTCTGGCGCGACGAAAGGGCATTACCAGCTATGGCTCGTTTGATGAGGCGTGTGCAAGGTTAGGACTCGATCCAATGGTTTCCACACAGTTGGATATGATTCAAAAGAAGTCAAAATATAGCGTTCTCGTTTATGATGGATGTCAGACCGTAAAAGCAGCCGATTTGACTCCAGAACAGTTTCAGCGTTCTCTAGACTTGCGAATCAGAACTGCTCATAGAGTTATATTGCAGACCCAGATGAGATGTGAGGGAGGGCAGTCATACCTGGAATATCTTGACAGAATTTTTCAAGTAAGTCAGAATGATTCGCTTATGGTTGAGAACTATGATTTCAAAATTTGGGATGATCCGAATAGGATGATAGATAATATCAGAAATAAGGATCTCAATCTTTCTTTGTGTAGGGTTGTTGCAGGGTATTCGTGGAGATGGCAATCAAAAGGGTGTGAAACTATAGAGCAGGCTGTTCGTGAAGGATTAGAGGATATAGAACTGGATGGACGCAAGTACGTATGGAATATGAGTAACCAAGAATGGATACTAAGGGAAGGCGCGGTTAACGAGATTGGTTGTGTGCATACTACTCAAGGTTATGACTTGAATTATGTGGCAGTAATCTTCGGACATGAGATTGATTATGATGACGAATCCGGATCATTAGTGATTGATAGGAGTAAGTTTTACGATAGCAAAGTCAAAGACGGTGTTGATGATGAAACTCTGAAGCAATATATAATCAACTCATACAAGGTCATGATGACGCGAGGAATCAAAGGTTGTTACGTCTATGCTTGTAATCCTCGATTGCAGAATTATTTGAAAAGATTTATTGCCAAAGCATAAAAATGCCCCGGAGCTTAATTGGCTCTGGGGCTACTGCTATAAGTCTGTGTATTTTTTCGCATTCCCTTTAGCTTTATCTATTGGATATTTAGCGGCATTCTTCTCAATCTTCTCAGTGATGATTTCAGGGATGTCGAATCCATACTTATCAGCAAAAAGTATCGCATAGATTAGGATATCCGCAAGTTCATCCTTGACCTTGTCAACTTTAGCCTCTTCATGAGATTTCCATAAGAAGCATTCATTCAGTTCAGCAGCTTCGATTGATAATGCCAGCGCTAAATCCTTAGCATTATGAAATTGCTCCCAATCTCTTTCCTTGACAAAGGCTTTAATTTGTTCTTTGACGTCTTGAAGATATGTGCTCATAACGTGTTAATTGATTGCGTGAATTACAAAGGTAGTAAATTTGATGTTATTTTTTCGGTGAATATAAAATGTCGTGAATCATTATTATTAACATTACCAATAATGGAGAAGATATAGAATAATGAGCTAATATAAAATTTCCATGTTTGAAAAATCGATCCTTCTGTGGTGCAACCATGGTGCAAAAGGGGAAAAGAAAAATGCAAGTGCTTGAAAATCAAGCACTTGCATTTTGTCGGGTACCCGGAGCCGGGATCGAACCGGCACGGATTGCTCCACTGGTGTTTGAGACCAGCGCGTCTACCGATTCCGCCATCCGGGCTGGTTGAAGGTGGTAGACCTTCTGGTTAAGGTTTGCAAAGATATTGTAAATTGTCTGAATTATCAACTTTTTCCCGATTAAGTGTATTATTCTGTTGTTTTTTCTGAAATTTATGTAAGTTTGTAATCGCATATCTTCAGGGCAGGGTGAAAATCCCGATCGGCGGTATAGTCCGCGAGCCGAACAGGCACGAGCCGTTGGAATTACGGCACCGACAGTGTTCCCGCAGGAGTTGTAGCCCGAATCTGCTTCCGTAGTTGTGGCAGAGGCGGCGGTCCGCAGACAATGGCTGTTCACTTGACATCGGCCACAGTCATTACGGCGAGCTCCATAGGGTCAGTCTGGATGGAAGAAGAGTATGGTGGGCATAGTGCCTGCCGTTTTGTCCAACGCCTTGAATTGTATGCCATAAGTTACAGTTTAAGGTTTTTTTGTTATGAAGAGAAGAGTACTTATGGGCATTGCAATTCTGCTGTCTGCCTCAATAGTGCAGGCAAATGATGCCCCTGTCCAGGACGGACCATTATCCCTTGACCTCCAGCCAGGTCCGATGACCCACACCTCCCAGGGAAATCCCTCATCCCTCGCTGACACCCTCACCCTTCAGGAAGTGACTGTCAGAGCCACATTTTCAGATGTAACCAACACCCCGCTGCGCCTGAAGACCATCGACAGCGAGACCCTCAAGTCACGTGCTGCCGCTCGTACATATCCCGAACTTCTCAAAGGAGTTCCCGGACTCTATGCAACCTCTGAATCCGGCAGCTACGGTGATGCCAGACTCAACATCCGCGGCTTCCGTCAGGAAAACATCGCAGTCCTTCTGAACGGGATTCCCATCAGCGGCCTCACCTCCGGCAATATGTTCTGGAACAACTGGATGGGCCTTGCTGATGCGACCTATGCCATCCAGCTTCAGAAAGGAATCGGCAGTTCGATGCTCACAGACGGCTCTGTAGGCGGCTCGGTCAATATCCTTACAGGATCGACGACGGAGAGATTCAGCGGAGAGGCGGGAGTCTATGCGTCCCACTACGGCACTGCCAAAGGTTATCTCAGCATCAACAGCGGCTCCCTCCCTAAAGGCTGGGGAGTCAATCTCCTGGCATCCTATGTCGGCGGAAAAGGTTATGTCGATGCTACGGATGTCAGCGCATTTTCATATATGCTCAATATCACCAAACGCCTCGGCAAAGCTCATAGCCTTCTGTTCACGGCCCTTGGCTCGCCCGAGCGGCACGACCAGCGCTCTGCCCGTCTGAGCTGGGACGAGGTGCGGCAATATGGACGCACCTACAACAAGAACTGGGGATGGCGTGACGGTAAGGCGTTCAACCTGAGCAGAAACAATTATTTCAAGCCATATTTCACTCTTCAGCATATCTGGGATGGTGAAAGGTTTTCGATGAAGAATTCCGTCTATCTTGCGATAGGTAATGGAGGCGGACGATGGACTGAGACAAAAGGCAAGCCGATTTCTTCGTTTATCAAGGACGGAATCGTCGACTGGGATGCGGCGCTCAATGCAAATATGACGGAGGATCGTCCGTCCCTGATGGCATCGGCAGATCCGTCCTCGGCACGTCCGGCGCGGACCGGAACAGCCCTTCCTGAGGGGGTGGCTGCAAAGAACATCCTCAGCGACTACATGGCCGGCCACACTCAGGCAGGTGCGATCGCGTCGATGGAATACAAGCCTGCCGCTCGCTGGATTATCGGTGTCGGAGCGCACTATCAGTATTATTCTACATGGGAATGTGAGCGGATCACGGACCTTTTGGGCGCGGATTATTGGTATGAGGATTATGAGCACAAATCCCTTGCAGGCGAGGCCGGACGCAACCCCTACAAAAGGGTAGGAGACTTTGTCCGTACTGATAACGGTAAGGTGACTCATCACGGAACGTTGTATGCCACAGCTGCCTATCAGTCTGAAAGATTGGCGGTCAACCTCGGTGTCTCGGCATTCGGGAGCATTAACCGTCGCTGGGACAAGTATAATTATGTCGATGATATCTGGAGCAAGACAGCCAAGGGACTCGGTGCAAGCATCAAAGGTGGAGTGCTATGGAAGCCTGCGGCAGGGCATAGCCTGTATGTGAACGGCGGCTGGTACAGTCGACTGCCATATCCGAGTGTATGGTTCTCCTCGGGCAACAATGAGGTTACCGAGGGTGTGCGAAATGAGCAGAATATCCTCGGCGAGCTCGGATATCGCTTTGTGTGGGGTCGCGGAGGAGTTGAGCTGACGGGATATGCGGCATATTGGAAGAATAAGACCATGATGTCAAACCCATATAAGCAGGCGGATGCCATAGGGGAGACCAAATATATGGTGACCGGTCTGGATGCTTTTCACTGTGGCCTGGAGATAGATGCATTCTGGAATCTTGCCGAATGGTTGGAGCTCTCTGCGTATGCGTCAATAGGAGACTGGAGGTGGAAGAATGATGTCCAGGCTGTGATATATGATGATTACAGTGATGTCGAGGTGGGAAGGATAAATGTGTATTCGGACGGTCTTCCTGTTGGTGATGCACCTCAGACGCAGGTGGGAGCGCAGCTGGATTTCGATATTCCATATGGTTTCCATCTTTTTGCAGACTGGCAGTTCAACGACAGGATGTATGCGGATTTTGATCCCGTGGCAAGAACTGATGCTTCGGACAGGGCGGCGTCATACCGCATCCCCTCATACCATCTTCTGGGTGCTACGCTGAGCTGGTCGAAGTTCTTCGGCTCATGTGCAGGTGCTTCGGGCGGATGTCGCGGCATAGGACTTACTCTCTTTGCCACCGGTTCCAATCTCCTGGATACAGTATATATAGAACGCGGAAAGGATGGCGCGGCCCACGACCTTGCCACTTTCCGCGGGTACTGGGGATTCGGACGCAATGTCTCTTTCGGCCTTCGCTTCCGTTTCTAGACTGCTGACCCGAATCTGATCCTGAGGTTCTCAAGCCAGAGTTCCCTTTCTTCCTGAGGTGCCTGTTTCACCATGCTGAGGCTTACCCACTCGACCTCTTCGATGCCTATCTGCCTGAAGGTGCCTTTGATGAGGTTGCCCTCAAGTGCATTGTTGAAATGCTCCCGATATACGTCCGCAGGGGTGTTCATGGTGGATATTACCGTTACCTTTCTGATCGGGAGTCTGGATTTCAGCAACCCGCCCTTCATGTCATAGGCAATAGCCGGAAATATCACCTTGTCGATGAATCCCTTCATCATTGCCGGCATGTTCATCCACCATATCGGGAATATAAGCACCAGATGCTCAGTCTGTTCGAGCTTTGTCTTATATTTTCTGACCAGAGGATCCACCTCATCAAGCGCTTCCGGGAAACCTTTGCCGGCAAGAGCAAATGCCTTAAGGTCCTTAGCATGCATCACCGGATCGAACCCGTCCTTGTCCAGATGTATGAGTCCTGATTGCTGACCACTTTCCTTGAGTCCATGCTGCACGGCTTCAAGAATTGCACTGCAGAAACTGCCTTCGTGCGGATGATTGAATACGATGAGTGTCTTCATATTAAATTCGTTTTTGTTTTCCTTATGCAAGACCTTTGCCTTTGCCGTGGGAATTGCTAACTTTGTGAAAGATTGCCCGTCGGAGCCGGCAATGACGGTAAAGTGCACTGTCATTCCCGACCTGATCGGGACTCCGAATAATTAAGGATATGGAGCAGATAAACATATATTCCGGCAAGGACGTGATAAGCCGGGTGCTGATAGATAATGAGGTGGAGACTCTGGCGTCTGTGCTGGAGCCATATAAGAGGGTCTATGCGGTAATGGACAGGTCGGTGGCAATGGATTGTCCGATGTCGCTTGCCATTGCGGAAATACTCAATTCCAAGGGCGCGCCGGGCATGCTTCTGGATGCGTCGGAGCAGGAGAAGACCCTCGAGACAGTGATGAAGATATGCTCGTGGCTAATCGAGCAGGGTGCGGACAGGGATGCTCTTGTGCTGGCTGTCGGCGGAGGAATCACAACTGATCTGGTGGGATTCGCTGCATCGATATATAAGAGGGGAGTGCGTTTCGCGTACATGCCTACTACTCTTCTTGCTCAGGTTGATGCCGCGATCGGAGGCAAGACCGGAGTGAACTTCGACAACTACAAGAATATGCTGGGCGTCATCCGTCAGCCCAAATTTACATTCATCTGCCCTCAGGTTCTGGAGAGTCTTCCTTCGAGAGACTTCCTTTCCGGAGCGGCTGAGATGCTCAAGACGTTCATAATCGAGAATGACGGCAGTTACGAGAAGGCAGTGGATTGGATTTCGGGATATGTCGCATCGGAGGAGCCGGCTTCATATCTTGTGGAGAATTCAGATGAACTTGCGGCACTGATTGCGTCTGCTGTGCTCGTCAAGGCTGGAGTCGTGACCCGTGACCAATTTGAAGGAGGAGAGCGCCGGAAACTCAATCTGGGACATACTTTCGGACATGCTATCGAAACTCTAGCTCAGAGAAAGCGCATGGAGTCGGATGATGCTCCGGACATCACGCATGGCGAGGCTGTTGCTATGGGTATGGTTCTGGCGGCTGCACTTTCGGATGCCTACAGACGTAGGAACGGAGGGGTTCTTATTCGGGAAGATGGTTTTGAATGGGGGCTTGAGCAGCGTCTGGAGGCTGATTTCCTTTCCTGCGGTCTGCCGATTGGCAGTCCTTTCAAGCTGTCTATGATGGCTGAGGTCATGAAGAAGGATAAGAAAGCGGAGGGTGACAAGATTCACTTTGTGTTGCCGAAGTTTGTTGGTGAGGTGGAGATTGTTGACCTGACGGTGGAAGAGGTGCTCGCGTTGATGTCATAAAAATTAATGTATATGAAGTCATTCAGGATTTTATTCGTTTTCGTGCTTCTTGCCGGATTGTTTTCGTGTCAGTCACATCACAAGGTGACTTTTACTTTGGTTCAGTATAACGTAGGAGCATTCAAGAAATATGAAGCAAGCGGTATTGAAGGCATTGCTCGTGTGGCTAGGGAGCTCGGGGCTGATGTGTTGACGCTGAATGAAATAGATAGCTGTACTACACGTACGGGCAATGTGGACCAGTTGGCTGAGTTTGCTGAGGAGATGGGCGGATGGAACTGCCATTATGCGGCTGCAATGCCTTATAGAGGCGGTGCTTACGGTGTGGGATTGGCTTCGTCGCCGTCGTTCCCTATCCTCAAGACCGGTAAGATTGCCTTGCCGAGGGTGAACGGATATGAACCGCGTGCTGTGGCAATTGCGGAATATGAGGATTTCATAGTGGCATCTACACATCTTGATCTTACCTTACAGGCTCAGTTGGGGCAGGTTGAGGTCCTTAATCATTACATTGACAGTGTGTATGCAGATTGCACCAAGCCAATCTTCCTCGGTGGCGACTTCAACTGTTATCCTGACAGTGAACCGATAGCGATTTTGCAGAAATCATGGACAAGGCTTACACCGGAGGCAGTGTCATTCCCTGCTATGGCACCGGATGTGTGCATAGATTATATTTTTGTAAGACCGAACGGGCACGAGATCATTGTGGAATCTGCTTCGATTCCTCAAAATCTTCAGACCGTGCTTCTTGCAACGGCGTCGGATCATTTGCCGGCAGCCGTGACTGTTACAATAAAGTGATGATATGATTTGTACTACTATACAGAATAAGAATCTGGAGCAGATTCTTGAGGCTCTTGAAGGATGCGAGATGGCAGAGATACGCCTGGATCGCTGCGATCTTTCGCTTAGGGAGATAGAGGAGTGCTTTACCTCTGATGTTCCTCTCGTTGCGACTTGTAGGATCGCGGATCTGATAGCTTCCGAGCCTTCGCTTCAGGACTCGGCCCTTACTCCTCAGAGCAAGGAGATCAAGGCTGCTCAAATTGCTGAAAAGAGGCTTTGCAAGGCCATCGAGGCAGGAGCACGCTATGTGGATGTGGAGATAGAGGCTCCTAAGCAGATGTCGAAGAGAGTGCGTAGTGTGGCACATGAAAACGGTACGGTCTTTATCCGCTCGTTCCATGATTTTGAGGGAACAGATTCTCTTGAGGCGCTCAAGGCTGTTGTTGAGAAATGCTGCTACCATGGAGCGGATATTGTAAAGGTGGTCACTACGGCTCATTGTCAGGAGGATGTCGACAGAGTCTTAGCATTATATGATTGGTCAAAGGGAATGTCGGTCTCTGAAAATGAGAAGATCGCTTCTTTGGCTGAAGGTGGTCTGATAGCATTCAGTATGGGCGAAGCGGGCCGTCAGTCCCGTCTGGATTGCCTGAAGGCAGGTGCACCATACACTTATGCTGCACTTTCTGAACATGAAACAGCTGCCCCTGGACAGTGGGATGCTGCTGAAATGGCTTCTGCTCTTTATGATGGTTTTCATTTTATAGAATCTTCCGGCACTCCTGAAGTTCCTTGTTCCAAGAGTTTCGCACAGCGTGCAATCATTGCTGCTTCTCTGGCAAGCGGAGTGTCTCATCTTCGAGGATATACCCCATGTGGAGATAATGAGGCAGCAATCAAGGTTGCAGAAAACCTCGGAGCAAAGGTTGAAAGAAATGGAGGAGAGCTCACCATAACCGGAATAGCTGCCGGTCTTGAGGCTCTTCAGGGAGTACAGACCCTGCATGTCGGCGAGTCAGGCCTTTTGACCCGAATGATGATTCCTGTAATGGCGCAGCTATGCCCGGGAACAGTGGAGATAACCGGTGAGAAAACACTTCTTGGCCGCCCGCTTACTGGCGCCCGTGAAATAATGGAAGCTCTTGGTGCCAGCGTGGCTTCGATCGAGACTGAAGAGCACGCCGAGGGAGAGTCCGAGCCGGTTCGCGTGCCGTTGACAGTAAAAGGTCCCCTGACAGCAACCCGTGCGGAAATATCAGGAAAACACGGTTCGCAGATAATATCAGGCCTGCTTATGGCCCTTCCTTTCTCGCAGAAGAACACTTCGCTCATCGTTCGTGAGCCGAAGAGTATCCCGTATATGTTCATTACCGTTGAGGTGCTGAAGAAGTTCGGCATCAAGATCGGCAATGATATGCTCGGCGGTAGGGATTTCATAGAGTCAGGAGGCGACTGGTCCCTTTGTACCGAGATTGTGTTCAAGGTAAAGGGCGGACAGAGATTCAAGGCTGCCGACATTGATCTTGAAAGGGACTGGAGTGCTGCTGCCAACTTCCTCGTGGCGGGAGCCATCTTCGGAAAGGTAGAGATGGATGGTCTGGATACGACTTCGCTCCAGGCTGATCTTTCGATTATGGATATATTGATGGATGCTGGTGCAAGTCTCTCTCAGCTCGATGGCGATAAAGGCACGATTACGGTTCAGCGCGCGCCCCTCAAGGCATTCGCGGTGGATGCATCCAACTGTCCGGATCTCTTCCCGATAATTTCCGTTCTGGCAACATTCTGTCAGGGAACTAGCCGGATTGCAGGCGTAGGACGTCTTGCCAACAAGGAAAGCGACAGGGCAAAGGCTATTGTAGAGATGCTTACCCAGATGGGTGTCAAGGCTTCTGTTGAAGGTGATGAACTTGTGGTTGAAGGACACAGTCTGGCGCAGCGTCTGCTGGGTCAAGGTCTTCTTAAGGGAGGTGAATACACCTCGCATCATGATCATCGAATGGTGATGGCCCTGAAGGTCGCTTCCCTTGGAGCGGATGGCCCGATCAGAATTGACGATGAGGTCTGCGTTGAGAAGTCCTTCCCGGACTTCTTCGAAATGTTTCACAGTCTCTTCCTGCACGCCCTCGAAAGAAGCGTTAGTATTACCTGAAATTGAATAATGCTATAAAGTACAAAAATATGAATACGTTTGGAAGGAAGTTTAGAGTGTCGATCTTCGGAGAGTCTCACGGAGAGGCTATAGGCGTTGTTCTGGATGGTGTTCCGGCAGGACTCGAACTTACAGAGGCGGATTTTGAAAAGGATATAGACCGTCGTAGAAGCGGAGCCAAGGGCACAACCCCTCGCAAGGAATCCGACGCTCCTCAGATTGTCAGCGGAGTCTTTGAAGGATACACTACAGGTGCCCCTCTGACCATTCTTTTCAGAAACGAGAACAAAAGGTCTCAGGATTATGACCTTTTTGCAGCAATGCCTCGTCCCGGTCATGCAGATCTGACTGCAGCACTGAAGTGGGATGACTGTCAGGATCCACGTGGAGGCGGACATTTTTCGGGTCGCCTTACCCTTCCTGTGGTAGCGGCCGGTGTCGTTGCTAAAAAGATCATCTCAGACGCTACCATCCTCGATAATGCTCCTTGCAATGAAATCAATGCCAGAATAGTAGAGCTCGGCGGCATACCGGAAGATGCTGACTCCGGTCTGCAGGTTCCACTCCAGCAGAGCTGGCAGCAGGCTATTGATGAGGCAGTCAAGGAGGGCGACTCTCTTGGCGCAGTCATCGAATGCGTTGTTCCTGAGATAGAACCTGGCTATGGTGAGCCATTCTGGGATAGCGTTGAATCAGTCCTCGCACACGGAATCTTCTCAATTCCGGGCGTCCGTGGAGTCGAATTCGGCGATGGATTCAAGGCCGCTGCAATGAAAGGCTCGCAGCATAACGACCCTATCGGACAGGATGGCATACCTACAAAGAATGGAGCCGGTGGAGTCAACGGAGGCATCACTAATGGTGCTCCAATCGTCTTCAGGGCAGCAGTCAAGCCTACATCCAGCATCAGGAAAGCTCAGGAGACATTCAATTTTGCCACTGGCAAGATGGATATACTTGAGGTTCCGGGTCGTCACGATGTATGCTTTGCCCTCAGAGCTCCTGTTGTGATCGAAGCAGTCACTGCCATCACCCTTGCCGACCTTATCCTTATCTCCCGCCAGTAAGCTCACACTTGATACCTACCGGTTCCGTACCGAGAGCTGGTAGAGACGCAAGCCAAATTCAGGAGCCATGGCAATAAGGTGATCGAAAATGTCGGACTGGATGGTCTCGAACTCGTTCCAGACCTTGTCTGTCAAGAAGAAATACACCTCGATGGGGAGTCCGAACTGACCGGGCTCCCTTTGTGCTATAATAAGGTCAAGCTTCTTGGCGACCAAAGGATGTTGAGATAGGTATAAGCCTATATATGCGCGATAGAGCTGCGAATTTGTAGGCGTCTCGGATGCTGCCACCTCTCCCTCCTTGGCGCTGACCTTCCAGTCTCTCATCAAAGGAACATTCTTCCGGATGTCATTGATCATATCCTCTGTACAGAACTCCACGCTGTCCATATCCAGAAATATCCTCTTGTCTACCCTTCGTCCTCCGCTCTCCTGCATTCCTCTCCAGTTTTTGAATGGTGAACTTACAAGATTGTATGGAGGGATGGTGCTGATGGTGTTGTCCCAGTTTCGGACCTTCACGGTGTTGAGAGTAATCTCTTCGACAGTTCCGTTTGCACTTCCGTCAGGGAGCTGGATCCAGTCTCCGATGCGTATCATATTGTTCTGAGACAGCTGTACTCCAGCCACAAAGCCCAGAATGCTATCCTTGAAAACCAACATCAGCACAGCGGCAGATGCACCCAGACTGGTAAGCAGCACAGCAGGGGACTTGTCGATCAGTATCGCTACAATCAATATGCTGCCCACAAAGAAAAGTACCACTTGAAGACCCTGCACCACTCCTTTCAGAGGATGACTCTTGTTCTTGTCTGTTTGTGAATACAGATCCAGGAAGGTCATCATGATGGCATTTGCAATGGTGATGAAGACTATTATAAGGTAGACCAGATCCAACTTGTGAAGCAGAATCAAAGTGTGGCTGCCCCTGTCAAAAAGATAGAATAGAACAAAATAGATGACTATGCCCGGAATCAGGAGCAAAATTTTAAGCCCAAGCTTTCGCTTGGACTTAGTGATCATTGTAACCCAGCTTTTCATCTCTCCTCCTCAAAATGTTCCTTACCCACACCGCAAGCAGGACAGGTCCAGTCCTCAGGCAGGTCTTCAAAAGCTGTTCCCGGAGGAATATCGTTTTCCGGGTCTCCTTCTGCCGGATCATAAATGTATCCGCAGAGCACGCAAACATATCGTTTCATATATATCGAATTAGAAGTCCGACCCAGCAAAGACAACAATCAGACCGAAAGCCACTTAGGATATCTTACCCGTGCTTAATAAATGAAATCAAAACTTATGATATTTGTGGAAATTTTATAGAAGATTTGGAAATATGATTTAATTCATTAACTTTGCAAAAGACATTAGAAATTTTTCGTGTCTATTTGTTAAGTTCGTTTTATATACGGCGGGGTTCCTTGGGGAGGGAGCCCCGCTAATTTTTTCAATCTTGCTCATATCTTGATTTTTTTTATTAACTTAGGCCCGATTTTGACCTGACTGCAATAATTATTAATATAAACTCTAATAAAATGAATAAAAAAGGTAATGTTCTTGCAATTGGAATCATGTTCTTCCTCTTTGCAATGATCTCTTTCGTTACAGGTCTTCAGAACCCGATGGGTGTGATTGCTAAGGCACAGTTCGGTGCGACAAACCTCATGTCACAGCTAGGTAATGCGGCAAACTTCATTGCTTACGCATTCATGGGTCTTCCTGCAGGTTTCCTCCTCAAGGGTAAAGGTTACAAGTTCACAGCTCTTACTGCTATCGCTATCGGATTTGTAGGCGTAGGTATCTCTTATCTTTCAGGAGTATTTGAGAGCTTCCCTGTATACCTCCTCGGAGCCTTCGTATCAGGATTCTCAATGTGTATGCTCAACACAGTGGTAAACCCATTGCTCAATACTCTCGGTGGTGGCGGAAATAAGGGTAACCAGCTCATCCAGCTCGGTGGATCATGCAACTCGCTTGCTGCTACAATCGTTCCTGTACTCGCAGGTTACCTCATCGGTGAGGTTACTGAGAAGACTCAGGTGGCAGATGTGAACCTTGCACTCTTCATCGCAATGGCTATCTTCGCTCTCGCATTCGTAATCATCTTCCTTTCAACTATTCCTGAGCCAGAGCTTGAGGCTGCTGCAGCTGCTGGAGAGCAGAAGAAGGAAGGAACTATCGAGAGCATCAAGGGCGCTGTGTCTCACAAGAATCTCGTGTTCGGTGTTATCGCTATCTTCCTCTATGTTGGTATCGAGGTAGGTATTCCTAACATGGCTAACCTCTATATGACTTCACCAGACGGACTCGGAATGCCAGCAGGCGTTGCCGGCACACTTGTGGGTGCTTACTGGTTCCTCATGCTATGTGGTCGTCTTGTAGGTGGCGCAGTAGGTGCAAAGGTTTCAAGCCGTGCGATGATGACATTCGTGAGCTCCGTTGCAATCGTGTTCGTTCTCCTCGGAATGTTCCTTCCTGAGACAATGACAATGACCCTTCTCGATGCACAGGTTCCTGTAGGAATGGTGTTCTTCGTTCTCTGCGGTCTCTGCACATCTATCATGTGGGGTGCAATCTTCAACCTCGCAGTAGAAGGTCTCGGAAAGTACACTTCAATCGCTTCCGGTCTCTTCATGGTGATGGTATGCGGTGGTGGTCTTCTTCCGCTTCTCCAGGGATTCGTTGCTGACAAGGCTGGTTACATCCCAAGTTATTGGGTGATAATTGCAGCTCTTGCATACACTTTGTGGTTTGCTCTCGCAGGTTCAAAGCTTGAAAAGAAATAATTAACAGTAGATATATTATTATGTACGTAGTTGGTATTGATATAGGTGGTCAGACCACCAAACTCGGTGTAGTTGATGCAAGAGGAACTGTGCTTTCACAGACAGTTATCCGCACAGACACTTATACAGAAGTTGCTCCTTATATCGCAGAGCTTTCAGCTGCTCTTAACAAGGTGATTGCTGATGCAGGTGTTGAAGGACAGGTAAGAGGTATCGGAGTAGGTGCTCCAAACGGAAACTATTACACAGGAACAATCGAGGGTGCAGTGAACCTTTCATGGGGTGGCAACTACACTATCGAGTTTGCAAAGCTTCTTTCTGAGGCTATGAACGGACTCCCTGTGGCTCTTACAAATGATGCAAATGCCGCTGCAGTAGGTGAAATGACCTACGGCGCAGCAAGAGGGATGAAGAACTTCATCATGATTACCCTCGGTACAGGTGTAGGCTCAGGTATCGTAATCAACGGTGACGTAGTTTACGGACACGACGGTTTCGCGGGCGAGCTTGGCCACGTTGCTGCAGTCCGCAACAACGGACGTACATGTAACTGCGGAAAGACAGGATGTCTCGAGACATATGCTTCAGCTACAGGTGTAGCACGTACAGCACGCGAGTGGCTTGAGCTCAGCGATGAGCCTTCAATTCTCAGAAGCGTGGACAACATCTCTTCAAAGGATGTTTACGAGGCAGCAAAGGATGGTGATGAGCTTGCTCTCAGAATCTTCGACTTCACAGGTAAGATGCTCGGACGTTCATTTGCAGACTTTATCGCATTCAGCTCTCCAGAGGCAATCGTTCTTTTCGGAGGTCTTGCAAGAGCGAAGGAGTTCCTTCTCAAGCCAATCGAGGAGGCTATGAATGCAAATGTACTTCCTTTGTGGAGAGGTAAGGTGAAGATCGTATTCTCTCAGCTCAAGGAGTCAGATGCGGCTATTCTTGGTGCTTCTGCCCTTGCATGGGAACTTTAATGAAAATTTTACTAAAATTTCTTTAGTGAATTTTTAGTTTGGCACACCCTTTGCAAATAAACTGATTAAAAAGAAAGTTAGTTTAGTTGTTAATAATAGGGTTATAGAAATAGAGGGCTTGGTCGAGATGACCAAGCCCTCTATGATTTTTGAAAGGTAGTTAGACATCAGAAGAGCCTTGCTAGCAAGGCTCTTCTGGTGTATTATTTCGATTGCTATTTCTGTCGGAGGTAGACCTGAACCGGACATCCGAGGAAATCGAAATTGCTCCTGAGCTTATTCTCAAGGAAGCGTCTGTACGGTTCGCGGATATACTGCGGAAGATTACAGAAGAAAGCAAATGACGGAGACTTCGTAGGAAGCTGAGTCACGTACTTGATCTTGATGTACTTACCCTTCCATGCAGGTGGCGGATAGTTCTCAATCTCCTCAAGCATCACTTCATTGAGCTTAGAAGTAGAAATCTTTCTCGAATAATTGTCATAAACGTGAGCTGCCGCATCAAGCACATCCATGATTCTCTGCTTGTTGATCACAGAAGTGAAGATGATTGGAAGATCGTTGAACGGAGCAAGTCTCTCCTTGATGGCGATAGTGTACTCCTTCATGGTGTTGCTGTCCTTCTCCACAGTGTCCCACTTGTTTACAACCACCACACAACCCTTTCTGTTTCTCTGAATAAGGTTGAAGATTGCCATATCCTGAGACTCGATACCAGTCTGAGCGTCAACCATAAGGATGCAGACATCAGAATGCTCGATGGCACGGATAGACCTCATCACAGAGTAGAACTCAAGGTCCTCATGAACCTTGGTCTTCTTTCTCATACCCGCAGTGTCCACAAGCATGAATTCGTGACCGAACTTGTTATAAAGAGTTGCAATTGAATCGCGAGTTGTTCCGGCAATAGGAGTAACGATGTTTCTTTCCTTGCCGAGAAGAGCATTGGTGAGTGACGACTTACCAACGTTAGGCTTACCCACGATAGTGAAGTGCGGGAGTTCCGGATGCTCATCAGTGTCAGGGTCCTCTGTAGGGAGTTCCTTCACGATGGCATCAAGAAGGTCACCTGTGCCGCCACCATTGGCTGCCGAGATGCTGTACACCTCTCCAAGACCTAGAGAATAGAACTGGAATGCATCATACATCTTCTCACCTGAGTCGATCTTGTTTACTGCAAGGATGACAGGCTTGCCACTACGTCTGAGGATTCCTGCAATCTCTTCGTCATAGTCAGTGATGCCTGTGCCGGCCTCGACCATGAAAAGGACTACATTCGCCTCCTCGATTGCGAGAACCACCTGCTTGCGGATCTCCTCCTCAAAGATGTCGTCTGAATTCGATGTATAACCGCCGGTGTCCACCACAGAGAATTCCGTACCGCACCATTCGCATCTGCCATAGTGCCTGTCGCGGGTTACACCTGCTGTCTCATCGACGATAGCCTGGCGCATTCCCACCAGACGGTTAAAAAGAGTGGACTTGCCCACATTAGGGCGTCCTACAATTGCTAATAAGCTCATAGTTACGTTGTTACCTGCAATCAGAACCGCAGCTCGCGCACCCTCCCTCATCACATTTCAGAGTGCCGTCCGGGTTCTTCTTGCCCCATAGTTTCATTTCATCTTCCTTGGCGCATTTGATTCCTCTCTTGCGCATCTCCTTGTTGTTTTCAATCTCAGTTTCAGGAAATTTTCCGTCTTTCCTGAAGATGATGTTGAAGCACAATCCGAAGACGCAGAGGCCTACAAGGATGATGGCTGCCAATAAAATTTCCATATATCAATCAATAAATTCCGTCGAAAGGTGCATTCCTCCCGGCGGAATTTATAGCAATTTCAGTTCCTAGTTGATGAAGCTGGTACTGATAGGCTCGTAGTTGTAAACCTTGTCGATAATGCTTGCGAAGATGTCTGTCATTGTGAGGACAGTGATCTTGCTCTTATCCTTTGCCGGGTCGCTGCTGAGTGGAATAGTGTCTGAAACGATCACCTCCTCAAGAGCTGACTCTGCGATTCTGTCGTATGCCGGGCCTGAAAGCACTGGGTGAGTAGCGCAGGCGCGTACGCTCAATGCTCCCATATCCTTCAGCACGTTTGCAGCCTTAGCAAGCGTACCTGCTGTATCAATCATATCATCCACGATGATCACGTTCTTGCCTTTTACATCACCGATAGCTGTGATAGAGCCCACAACGTTGGCCTTCTCACGTGACTTGTGGCAGATGATAACCGGACACTCAAGGTATCTTGCGTAAGCGTTAGCTCGTTTTGCACCACCCATATCAGGAGCAGCGATTGCAAGATTCTCAATGTTCTTTGCCTTGATGTAAGGGAGGAATACCGCACTGGCATAGATGTGGTCAACCGGGAAGTCGAAGAATCCCTGGATCTGATCTGCGTGGAGGTCACATGTCATCACGCGGTCGCAACCTGCTGCCTGAAGCATGTTTGCTACAAGCTTGGCTCCGATAGAAACTCTTGGTTTGTCCTTGCGGTCCTGTCTTGCCCATCCGTAGTAAGGCATCACGGCGATTACCTTATGTGCGGAAGCTCTCTTGGCAGCATCGATCATCTGGAGAAGTTCGAAAAGGTTCTCGCATGGTGGGAATGTAGACTGGATGATGAAGACAGTAGCTCCACGTACGCTCTCGTTGAGACATGGCTGAAATTCTCCGTCACTGAAAGTGAGGATGTCAGCAGCTCCAAGTTCAAGGTTCATTGCCTTAGCGACCTTTGTTGCGAATTCCTTTGATGCTCTGCAAGCAAAGAGTTTGATTTTGTGTTCGTTATGCATCGTGTTGAGGGTTTATTGATTTTCTTTCATATTTTCGAGTACAGACTCGATGTAACCGAGTATCTCATCTCTGCCAAGTCCTGTCTCCGAAGAACTGATGAATGTCGGAGGAAGTTCCTCCCATAGCTCCAGAATCTGAGCCTTCATCTTGTCCACCTGCTTTGCAAGAGCAACCGGTCCGTTCTTGTCACCCTTGGTGAAGATGATGGCGAATGGAATCTGACTCTGACCCAGCTCGATGAGGAAATCCATATCCACCTGACCGATGTCATGTCTTGAATCGATCAGAACGAAGAGCATGACCATCTCTTCAGACAGGTTGATGTAATTGCGGATTACCTGCTCCAGCTTCTGCTTTGCAGTAGCCGACATCTTGGCATAGCCGTAGCCAGGGAGGTCTACGAGATACCACTCGCGGTTGATGAGAAAATGATTGACAAGTCTCGTCTTTCCAGGTTTGCTGGAGGTCATCGCAAGCTTCTTGTTGCGGCACAACATATTTATCAGGGATGATTTTCCGACGTTGGAACGGCCGATGAAAGCGAATTCAGGAAATTTCTGTTTCGGCTTTTCGGAAATACGGGTGCTGCTGCCGGCAAAAAGTGCTTCTGTAATTTTCATAATGAGTTACAATGCTCAAACCGTGCGCAAAGATATTAAATTTATTTTATTTCTATAGAAATAGTGGCGCAACTGATGGAAAATTTGCTAAATTTGTAACGATGAACTAGAATTTTATGGACAAAGAATTTATCGACCTTTTTGAATTTCAGAGTAGACTCAAGGAGGGGGTAGAATTGCTTTTTCCGAAGCGTATCTGGCTCAAGGCGGAAATCAGCGCCATCAAAGCGAGGAACGGTGGTCATTGTTACCTCGAACTTTCACAAAGTAATGAGAATGGACTTATAGCAAAGGCTAGCGCGGCAATCTGGAGCTCGCGTTACAGATTCATAGCACCATATTTTGAGTCGGTCACAGGCTCTCCGCTCCAGGCTGGAATGTCCGTCCTTGTGGAGGTCCAGCCGACCTATAGTCAGCTATATGGTTTTACATTGGTAATCAAC
This sequence comes from Candidatus Cryptobacteroides sp., assembly GCA_045126915.1. Classification (GTDB taxonomy): domain Bacteria; phylum Bacteroidota; class Bacteroidia; order Bacteroidales; family UBA932; genus Cryptobacteroides. The sequence goes on from JBGVPH010000001.1 coordinate 25,586, forward strand.
GATATAGATCCGGAATTCTCGCTCGGTCTGCAGGAGATGGAACGTCAGAAGACCATTGAAAGGCTTCAGCAGGAGGGCCTTATGGACCTTCAGAAGGACCTTCCATTTCCTTATCTTCCATACAGATTTGCCGTTATTTCTGCGGAAGACGCGGCTGGTTATCGCGATTTCGTGCGTCACATTGCAGAAAATCCTTACGGATTCAAAGTTGAACTTGATCTTTTCCCGGCTTTGATGCAGGGAAAGGATTGTCCGGCAACCATTGTCGAGGCTTTGGACGCAGTGCTGGATTCACAGGTAGAGTATGATGCGGTGCTGATTCTCAGGGGAGGTGGTTCAAAGCTGGATCTTGCCTGCTTTGATGACTATCAGATGGCAGCTGTGATCGCTCAGTTCCCGCTCCCTGTGCTGACCGCCGTAGGTCACGATCAGGACTTTCATGTCTGTGATATGGTGGCTCATACTTATGTGAAGACTCCTACCGCTCTGGCGGATTTCATTATGGAAATATACGAGGATGAAGATGCACGTCTTTCAACCTATGCATCTCGTATGAAACTTGCATTCTCTTCGCGCATCATGGCAATGGAGGCAGGTGTCAATGCGCTGAGAATGAGGATAAGAAGCGGGTTTGCTCTCAAACTCGCAGATCAGGACAGGCGCGTGGATGTGCTTCAGACCAGAATTGAAGCAGCAGACCCTAGGAAGATACTTCAGAAGGGTTATGCACTGGCCTTGGACGGAAGAGGTGTGGTGATGAAAGGCGCTGCAGGACGTGAGGTGGGGGACCGTGTCTGTGTGATGTTCGCGGACGGAACGCTTGTTACTGAGGTGAAAGAGATATTATGAAACAGAAATTCGAATACGCAAAAGCCGTAGAGGAACTCGAAGCCATCGCGGCAAAAGTCGAAAATCCGGAAACCGGAATCGACGACATTGACAAATATATGAAACGCTCTCAGGAGCTGATCGCTGCCTGCAGGGACTACCTGCGTGGTGCAAGGGAGAAACTTGAATCTTTCGAAGAAAATTAAGATATGTGTGCAAAGAAGAAAAAGATGCTCTATGACGTAGACAAGTGGCTCAAGCCATATAAAGATGCCATAGACAGAAGACAGAAGATGATTCTTGAGGCCAAGGAGAAGCTCTCAAAGGATGGTTCCTTGAGCAAGGGCCTGAACAACCACATGTACTACGGTCTTCATCGTGATGCCGAAGGTAACTGGGTATTCCGTGAGTGGGCTCCTAATGCTACAAAGATCTATCTGATCGGAGACTTCAACAACTGGAAGCGCAGTGATGCATATGCTTTGCGTCCTCTCGGCGGCGGAAACTGGGAGATTAAGCTTCCTGCAATGTTCCTCGATCACGGGACCCTTTATAAGCTCTTCATCGAATGGCCGGGCGGTGGTGCGGAAAGACTTCCTGCATATGTGACAAGAACAGTTCAGGATGTTCAGACAAAGCAGTTCTGTGCACAGGTCTGGGATCCTGTGAAGCCTTATCAGTGGCGCAATCCTAAGCCGGGCAAGAGACCTCATCCACTCATCTATGAGTGCCACATCGGTATGGCTACCGAGGAAGAGAGGGTCGGAACATTCGAAGAGTTCAGACTTAATGTGCTTCCGAAGGTTGCGGATCTTGGCTATGACACCATCCAGATCATGGCTCTTCAGGAGCATCCTTACTACGGATCTTTTGGCTATCAGGTGTCAAACTTCTTTGCTCTCAGTTCACGCTTCGGAACCCCTGAGGAGTTCAAGGCCCTTGTGGATGATGCACATGGTCTCGGAATAGCTGTAGTCATGGATATCGTTCACTCTCATTCTGTTGACAATGAGGCGGAAGGCCTTGGTCTTTTCGACGGAAAGGAGACCCTTTACTTCTACGACGGCTGGCAGGGCCATCATCCTGCCTGGGGCTCGAGATGCTTCGATTATGGAAAGGACGAGACGAAATACTTCCTTCTGTCCAACTGTAAGTACTGGATGGAAGAGTACAATCTGGACGGATTCCGTTTCGATGGTGTGACCAGCATGCTCTATTGGGATCATGGCCTTGGGAAGGACTTTGTGGGATATGAGAACTACTTCAACCAGGGAGTGGACCCTAATGCCATCACTTATCTTGCATTGGCGAATATCCTCATCCATGAGATTGACAAGAATGCGTTTACAATTGCAGAAGATGTCAGCGGAATGGCTGGTCTTGCCGCTCCGATTGAGATGGGAGGTGTCGGCTTTGACTTCAGAATGAGTATGGGTGTGGCCGACAACTGGATCAAATGGATCAAGGAAATCCCTGATGATCACTGGAGTATGGGTGAAATGTGGTGGCAGCTCACCAATAAACGTGATGACGAAAAGACCATCAGCTATGCAGAGTGTCACGACCAGGCTATGGTAGGAGACAAGACCATAGCGTTCCGCCTTATGGACAAGGAGATGTATTTCTCGATGAACAAGGAGTCCCAGTCTCCGATCGTGGACAGGGGTATGGCACTCCACAAGATGATCAGGCTTGTGACAATGGCTACCAGCGGCAACGGATATCTTACTTTCATGGGAAATGAGTTCGGTCATCCGGAGTGGATCGACTTTCCTCGCGAGGGAAATAACTGGTCATTCAAGCATGCGAGGAGACAGTGGTCGCTTGCTGAACCTGACTATCTGAGATACAGATATTTGAGGAATTTTGACAAGGCAATGATACATTTGGCACAGCAGGAAGGTATTCTTGATGAAAAACCAGAGCTGTTTGTGCAGGATGAAGAGAAAAAGATACTGATTTTCAAAAGAAAAAATTGTATCTTTGCGCTCAATTTCAACCCCACTGCCTCATTCGCCGATTATGGCTTCGCAGCACCGGCAGGAAAATATGAGGCTGTATTGAACACAGACGAAAACGAATTTGACGGCTTCTCCAGGTTAAAGACTGGAGAGGAGCATTTTAGTGTATCCGTCAAGAGCGAGAATGGAAATGGCAAATACGAACACTCCCTCTCGCTTTATCTTCCGAGCAGATGCGCTGTGGTGCTGAAAAAGATTGACTAAAAATTATTTAAACAGAATATATATGGCTTTTCTTAAATTCAACAAGTCCGAGCTGGTAAACCTGGAGTATTCGCTCAAGCGTGAGATCATCGCTGCGAATAAGTCGGGTGCGTACTGCAACACGTCCATCGTGACCTGCAATACCAGACGCTATCACGGACTCCTTGCTGTTCCTGTAGGAGAGCTTGGTGGAAAGTACGTTCTTCTTTCCTCGCTGGATGAAAGTCTTGTTCTCAACGGCAAGCAGTTCAATCTTGGCATCCATTGCTATGGTGACACCTACGAGCCACGCGGACACAAGTACATCGTTGACTTCGATGCGGATCCGGTTCCTACAGTGACCTACAAAGTCGGTGGAATCCTTTTCTCAAAGACCATCATGATGGTTCCTGACAACAATCAGGTACTCATCAAGTATGAACTTATTGATGCTCCATCGAAGGTTTCGCTCATGCTCAAGCCTTTCCTGGCTTTCAGAAGCATTCACAGTCTCACAAACCAGAATGACAACGCTTACACAGGTGGAGATGAGATTGACGGAGGTATGTCTTTCCGTCTTTACGATGGTTTCCCAGACTTGAATATTCAGATTTCCGGTCAGTCAGCTTATAAGCATCAGCCATATTGGTACAACGGAGTAACTTATTCTGACGAGTACCGCCGTGGATTCGACTGCCGTGAGGATCTTCTTGTTCCGGGCACATTCCAGATGGTGCTCAAGCCAGGTGAGTCAGTTGTGGTTTCTGCTTCTGTCAACGAGGTGAATCCTCGCGGACTCAAGAGAAAATTCACTGACGTTCTCAATAAGATGGGCTCTATCGACGATCATCACGATCTTCTTGTCCATAATGCAGATCTCTTCAAGCTTCACGATGGAGACAAGGCTCGTATCAATGCCGGCTTCTCTTGGCTTGAGACAGGACTTCTCAGAGAGACCATCGAGACTCTTCCTGGTCTTACTCTTTATGCAAACGGTGATTGTGACGAGTTCGAGAAGATTCTCGACACTCTCATCGCAGAGGAGCAGGAGAGACTTTTCCATCGTACTACCCAGTGTGAGGCTCCTCTTCGCCTGACAGACACAATACAGCAGTACATCCGCTTCAGCGGAAAGGAAAAGCAGATCTGGAAAAAGTACGGCGAGACCCTCAAGGGAATCATCGAGAGCTATGCTCCAGGTCGTAGAAAAGAGGTTGCAATGCATCCTAACGGACTCATCTGGACCCAGATGGACAATGTCGCTCTCTCTTGGATGAACGCATATGTCTACGGACGTCCGGTGACAGAGCGTGCCGGCTATCAGGTGGAGACAAATGCATTCTGGTACAATGCTCTCTGCTTTGCAATCGACATGGAGAACAAGTACGGTCCTAAGAAGAACAACGAGTTCGTGGCACGTTGGACTCCGATACGTGATCTGGTAAGACAGAACTTCCAGCCTACATTCTGGAGAGAGGATTGGGGCTATCTCGTAGACTATGTGAACAACGGATGGCAGGATCAGGCCGTAAGACCTAACCAGCTCTTTGCTGTATGCCTTGAGTACAGCCCTGTTGATGATGAGGTTATCTCAGAGGTTGTGATGACAATCAACGATGAGCTCGTTACAAAGAGAGGACTCAGATCGCTTTCACCAAGAAACGAGGCTTACAGAGGAGTGTACGAAGGTTCACAGATTGATCGTGACCTCGCATACCACCAGGGATGTGCATTCCCGTCTCTGCTTGCTCCATATGTGGACATCTGCTTCAAGATGATGGGCGAAGCTTTCTACAAGAGAGCCGAGTATCTCACTGAAGGATTCTTCCAGGACATCAGCAAGCACGGAGTGGGCGCATTCTCTGAGCTCTACGATGGTGACCCTCCACACGAGCCGCACGGCGCTATTTCGTCTGCGCAGAGTACAGCGGCTTTGCTTACTATCGAATATATAATGAACCAGTATAAGAAATAAGGAGGATAGATATGAGAGTTTTGATGTTTGGATGGGAGTTTCCTCCTCACATTGCAGGAGGTCTCGGAACAGCTTGCTATGGTATGACCAAGGGTCTTGCCTACAACGATGTTGATGTTCTTTTCGTGATGCCTTCGGCTTCAGGAGATGAGGATCAGAGCGCTGTCAAGATCATCAATGCGAGTGATGTCGCTGTGGATGTAGTGAATGCCACAGTAGACGAATTCCTCGGAAAGGTTCAGTTCGTGCATATCGGAACAAATATGATCCCTTACGTTGATCCTCAGGACTTTACCACTATGGTTGAGGAGGAGCGCAAGCGCCAGATCAAGAGTTTCCGCGTTCAGTATGGACAGAAATATAAATTCTCCGGTAAATACGGAGCAAATCTTATGGAAGAGGTTGCGCGCTACGCTATGGTGGGTGCGACAATCGCAATGCAGTACAAGGATCAGTTCGACGTAATCCACGCACATGACTGGCTTACTTATCTTGCAGGTATCGCTGCGAAGCAGCTTACAGGAAAGCCTCTCGTAGTGCATATGCACGCTACATCGTACGACCGTGCGAGCGACGATCAGGTGGATACAAGAGTCGTTGACCTTGAGACAAAGGGTATGATGGCGGCAGACAAGGTGATGGCTGTGTCTGAGCTTACAAGAAATATCTGTATCAACCGTTACGGCATCGATCCGGACAAGGTGGTAGCAGTCCACAATGCAGTTGACTTCACTGGAAGAGAGAAACTCGAGGTGGAGCGCAACGTGAAGGAGAAGGTGGTTACCTTCCTCGGTCGTGTGACTTACCAGAAGGGTCCTGAGTACTTCATCGAGGCAGCTGCCAAGGTGCTCAAGAGATGCAACAACGTGCGTTTCGTGATGGCAGGTAGCGGTGATATGCTCAACAGATGTATCCGTCACGTCGCACGTCTGGGTATTTCAGACAGATTCCACTTCACAGGCTTCCTTCGTGGAAAGGAGGTTCACAAGATGTTCGCTCTTTCGGATGTGTATGTGATGCCTTCGATTTCGGAGCCTTTCGGAATCTCGCCTCTCGAGGCCATGCAGACCAATGTCCCTTCAATCATTTCAAAGCAGTCAGGCTGTGCTGAAATCCTGAACTACGCCCTCAAGGTGGATTTCTGGGATGTGGATGCTATGTCTGACGCAATCTATGGCCTTCTCAACTATCCTGCAATCGCTCAGCTTGCTGCGCGTTGTGGTTATGATGAGGTGAACAGCATCAAGTGGAATGATGTTGCTGCAAAGATCAAGGGTATTTATCAGGAAGTAATTGACAAAAATTAAAAAACATATAATATTATGAAAAAGAGTATATGTCTGTATTTTCAGGTACATCAGCCAAACAGATTGAGATTATACAGATTCTTTGACATCGGAAAGGATTCGCACTATTACGATGACTTCGCCAACAGAACCATCCTCAGAAGAGTAGCACAGAAGTGTTATCTTCCTATGAATGCACTCCTCCTTGAGCTCATCGAGGCAAATAAGGGCGCATTCAAGGTAGCATTCTCTATCTCAGGTTCTGTTCTCGAGCAGTTTGACAGATACGCTCCGGAGGTGATCGAGAGCTTCCGTAAGCTTGCTCAGACAGGATGTGTAGAATTCCTTTCAGAGACCTACTATCACTCTCTTGCTTCCCTTGCTTCAGAGGCAGAGTTCAAGCATCAGGTCCTCAAGCATAAAGAGGCTATCGAGCACTATTTCGGAGTGACTCCTAAGACTTTCAGAAACACTGAGCTCATCTATTCAGATGCTATCGGTGAGATGGTTTACGGAATGGGCTTCAAGGCAATGCTTACAGAAGGTGCAAAGCACGTTCTCGGATGGAAGAGCCCTAACTTCGTTTACAACTGTGCTATGGCAAAGAACCTCAAGCTTCTCTTGAAGAACTCTTCACTCAGCGACGACATCGCATTCCGCTTCTCTGACAGAGGTTGGTCTGACTGGCCGCTCACAGGTGAGAAGTATCTTGCATGGCTCAAGAGCTCCGCTCAGAACGATGAGATCGTGAACCTCTTCATGGATTATGAGACATTCGGTGAGCACCAGAAGGCACAGAGCGGAATCTTCGATTTCATGAAGTTCCTTCCTGAGGTTGTTCTTGCTGACGGCGAGTTCGAGTTTGTAACTCCTGCACAGGCAGCTAAGAAGCACAGAAGTGTTGGCGAGCTTGACGTTATGGACCCAATCTCTTGGGCTGACGAGGAGCGCGACGTTACTGCATGGCTTGGTAACGAGCTTCAGAACGATGCATTCAACAAGCTTTACGATCAGGTAGAGAAGCTCGGACTCCTCAATGATGAGGCTCTTTGGTCAGATTTCGGACACCTTCAGGAGAGCGATCACTTCTATTATATGTGTACAAAGTTCTTCTCAGACGGAGCAGTTCACAAATATTTCAACCCGTATGATACTCCATATGAGGCGTTTATCAACTATATGAACGTTCTTAGTGATTTTATTTTGCGAGTTGATGATGCAATTTCCGTTTCAGATGTTAACTTTGCACCCGCAAAAGAGAAGAAGGCTCCTGCAAAGAAGCCTGCTGCAAAGAAACCAGCAGTAAAGAAGGACGCTCCTAAGGCAAAGCCTGCTGCTAAGAAGACAATAAAGAAGTAGTTTTAACCAACTACGGCACATTATATTTCCCCGGGCGGATTCCGATAAGGATTCCGACCGGGGTAACTAAGTAAATTTATTAAGACAAATGGCAAATGAACTTATCAAGCCGGACTACCTGTTTGAGGTGAGCTGGGAGGTGTGCAATAAGGTCGGTGGTATCTACACCGTGATTGCAACCAAGTCCCTGTATCTCAAGAGTGAGTACAAGAGACACCACATCATGGTGGGTCCGGATGTGTGGATGGATACTGAGAGTAATCCGGATTTCATCGAAGATCCGGCGCTTTACAGGTCTTGGAGGATGCAGGCTGCATCTGAGGGCCTCAGAGTGCGTATCGGACGATGGAATGTGCCAGGTAAGCCTACTGCAATCCTGGTGGATTTCAAACAGTTCCTTACAAGACAGAATGAAATACTTACAGAGTTCTGGAAACGTTTCGGTGTTGACTCCCTGACCGGAAACTGGGACTATCGTGAGTCTGCCCTCTTCGGCTATGCTGCCGGTAGAGTGATAGAGAGCTTCTGGAGATATAATCTGGACTCTTCTGATAAGGTTGTAGCACAGTTCCACGAGTGGATGACAGGAACCGGACTTCTCTATCTGAAGTCGGTGAATGTCCCTATTTCAACAGTGTTCACAACTCATGCGACAGTGATAGGAAGATGCATTGCAGGCAACAATCTCCCTCTTTATGATGGAATGATGAACTGGAATGCGGACGAGAAGGCAAGACACTTCAACGTAGTTGCAAGGCATTCTCTTGAGAAGAAGGCCGCTCAGCACAGTGACATTTTCACAACTGTAAGTGATATTACGGCCCAGGAATGTCGTCAGTTCCTCGGAAGGCCGGTAGATGTAGTGACTCCCAATGGATTCGAGCCTAGTTTCACTCCTGCTACCGATGAGGAGTATGATCTGAAACGTGAGGCTGCGAGAAAGAAACTTCTGGATGTGGCAGCGGCCATGTGCGGTGAGGAGGTTCCTGAGAATGCGGTCCTCGTTGGTATCGGCGGTCGTTATGAGTGGAAGAACAAGGGAATCGATGTTTTCATTGATGCTCTTGACAAGCTCAATCACACAGAATTCGAAGGCAAGTGCGTACATGCATTCATCATGATCCCTTCTGGACATAACGGTCCGGACAAGCAGCTTCTCTCGAAGCTTGCAGGTAATCCGTCAGGCTATGTCACCAGAACATCGCACTACCTTATGAACCCGGAGTATGATGCTGTGATCAACAGACTCAATGCTCTTAACTTCAACAATGCTATCGGAGATAAGGTCAAGGTATATTTCATTCCATCATATCTTAACGGAAATGACGGAGTCTTCAATATGTCTTACTATGACCTTCTCGTAGGTCTTGACCTTACACTCTTCCCATCATATTATGAGCCGTGGGGATACACTCCGCTCGAGAGTCTTGCGTTCAAGGTTCCAACCCTTACAACATCTCTCGCAGGATTCGGTCTTTGGGTAAGGACATATTTCACTAAGAAGCACCCTGGTATCACTGTCCTTGACAGAAATGATTCCAACTACTTCGAGGTGGTTGACGGTGTTGCCGAGCGTGTCAAAGAAATAGCAAGCCTGCATAAGCCGGAAAGAAAGAAATATATGAAGAATGCCAAGGAGGTGTCTGAAATCGCTCTTTGGGAGAACAACATCATATATTATAAGGAAGCATATTCAAAATCACTTGAGAAATTAATAGCGTCTGGAGATACGTTCCAGGCGACTAGGAATAATAAATCTATGGAATACAGAAAATTTGAAGTAAATCAACCATCGTGGAACACCGTGTTTGTTTCACGCTATCTCCCTGAGTCTCTTAAAGATCTCGAAATACTTTCCAAGAACCTTTGGTGGTGCTGGAACGAATCAGCAAAGAACCTCTTTGCATCAGTTGACCCACAGGCGTGGGAAGCATCAGGAATGAACCCTATCGCAATGCTCGATAAGGTAAGCCGCAGAAGATACAAGCAGCTTGAGGACGACACAAAGTTCCTTGCTGACCTTAAGGCAGTAATGACTGAGTTCAACGAATATATGTCTCTCAAAGAGAAGAGAACAAACCCTTCAGTAGCTTACTTCTGTATGGAGTACGGTCTCGACACATCTCTTAAGATCTACTCTGGTGGTCTTGGTATCCTTGCCGGTGACTACATCAAGGAGACTTCTGACATGAACACTAACCTTGTTGCTGTAGGTCTTCTCTACAGATTCGGTTACTTCAACCAGAAGCTCACCGCACATGGAGAGCAGGTTGCTGAGGACGTTGCACAGGACTTCATGAAGATTCCTGCAACTCCGGTACGTGACGAGAACGGTAACTGGGTAAGCATCAGCGTTGCATTTCCTGGCCGTAACCTTAACGCAAGAGTTTGGAGAGTGGATGTAGGACGTACTGAGCTCTATCTCCTTGACACAGACATCCCAGAGAACCTTCCGGAGGATAGATCAATCACTTACAACCTCTACGGTGGTGATTGGGAGAACCGTCTCAAGCAGGAGCTTCTTCTCGGTGTCGGCGGTATCCGCGCAATCCGTAAGCTCGGATTCAATCCACAGGTTTACCACTGCAACGAGGGTCATGCTGCATTTATCGGCCTTGAGCGTCTCCGTGAGCTTATCGCAGAGCAGAACCTTGAGTTCCAGGAGGCTCTCGAAGTTGTAAGAGCTTCATCACTCTTCACAACCCACACTCCTGTTCCTGCAGGACACGACGCATTCGACGAAGGAATGCTCCGCAAGTACATCGGTCACTATCCACAGCGTCTTAAGATCGACTGGGAGACTATGATGGGTCTCGGAAAGAACGATGGCGCTAATGTGAACGAGAAGTTCTCTATGTCTATCCTTGCAGCAAACATCTCTCAGGAGGTTAACGGTGTGTCATGGCTCCACGGTGAGGTTAGCCGCGACATCCTCGGTCACATGTGGCCTGCATATCTTCCAGAGGAGCTTCACGTAAGCTACGTTACAAATGGTGTGCACTATCCTACATGGACTGCACCTGAGTGGAAGGCTGTTCACGCTAAGGTGTTCGGTGAGGAGTTCAAGACTCACCACTATGACAAGTCATGTTTCGACGGCATCTACAAGGTTTCTGACGAGGAAGTGTGGAACATCCGTACATCACTCCGCAAGAAGCTCATCGATGAGGTTAAGAGAAGACTCTCTGATCCTGCTGCTGCAAGCCACTACTCACCTAAGCAGGTGGTTACCATCAAGGAGACCCTCCGTGATGACGTTCTTACAATCGGTTTCGCACGTCGTTTCGCAACATACAAGAGAGCACATCTCCTTTTCCGTGACCTTGACAGACTCGATGAGATCGTAAACGATCCTAAGCAGCCGGTACAGTTCCTCTTCGCAGGTAAGGCTCACCCAGCTGACAAGGCAGGTCAGGATCTCATCAAGATGATCGTTGACATCTCTAAGCAGCCACGTTTCATCGGTAAGATCGTGTTCGTTCCTAACTACGATATTACAGTAGCCAAGTATCTTGTTCAGGGTGTTGACGTCTGGATGAACAACCCTACACGTCCACTCGAGGCATCTGGTACATCAGGAGAGAAGGCTGCTATGAACGGTGTAATGCACTTCTCGGTACTCGACGGATGGTGGGTTGAGGGTTACAAGAAGGGCGCTGGTTGGGCACTCCCAATGGAGCGTACTTATGAGGACCAGAACTACCAGGATGAGCTCGATGCAGCTACTATCTACAACATCATCGAGAACGAGATCGCTCCTACATTCTACAACAAGAGCCTCTCTACCGGTCGTTCAACTGACTGGATCGAATATATCAAGAACTGTGTGGCACAGGTAGCTTGCAACTTCACTACCAACAGAATGCTCACAGACTACATCAACCAGTACTATGTTCCACAGTCTGCAAGATTTGATGCTGTAACAGCTGATGACTATGCTAAGGCACGCGAGATTGCAGCTTGGAAGAAGAGACTCCGTCGTGAGTGGAAGAATGTTGAGGTTGTTTCAGCAGTTATGCCAGACAGCAACAACACTGTAGCTCTCGGACATGATTTCAGCGCAGAGGTGGTTCTCAACATCGGTGACCTCGCTGCAGAGGAGATTGGAGTAGAGATTCTCTTTGCTACAACAGACAACAAGGGTAAGCTTCATATCCAGGAGAGATATGACTTCACTCCGGTTGAGTCTGTTGACGGTACTGCAAAGTATGTGGCAGCAATCAATCCTGAAAGATCAGGTCTCTATCAGGTAGCCGGCAGAATCTATGCAAAGAATGCCGACCTGCCTCACAGACAGGACTTTGAGCTTGTAAGATGGTTGTAGCAACCGGATTTTTCGACGGTGTCCACGTCGGACACCGTCTTGTAATAGAGCAGCTCGTCAGGGCTGCAGCGGAACGTGGGGATGAAAGCATGGTCATAACATTCTGGCCACATCCCCGCAATGTTCTGCAAAAGGAAGCGCGTTCGCTCAGACTTCTCTCCACTCTGGCGGAAAAGGAGACTATGATCCGTCAGTTGGGTGTGGATAGGTTTGAGGTGCTCAACTTCACAAAAGACTTCAGCGCTATGACGACAGAGGAATATCTTCGTCATATAATGAAGGAATATGGCGCAACTGCTATTCTGCTTGGTTATGACAACAGGATGGGAAGTGATGCTGCCTGTCCGGATCAGGTGGCAAGAAAGGCTGAGGAGCTCGGTCTGGAAGTCATAAGGACAGATATGGTGCCTGCACAGCAGGGTTATGCCGTGAGTTCAACAAAGATCCGTGAAACGATTGAGGCGGGAGATGTCGAGACGGCTGCAAAGATGTTGGGTTATGGTTATTCTATCCATGGCGTAGTGGTTGCCGGCAATCGACTGGGCAGGACGATCGGCTTTCCGACAGCAAACATGCAGCTTTATGAGCCGTTGAAGCTTGTGCCTGGAAACGGTGTGTATTTCGTCAAGGTCAGGACCTTGGGTCGTGATTTCTACGGAATGTGCAATATCGGTCATAGACCGACCGTTGGCGCAGGAAACGCTCGTACCATAGAAACCAATATCTTCGGTTTTGACGAGGATATATACGGACTTGATATGGATGTGACCTTCATGTCCAAGATTAGGAATGAAATAAGATTTGACTCGCTCGACGGTCTCAGGCTCCAGCTTGAAAAAGACCGTGACGCCTGTCTTGCAAAACTATAGATTATGGAAGAACTGGCAGGTATTCTTTTCGTCGTAGTTGCAATCATCATGAAGGTGATTGAGGCGAAATTCAAGAAAGCGTCCAAGAATAAGTCATCGGAGGTGGTACCTCAAGAGGTGTTTCCTGAACTTCAGGAGCTTCCAAAGCTTCCTGAGCAGGAGCCTGTAATTCAAACTCCAGTGGCCCAAGCTCCAGTGGAAGTAAAGAAGGTTGAGGTGAAGCCGAAGAAGAAGGCTCCGGTCAAACAGCCAAGGAAACCGATTCTTGAAACAGAGGAAAAGAAGACCCGCGAGAAGATAGATCCGAAGAAACTCATTGTTTATTCGGAGATTATGAACAGAAAATATTAAAAACAAAAATCAAAATAATTATGGCACTACAGTATATGACCCAGGAGGGTCTTGACAAGCTGAAGAAGGAACTTGCGGAAGCGATTTCGCAGCGTCCTGTGATTTCAGCTCAGATCGCAGAGGCGAGAGATAAGGGCGACCTGTCGGAGAATGCGGAGTATGAGGCTGCACGCGAGGCTCAGGGTCTTCTTGAACTTCAGATTGCGAAGCTTCAGAATCTCGTGGCGAATGCACGTGTAATCGATGAATCACAGATCGGAACAGATAAGGTTCAGATGCTCAATAAGGTTAAGGTAAAGAATCTTAATACCAACCAGATCATGAACTTTACTCTCGTGAGTGAGAATGAGGCTGATTTCATGGCAGGAAAGCTTGCTGCAAAGACTCCTATCGGTCAGGCACTTATGGGTCACAGTGTAGGTGATGTAGTGGATGCTAAGGTTCCTGCAGGCGTCATCAAGTTTGAAATCCTCGACATTACACTTTAATATGTCAACAATATTTACAAAGATTGCCAAAGGCGAAATTCCGTCATGGAAGGTGGCTGAGAACGAGGAGTTTTATGCTTTTCTCGACATCGCACCAATGGCAAAGGGACACACTCTCGTGATTCCTAAGAACGTTGAGGATGACTACATCTTCAACCTTGACGAAACCACATATATGGGACTTTGTGCCTTTGCGCGCAAGGTGGCTGAAGCTGTTGAGGCAGCCGTGCCTTGCAAGAGGGTAGGCGTTGCTGTTCTCGGAATGGAAGTCCCTCATACCCACATCCATCTCGTGCCGCTCAACACAGAGGCAGATATGGATTTCAGAAAGAAGAAACTGGAACTTTCTCCTGAAGAATTCAAGGAGATCGCTTCCGCAATATGGAATGAATATGTCAAGATTCAGTAAAATCACAATGTTTGCCGCCCTTGCTCTTGTGGTGGCATCATGCGGACGTACAGCAAGAATTGAAGGAGTCGTTGCTGATGCTCCTTCTTCGAAGCTTGTAGTAAAGGCTTTGGACCTCAATAAATATCAGGTTCTCGACACTGTATGCACAGATGCTTCAGGCCGCTTCACTTACAAGGTTGAGATGGAAAAAGGTCAGCCTGAGTTTATCTATGTCTATCGCAATGACGTTAAGCTTGCATCGCTCCTCTTGAATGAGGGTGACAAGGTGAAGGTAACTGCCGACACTCTCGGACAGTGGACAGTGGAAGGTTCAGAGGAGTCAGTAAAGCTCGCTCAGGTTGAGGCTGATTACGCTGCTGCCTTGAATGCTATGACAACTGCAGATCAGAGCGAGATTGTCAAGGAGTATGTAAACTATTACAGAAGCAGGGTTAAGTATGTGATGAGCAATCCATATTCACTCACTGTCATCCCTGTATTCTTCCAGACTCTTGGCGAGAGCCTGCCGGTTTTCGGACAGCAGACAGATGCCATCCATTTCTCAAATGCAGCAGACTCGCTTGAGACTGTTTATCCTGATTCTAAATATGTGAAGGCACTCCGTGCTGAGGCAGATAAGCGTCTCGGATATATGGACATCGCCAACAGAATAGAGGCTGCAACCAGAGTGGATTATCTTGATATCGAACTTCCTGACATCAAGGCACAGAAAATCAAGCTCAGCGAGACTCACAAGAAGGTTACACTTGTGTATTTCTGGTCTGTAGCTGATGCTGCACAGAAGATGTTCAACCTCGACGTGCTTGCTCCTGTCTACAAGGAGTTCCACGATAAAGGTTTTGAGATCTATCAGGTGTCTCTCGATGTTGATAAGGGATTGTGGGCAAAGGTTGTCAAGGAGCAGAATCTTCCTTGGACAAATGTATGCGACAGCCGTGGAGTGACTTCAAACTTTGTTGCGCTCTACAACGTATCTAAGCTTCCTGCTGCATACGTGATTGGAGCAGACGGACTTGCTGCTTCGTCATTCTCTGATGCAGAGTCTTTGCGTAAGATTGTAAGAAAAGCTCTCTAAAGATTTACCACATTTTCTTCTTGCTCACAGTAGCTACGAATTCCTTAAGATAGAACGGTTCGAAGTATGCAACATCTTCGAATCGTTTTTCTTCGTATGCCTTCATTGCCGCTTCAAGCATTGCTGATGCCTTAGGCCAACACTGTACGAAGGTTGCGTTCGGATGCTTGATGACGTCTGCACATTTGCCAGCTCCGTCTCCGATGAAAAGAACCTTACCCTTTTCGAGGATATCTGAGTAGCTGTTTTCGTCGATTATCGCAGGTGCGGTCTCTGTAATCTGGCGTACGTCATTGCCGGCTTGACCGGTAATCTCATACACCGCTGCATAAACTTCCATTCTTCGTGCATCTACCATCGGAACGATGTATTTGAAATCCTCGATCGGGTCGGGGATGACAGGGGACTGGTCCGGAACGAAGGCTTGTGCAACGAGAATGTCGAGCGTGCTGATGGCGATCAGAGGCTTGCCACTGCCGAAGCAGAGTCCCTTGGCAGTTGAAACGCCAACCCTGAGGCCGGTGTACGATCCCGGACCCTTGCTCACGCACACGGCATCACAGTCAGCAATGGTCAGACCCTTCTCTTCAAGCATCTCCTGAATGAAGACAGCGGTAAGGGAAGCATGTGCCTTGGGTGCGGAACTTTCGCGATATGATGTGATCACACCATTTTCTGCAAGTGCTGCAGAACAGAGGGCGGTTGAAGTCTCTATGAGGATAAGACGTTCCATAATTAATTGAGAGTCAATATACTTTTAAGGTAAGGGAACACGATTTCCGCCATATCGTTAATAATCGGATAAAGAACGGAGTCGGCGAGTTGTTCCGGTTTTACAAAGCCGAACGTGTTGTTCAGCGAATTGAATCCGAGGGCCAGGAGACCGAGGATAAGAAGGCATTTCACAAGCGCGAAGCACATTCCGAGGAGTCTGTTGACCCAGCCGAGCATGACGAGTTTTATTGTGGCCTCAAGCAGTTTCCCGATAAGTCCCAGCACTATGAACACAGCCACCATTATCAGCGCAAACGCAGTTATTTTCAGAACCTGCTCTGAAGCATCGATGTGCTGCGCCAGCCACTCGCTTGCCATACCGGCAAATCTGGCAGATGCCCAGATGCCTGCAATCAGCGATATTATGGAAATTGCCTGAGATATAAAGCCTTTTCTGAGACCCTGTACAACAGCAGGAATCAGGCATATTAAAATAATGATATCCAGTATATTCATAAATACGCTTAAAATGTGTATATTTGCCGATTGAAATTTTCGGGGCGTGGCTCCCGACTGCAAAAATAGATATTTATTTTTTAATTATGGCATTTAAGGAATATAAAGGTCTTGACCTTGTGACTATCGGAAACGAGGTGCTTGACAGGTGGAAAAAGAATCATGCTTTTGAGAAATCCCTTGAGCTTAGGGAAGGTGCTCCTGAATTCATTTTCTTCGAAGGACCTCCTTCCGCTAACGGTATGCCGGGCATCCACCACGTGATGGCCCGTTCGATCAAGGATGCCATCTGCCGTTACAAGACTCAGAGCGGCTACAAGGTGAACCGTCGTGCAGGATGGGACACTCATGGACTTCCTGTGGAACTCGGTGTCGAGAAGATGTTGGGTATCACCAAGGAGGACATCGGAACAAAGATTTCAGTAGAGGAATATAACGACGCCTGCCGTAAGGAGGTGATGAAATATACTGCAGAGTGGGTTGCAATGACCGAGCGTGTAGGATATTGGGTGGATATGAACGACCCTTACATCACTTACGACAACCGTTACATCGAGACCCTCTGGTACCTCCTCAAGAAGATTTATGACAAGGGACTTCTCTACAAAGGAAAGTCAATCCAGCCATATTCTCCTGCTGCAGGAACAGGTCTCAGTACACATGAGCTCAACCAGCCTGGCTGCTACCGTGATGTGAAGGACACTACAGCAGTAGCTCAGTTCAAGGTGGTTCGTGACGAGAAGTCAGAGTTCCTTTATGAGCAGGGCGTTCAGCCATATTTCCTTGCATGGACAACAACTCCTTGGACTCTTCCTTCAAACACAGCTCTCTGTGTGGGTCCGAACATTGACTATGTCAGAGTACTCTCATTCAATCCATATACAGGTCAGCCGGCACTTTACGTGGTGGCTCAGGCTCTTGTAAATGCACATTTCAATCCTAAGGCTGCTGAGGTGGCTTTCGAGGATTACAAGCCAGGCGACAAGCTCGTTCCGTTCAAGGTGCTTGATGGTGTGCTTAAAGGAACAGACCTTACCGGCATCAGCTATGAGCAGCTCATCCCTTGGTTCAATCCGGGTGAGGGCGCGTTCAAGGTGATCCCTGGTGACTATGTGACCACAGAAGACGGTACAGGTATCGTACACATTGCTCCTACATTCGGTGCTGATGACGCGAAAGTAGCACGCCTTGCAGGTGTTCCAGGCCTTCAGGTTATCGATCGTAATGGTGATGCTCAGGCTCAGGTGGACCTCCGTGGCCGTTTCTTCTGCATTGAGGACCTCGATCCTGAATATGCAGCAGCAAACATGTCTCCTGACTATGCAGAGTGGGCAGGACGCTATGTGAAGAATGCATACGATGCAACACTTTCAGAGGATGCTCCTACACTCGATGTTGACATCTGCGTTATGCTCAAGCAGCAGAACAAGGCGTTCAAGATTGAGAAACACACACATAACTATCCTCACTGCTGGCGTACAGACAAGCCGGTGCTCTACTATCCTCTCAACTCATGGTTCATCAAGACCACTGCAGTGCGCGAGAGAATGATGGAACTCAACGATTCGATCACATGGAAACCGGAGTCTACCGGTACCGGACGTTTCGGAAAGTGGCTTGAGAACATCCAGGACTGGAACCTTTCACGCAGCCGCTATTGGGGTACTCCACTCCCAGTATGGCAGACTGAGGACGGAAAGGAAGCCAAGTGCATCGGCTCAATCAAGGAGCTTTATGCAGAGATTGAAAAGGCGGTCGCTGCCGGATTCATGACTGAGAATCCTTTCGCTGCCAAGGGCTTCGATCCTGAGGATATGTCGAAGGAGAACTATGACAAGATTGACATCCATCGTCCATATGTGGACAATATCTTCCTCGTGTCAGACAATGGCAAGAAGATGGTGCGTGAGCTCGACCTTATCGACGTATGGTTCGATTCAGGTGCCATGCCATATGCACAGGAAGGTCTTCGCAACCTTGGAGGTGAGAAGTTCGGATGTACTGCAGACTTTATCGCAGAAGGTGTTGACCAGACACGTGGATGGTTCTACACTCTTCATGCAATCAATACTATGGTAAGCGACAAGTGCGCTTTCAAGAGAGTGATCTCAAACGGTCTTGTTCTTGACAAGGACGGAAACAAGATGAGTAAGCGTCTTGGAAATGCCGTGGATCCTTTCTGGGCACTTGACACATATGGCGCTGATGCTGTAAGATGGTATATGCTCACCAACTCACAGCCTTGGGACAACCTTCGTTTCGACTCAAACGGTGTTGACGAGGTTCGCCGTAAATTCTTTGGAACACTTTACAATACATATTCGTTCTTCTCGCTCTATGCGAACATCGACGGATTCGATCCTGCATCAGAGGCTGTGCCTATGTCTGAGCGTCCTGAGATCGACAGATGGGTTATCTCTCTGCTCAACACCCTCGTGAAGGATGTTGTTGCCGCATACGAGGATTACGACATCACTACTGCAGGTCGTCTCATTCAGGACTTTGTCTGCGACCACCTCAGCAACTGGTATGTACGTCTCGGAAGAAAGCGTTTCTGGGGAGGTACAATGGACACTGACAAGCTTTCTGCTTACCAGACTCTCTACCAGGTGCTTGTAGCAGTAGCTAAGCTTGCTGCTCCTATTGCTCCATTCTTTATGGACAGACTCTATCTTGACCTTGTAGAGGGTGAGTCGGAGTCAGTACACTATGTAGCAATGCCGGAGTACAATGCGGAGGTTGTTGACAAGGATCTCGAGGAGAGAATGGCTCTTGCTCAGAGAGCAACTTCAATGGTTCTTGCTCTTCGCCGTAAGGCTGAAATCAACGTGCGTAAGCCGCTTTCAAAGATCATCATCCCTGTGATCGATGCTCATGTGAAGGAGCAGCTCGAACTTGTCAAGACCCTCATCCTTAATGAGGTGAATGTCAAGGAAGCTGAGTTCATATCTGACACTGCAGGTCTCATCACCAAGAAGATCAAGCCGAACTTCAAGACTCTCGGTAAGATCTACGGCAAGCAGATGAAGGAAATCGCTGCTGCATTCGGTACTTTGAGTCAGGAGGTAATTTCAGAGATTCAGGCTTCCGAGGCTCTTGGCACAGGATATGTTCTCAACCTCCCTTCGGGTGACGTTACTCTCAACAAGGGTGACTACGAGATCTCTTCTGAGGATATGCCAGGCTGGCTTGTGGCGACTGAGGGTTCAATGACAATTGCCCTTGATGTTACCATTACAGAGGAGTTGAAGCAGGAAGGTGTTGCACGTGAGCTCATCAACAGAATCCAGAACCTCAGAAAGAGCAGCGGATTTGATGTGACAGACAAGATCAACGTTGTCATCTATGCAGATGGTGAGTATCTTGCAGAGATCACCGCATCCCTTGCTAACTTCGCTGAATATGTAGGCGCCCAGACTCTCGCCCTCTCAGTTAAGGCTGAGGAGCTTGCAAATGCTGGCGATGCTCCTGAGGTTGAGTGGAACGAAGGCGCTATCCGTATTTCGGTAAGCAGAATGTAAGTTCAGTCCCAATGAATTATTAACTAAAAACACTTATAACTATGGCAGAGGAAATCAAGGTAAGATACAGTGATGAAGAACTCCAGGAGTTCAAGGCCATTATTCTCGAAATGCTTGAAAAGGCTAAGAAAGAATATAAGACACTCAGAGATGTCGTAACACACGCATCAAGCAACGATGTCGAGGACACATCACCTACATTCAAGATTATGGAAGAGGGTGCTACTGCACTTTCAAAGGAGGAGGCTGGTGCACTTGCACAGCGTCAGTACAAGTTCATCCAGAATCTTGAGGCTGCCCTCATCAGAATCGAGAACAAGACCTACGGTGTATGCCGTATGACAGGAAAGCTCATCCCTAAGGAAAGACTTCGCCTTGTGCCTCACGCAACTCTTACAGTTGAGGCAAAGGAAATGATGAACAAGAACAAGTAATCCTTTATGAAGTTGTCAAAGGGAACAAAGCTCTTCATTCTGGGTGCGGTTCTAGTTGTCATAGATCAGATTATCAAGGTTATCGTCAAGACTGAAATGAGTCTTGGCGAAACCATTGATGTGATAGGGGACTGGTTCAAGCTGCATTTTGTCCTTAACAAGGGGATGGCTTTCGGAATGGCCTTCGGTGGTCTGGTAGGAAAGGTACTTCTTTCCCTGTTCAGGGTTGTGCTGTTCGGAGGATTGTGCTGGTGGATCAATAAGCTTGCAAAAAGGTCAGACACACCTACTGGTGTCCTTGTGGGATTGACCCTTATTACAGCTGGAGCGTTAGGTAACATCATCGATTGTTTCTTTTATGGTCTGATATGGCCTGAAACCATCACTCCGGGAGCTCCGTTTGCTTTCATGTTCGGACAGGTTGTGGACATGTTCTACTTTCCGCTCTTTGATTACAAGCTCCCTTGGATGGACTATCCACGCACTTTCTTTGGTGCAGTATTTAACTTCGCAGACAGCTGTGTAACAGTAGGTGCAATCTATCTTTTACTGTTTCAGTATAAGTTCTTTGCAAAGGAAGAAGAAAAAACTGTAAAATAATTTGCAGATTTCGATTTTATTCGTACCTTTGCAATCCCTTTCGAAAGGGAACTGTTCGCGAAGCGGACGGATCCCAATTGGGGAAACATATTGGAGAGTTGGCAGAGTGGTCGAATGCGGCGGTCTTGAAAACCGTTGATCTTAACGGGTCCGGGGGTTCGAATCCCTCACTCTCCGCAAGTTGAAAGGCCGGATGACGAAAGTCATCCGGTTTTTGTATGTATATAGGTCGCTGGAAAGCTTGCTTTCTAAGCGGCCTATATACATACAAATCAGAGCTTTAGCTCTGACCTTTCAACTTGCAAGGGCCCCACCGGCGAGGTGCAAGGGATGTGCGACCATTGGGAGCAAATCCCTCCCAGCGCAGCGACGAAATCCCTGAGAGTGAGGGATTTATAGTGTAACGTTAGCTCTGGTCTTTCAACTTGCAAGGGCCCCGCGGCAAGCGTTCAGGGATGTGCGACCATCGGGAGCAAATCCCTTCCAGCGCAGCGACGAAATCCTTGAGAGTGAGGGATTTATAGTGTGGCGTTAGCTCTGACCTTTCAGCTTGCAAGGGCCCCACGGCAAGCGTTCAGGGATGTGCGACCATCGGGAGCAAATCCCTCCCCACGGCAAGCGTTCTCCACCTGTATGTTTCTTGACAGGTGGAGAACACGTGAATTTTGTAACATGCTTATTATCAGTAAATTACAAATTAAGGCTGTTCTCCACCTGCAAGATTTACTACAGGTGGAGAACACCTGCGGTAAAATTAACCACTTTTGGGCCTACCAAAACTTTAATGCATTATCTTTGCGAATAACAATCATTTCTATTTAGACATGAAACACATCCTGATCACGATTCTTCTTTTGGTGTCATCGTCAGTTGCGTGGGCACAGAATCCTCAGCCAGACAATTCCAAGACCGACTCTCTGGCATTCGTAAATGCAAAGTGGGAAATCACCGAGCTTGAGAAAGGTGCTCAGGCAATGAGCGCACGGATCCCGATGTTCTCATCTGCCCAGACTATCTCTGTGATCAAGTACCCGATGAGTAAGTTCAAGACACAGATTCTGCACAGACCGAAGGAGCTGGCAGGAAAGCCTAGCGAGATCGGCAAGGAGGTAGGAGCCGTCTTTGCGATAAATGCCGGATATTTTCACGTGAAGCAGAGGATTCCGTCTGTGTATTTCCGCCTTGGCAAGGAACAGGTCGGATACACTCACCCGACAGAACTCTACCGTGTCGACGGACTCATGGGCTTCAAGGACAGAAAGGGAAGAAAAGCAAGGATAGCTTACGCCACAGACACCACAGCATACGGAGCCGTAAGCAAGGGATGGCATTCGGCTTTGGCTACAGGACCTATGCTTATTGTTGATGGAGCAATAGTGGTTCCTCAGCTTATGGGCAACCAGGCAGACGGAGCAAACGTAGCTGCCATGGCTCAGGAGCAGAAGCAGGGCGCTAAGATCCGAACACACTATACTTCAGCATTGTTTTATGACAAGCGACACCCTCGTGCAGCGTTCGGAACAGATGATGAGGGTAATGCATATCTTGTTGTGATAGACGGACGCTTCAAGGGACAGGCAGATGGTGCAAGCATATATGAAACAGCCTATGTATGCCATCTTCTCGGTATGACCTATGCCATCAACCTCGATGGAGGCGGATCTACCACACTCTGGACAGAAAAGACAGGTGTCATCAATTATCCGTGCGACAACAAGACGTTTGACCACAATGGCGAGCGCTCAGTTCCTAACCTTATAGCAGTGTATTGATATATTTTTGCTAATTTTGTAAAAATCTAATACTGTAAATAAATGTTACTATCTAAGGAAATCGCTGTAGAATTGAATCTGACAGGATGCAGACTCAAGCAGTTCATTGCTTCTAAGCTCAGACGGATGGATGTACCTCTTACACCAGAGCAGTTTATTCTCATTGATCTTCTTTGGAATCAAGGTTCCATGTCCCAGCAGCAGCTCGCTGACCAGATGCAGAAGGATAAGAATTCTGTGACCAAGCTTGTTGATGCTCTTGAACGCAAGGGCTTTGTCGTGCGTCAGCAGAATCGTAATGACAGAAGATCTAATACGCTTGTACTCACAGAGAAGGCTGAGGGGCTGAAACATGGTGCGAAACAGAAAGGAATTTCAATTCTCGACGAGATGCTGCTCGGCATCAGCGAAGAAGAACTCCGTTCATTCCTTGTCACGCTGCACAAACTCAACCGCAACATGACTTCTGCGGGCTCTGCGCAGTTGCAGGAATAAGATGGTGTAAGGTAAATTCCCATGCATATGAAAAGGTTCATCATCATTGTTTCATTGGTCCTTATCTGTGTGGCATCTCAGGCTCGAAAGGTTAAGGGCTCTGTAACTTGCGGCCCGGAAAGACTCGAAGGCGTGATAGTAACTGATGGCCATAGCTTTACGGTGACCGGGAAGAACGGCCGCTTTGTGCTTGACATCAAGGATGATGCGGAATTTGTCCATATAGTCACCCCTTCCGGATATGTGGCTGACTGGACGTCTGGCGTGCCGGCATTCTATAGACATGCTACCGGTCGCAACAGGTTTGATTTTCAGCTCCGGAAGACTGCGTCAGGGGAGGACTATCACATAATCGCTGTGTCTGATCCCCAGACCCATACGGATGCTCATTTCGCAGAGTTTGCAGCAGAGCCACTTGAAGATATGGCACAGACAGCGAAGGGATTTGACGGAGCAGCAGTCGGTCTTGTGCTCGGTGATATAAGCTGGGACAGGATTGAGATTCTGGATATGTACAGGAAAGCGATTATAGGTGTCGGCATTCCGTTTTATCCAGTGGTCGGTAATCATGACAATCAGGCCCATATGAAGGGCGATTCGCAGGCATCTGCTGCCTACAGGTCCAAGATGGGGCCGGAGAACTATGCTTTCTGTCTTGGAAAGGATGTGGTGATTGTCCTTGACAACATCATTTACGGCACCGATTTCAAGTGTACCATAGGATATACGGAAGAGGTCATCGCATGGGTGGAGAACCTTATGCCGCTTCTCCCGTCGGATGCATGTCTGTATATAGCCCAACACTCTCCTCTGAGCCACGAAGGCTCCAGCCTCGTCAATCAGGATAAACTTCTTTTTATTCTTAAGGGGCGCAATGTAAACTTCCTTTCTGGCCACACCCATGTGAATGGGAACGAGGTCATTTCTTCTGACATCTTCAGTCACAATGTAGCTGCGATCTGTGGTGCATGGTGGGATACGAAACATTGCAAAGACGGAACACCTCGAGGCTATAAGGTCTTGTCAAATGCTGGCGGAGATCTTTCGTGGTACTATAAGCCAGTAGGATACCCGCGCTACCATATCGCAGAAACATCCGTTCTTGGCCCTGATTCGGAACACCCGGGAGCTATAGTTGTGAATGTATGGGATTGGGACCCTCTCTGGAAGGTAGAATGGGCTGAGGATGGCGTGGCAAAAGGCCAGATGAAGCATGTGAGCGTGGTTTCTCCTGTCTTTGCATCCGAGATAAAAGCAGCCTATGATTCCTATGGAAAGGAGGTTCCAAGATGGAAGAGTCCTAAGCCAAGCCCTCATAATTTCATAGCCATCCCATCTCCATCTTCCAAAACCGTCACAATTTCCATTGAGACCCGTTTCGGTCAGAAATGGACAACTCTAATAAGCCTTTAGAGGGTTCATACCCTGTGAGTCAAACTTGTCGTGAAGTTTACCTTCGGGAGTGAAGACGTAGACATCACCAGTGTTTTTGTAATCAGAGCATCCGATATATACGTATCCATCTGACGTTGCGGAGATTGAATAGGCGTCGGGGAGGGTGGTTCCATCCGTCACGAATGCCCCGAGAGATTTGTTGCTCTTCATGTCGTGCCTATAGACTGTGCCCGGAAGTGGGTTCCAGTTCTCGTCGTATCCCCCGCAGAGGATGTAAAGAACATCGTTCTGACCCTTGGCGATTGCACTTACAGAAGTGTAGGCAAGGTCTGTGACTGCACTTGTTTCAGTTGAAATCACTTGAAGCTTTGCGGGGATATCCGAATAGTTTCCAAAGCTTGATACATACACATAAGCACCATCAGATGAGGCTTCTACCTTAGTAGGATTCACGTTCACTTCTATGGTGGATGTCTCCGCTAATGTGGCTATTGAAACTACAGAGATAGTATTGTTATATGATGGATAAGACATTCCTCCGGAGTTCGCTACATAAAGATTACCTCCGGCAGATGCAATGCCTTCAGGATTTGGGCCTACGGGGCAGAATCGGACTGAATAGTCGCTGCCGATCTCTCCGACATATCCTTCATAATATGTTACATAGACTTTGGTTCCGCAAGTTGCAAAATATCTTGGCGAGAGTCTTGTGCCCTCTTTGTCTGCCTTGATCTGCTGCTTAACCTTGAGGTCAGCGTCAGTTACGAAGATAGTCTGTGAACCATTGACTGCTATATATATTTCTTCTCCCAGGCCAGTGATATCCTGACCAAGGTCTCCCAGGTTTACGCCGTTGGCCATCTTGAATGCGTCAGCTGTGAATTTCCTGGTCGACGGATTGTAGACACCTATGTTCGAGTCGTTGCTGCCCCAGTTGCCGTTGTTGAGGATGTAGGTGCCGGAACTGACTGAAGTGATGTTGTCTTTTGATGAGTTGTCGCATGCGCAGAGAGCAAGACTTAGGCCGATTGCAAAAATTAGTTTACTGATTTTCATGGAGTTAGTATTTGAATTTTATTGTTAGTCTTAATGATCGGCCCGGCATCGGGTAGTAGTGGATGATTTGATAATTGTGGTCCGCAAGGTTGAGGACTTCCATGCTTACGTACATCTTGAAGTCGTGTGACGAGCCAAAATTGAATTCCCTGTTGAGGGATATGCTATGATCGGCATAAGCAGATATCTCGTTTGCCGGGATGTTCTGATTGTTGGAATATCTCCTCCCGCTGGCACTCATGCGGTAGGCCAGATTCAGCCACTTGGTCTCAAGGATGAGATTTCCGCTTCCGCAATGACGAGGTGTGTACGGAATCTGATGGCGGTAATTCTTTGAGTCTGGATCCGTGACATCCAACGCATATTGGAGAGAATAATTTGCCAAGGCATGGATTCTAAGCCATTCGCATGCCCTCCATAGGATCGAAGCGGTGACATCTGTTCCATACATTGCAACTTCGCCAGCATTGCGCATCTTCCAGATGAACATGGTCGGGACTGCTACTATCTTATCTTTGATGAAATTGTAATATGCATCTGCCGTAATGTCGGCTGACCCCCAGTCGTAAGAACCGGTGAATGTCATGCCGAGGTTGAACTGGCTGGCAGTCTCGGGCTTGAGATTGACATTGCCGACGCGGGCATAGTATAAGTCGTTGAATGTGGGCATTCTGAAGCCATCTTTGTAACTGGCGCGAAGTCGGAAGTCCCTATGAAAGAGCCAAGACACTCCCAGCATAGGGGAAAGCCTGAAACGCTTGGATGCGGCATTGCCTGTGCTCACCTCTTCTTTTGTATATGTGCTGACAAGGCTAGCTGATATATTTATTCTTTGTGCCTCGTACTTTGCGGAAAGAGCGCTGACACTGCTAAGACGGATAGGGGAAGGGCATTCTGGAATGTTTGAATCCAGTGTGTTGCAGAGCAGGTCTTCCGCAAGAGCAATCTTCCATCCTTCCGCGGGTTCGTAAAGGGACCGGACTGCAAAAGAATATTCGTTTTGGGTATATCTGCTATCCTGATGACTTGGATATATAGGGTCGGTGTCCAGATGTCTGTTGAAACTGCTGGTGAATCCGGCATCTGCATGGATCTTCCATCTATTTCCAAGATTGCAGTCATACATGAGGTTTGATAGGAGGCTTCTGTCCCACAGACGTTCGTATGCATTCTGGGTGTAAAGTATGACAGAACCGGGAAGACCTCTTTCGGAACTATGGAGATTGATCTTTGCCTTGAGTCTTCCTCTCGAGCTCCAGTCTGCGTAGAAGTCTGTTTCTGCTCCGTACGACCGCACATCGCTGTTAATTCGTTTTTCAAGAGTTGTCACGCTGCCGTTGCGCAGCTCGAACGGGTAGTCCCCTTTTGAAAAGGTGCCGTTAAGAGATGCCTTTAGAGCATATTGAGAGCCTATTTTCTGCTTTAATGCGACATAAGGCTGATATGTGCCGAAAGACCCGAAGACCATGCGGGTGTTGACTTCGGTAGGGCCCTTGGAGAAGGATGGTTTTGTGCTCTCTATCCTCAGCGTTCCTGCAGAAGTCATATGTCTTGCGCTGCAGAAAATATCATCTTCCTGACCTATCGAGATAGAAACAGAGGTTATGTCATCGAGATCGAAACGTGAAATATCCACCTGCCCGTTCTGTGCATCTGAAATGGCAATCCCATCATATATGACTGCAGTGTGCGAGGCTCCCATGTTTCTGACGGAAACCGTCTTGAGACCACCGATTCCGCCATAGTCCTTGATGCTGACACCTGAGGACTGGTTCAAGACTTCGTGAAGCCCGATGGTTCCCAGCCTTTCGATCTTTGTCTTCGTGATGGTTTGGACAGGATACAACGAAACCACGGCAGCATTCCTTTGGGTGGATACTGTCGCAACATCAAGGGTGTCGCCCGACGGAACGACACAGCATAGCGATACCAATAATTTCAGAAACATCCTGCAAACTCATAGAGTGCCTGACCCCGGGCACCATCAGTTCATACTCTCATGGCAGGTCTTCTGACTCGTCCATTCCTGAGCCTTCCCATCGTATGATAGTGGCATTGATTTCAGGAAACTTCCTCGGACTCACAGCTGCGGGCACAGTCCCGGTCTTTCACCGGATTCCCTTTTCAATTGCACGGCCCGGAAGGGTCTGCAATCACCATGTTCGGTGCAAAGATAGAAAAATTTGCACTTGGCATTTATTAATATTTGTATTTTTGCAGTTCAAAATGAGTTGAGATGAAAAAGATAAGGAATCCATATCTCGGTATGGAGAGTCAAGGATACAATTGTTTCGCATGTTGCCCCACTAATCCGTTCGGGCTCAAGATGGAATTTTATGAGGATGGTGATGACATCGTTTCCATCTGGGAGCCGCATCTTAACTTCCAGAGCTGGATAGGAACTTTGCATGGAGGTATTCAGGCTACCCTTTTAGATGAGGCGGGCGGTTGGATCATATCGAGAAAGCTTCAGACGACAGGAATGACCACACATCTCAATGTGCGATACAAATCATCTGTGCCTGTAGGAAAGGGCCCTATTGAGATCAGGGCAAGGCTCAAGGAAATGAAACGCAATTTCGCCTTCATAGAAGCAGAAATCTCGCACGAAGGCATTATCTGCTCAACATGCGAGATGGTTTATTGTACTTTCTCCAAAGAAGTAGCGGAGAAGGATTTTCATTTCAGAGGATGTTCATTGGAGGAGGAATAGTCTCCTCCCGTCATCATCAGTCAAAGAGATCGTTCATCACTTATGCAAGTCTCAATCCTCCGATGAGCATCTGCTCGAATGCGACAGTGCTCACCTGATG
This sequence comes from Candidatus Cryptobacteroides sp., assembly GCA_045126915.1. Classification (GTDB taxonomy): domain Bacteria; phylum Bacteroidota; class Bacteroidia; order Bacteroidales; family UBA932; genus Cryptobacteroides. The sequence goes on from JBGVPH010000001.1 coordinate 54,073, forward strand.
GTCGTATTCCTTGCCGATCTTATCGCCCTCATTTACTGTCCACACGCACAGAGTGCGCTCAATCACGTCCTCGCCCCACTGATAAGGGTCACCTTTCTGGAGCTCCTTTATTTCCTTTTTGCTAGGCTTTCTGATCATTGCCACGAGGTCGAGTACTCCTCCATATGAAAGATTGTTTGCAATCTTGTCATCCCACACAGCGTGCATATTGGTCTTCTGGCCCCAGTATGTCACGTCAAATTTTCCATAGTATCCGCCGCATGCAAGATCCTCTCCGTCGTGAATTTTCACGTGTGCAGGGCAGTGGATGTCTCCTACCAGATGGATGAGAAGCTGCATGGCAGCAAGTCTTGTCGAATCATCCACGTTCTTCCAGTCCTCGAGAGTCTCGATCGACTCGCAGATGAAGTCTATGGCCTCTCCATGATGAATTCTGAGAGGTACGCGGTTTTCGTCAGTCTTGAATGTATGAGGAATACCCTTTCTGGATTTCACACCATTTTCATCTGTGGACTCAACTGTCATCTCGTTTCTGTAATAGTCTGGCCATGATGCATAGTATGCCATAGTCTTGCCTTCCAGAATCTGATCTACTGTCTTCTTTGCCTTAGGTGTAAGATGTTGCTCCGCGATATGTGCGATAGCAGCATGCACCCTCTTGCCCCAACCGAATGACGGTACGGTGATGACCATCGCCAAAGCGATGATAGCCAATCTTTTGATGATCTGTTTCATAATATGTGACATTAGTTTTGATAAAAATACATCTATTCCGTCTTTTAGGAAAATCTATCCGCTTTAAATGTCATCTTTCTTCCACCTCCCCTGCGCAACTTTTTTGCTTGGAAGCTTGGTGACTCCTCATGATTTCATGTGTCTTCCTCATCGGAACTGTTCAAAAAGTCGATATTGCAGGCATAAGTAACGTAAAAAATGTTAAATTTGTTGGCGAGAGCTAAAATCTCTGACTGCGGATGTGGTTGGAGCCATGCTATTGTAAAACCCATAAAACTTTAATATATGAAATGGATTAAGAATCTGCTGTCAGTTTTGTTTGCAATTCTGATTGTGCTCCCTTTGTCAGCTCAGGAAGAAAGGACTATCAAGAGAAAGGTGGCAATCGGACGCTTCTCAAACGAGACTCAGTATGCAAAGGGCCTCTTTTATGATAAAGAAAATGATCCGATGAGGAAGCAGGCTTTGGATATTCTTTCTTCGAAACTTGCAGCCAGCGGTAAGTTCATTCTTCTTGAAAGAGAAGACCTGGATGTGCTTGTCAGTGAGGCTGGTGCAGATATGAATAAGATCGGTGCAGACTATATAATTCTTGGGTCGATTACAGAGTTCGGCAGAAAGACTGAAGGAGAGCAGAGGGTCTTCTCGTCAACAAAAACTCAGACAGTAGAGGCAGGAGTAAGCATCAGACTTGTAGAGGCTTCAACGGGATTGATTATATATTCTGATGAAGCAAAGGGTTTCGCAGAAACTTCAACCAAGCAGACCATGGGTATCGGTGGAACCGCAGGATATGATGCGACTTTGAGTGACAAGGCTATTTCTTCTGCTCTTTCGCAATTGGTTGAAAATATCATTAACAAGTGTATGGACAAACCATGGAAATCCTATATCCTTTCAGTTGAAGATGGAACATATGTAATTTCTGGCGGTGCTTCACAGGGATTGGTTGCAGGAGATAAGTTTACCGTCTATAAGAAGGGTAAGGTTGTAAAGAATCCTCAGACCGGTATGAACGTGGAACTTCCTGGTGTGAAGACTGGTGAGATTACTGTTATCTCTTCTTTCGGAGATACTCCGGAAACTGAAATATCTTTCTGCAGCTATGAAGGTGATGCACTGGATTTAGAGAATCTTATGAATTATTACATAATGGATAAATAGTCATGAAGAAGTTCTTTGTGTCAGGGTCTCTTATGCTGATTCTGACAGGCTGTGGAGTGGGTACATATTCAATTCAGTCGGGCGTGGAGGATGCAGCTTTTATATCTTTTACTGATGATGCTAAGCGGGAAATTGTTGTCAGTGTTGATAACAAGACCTATAATGTGCAGACAGTCAAGCAGAAAGCTAATAAGAGCGGCAGAAACATCAGGCACACGGTTCTGAATTCCGTTAAGCTGGCTCCGGGCCAACATACTGTATCAGTTACCCTTGACGGGAATAAAATTTATAGTCACAAGGTATTCCTGTCAACAGGAGAAACCAAGATCATCGAGTTATGAAAAAACTATTGATTCTATCTATCGTGACATTCTGCCTGACATCATGCGGAGTGACTACTCCTCTTTATTATTGGGGTGGAATGCAGAATGGGGCCACAACCTATGAAAATCTGGCTTATCAGAATTATGATAAACAGACTCCGGAGAGCCTGTGTAAGCTGATATGCATGTACGAGGATATCGTAAGTAATCCGGGTGGCACTCGCATGATGCCGCCTCCGGGTATTTGTGCCGAGTATGGATATATGCTTCTTATTCCAGAAAATGCGGCCATTTTTGCAGAATATGCAACTACGGCACAGAGGAGAGCTTTTGCGTCAAGTGATTATGCTTCATTCTTCCCGGAAAAGGGCAAGGAACTGCTTCAAAAGGAGATAGAAATGTATCCGGAATCAGCTAAGTTTATTGCTCCACTTATTGAAAGACTCTGTAAATAAGCTGCCCTATGAAACGAATTCTATATTTTGCAATACTCTGCTGCATAGCAACATCATGCGGCGTGTCAAGTACAGTTACAAGAGAGTCTCAATATGCTAAGATGTATGAAGAGAAGCCAGTCACTCTCCTGGTGATGCCTCCTATCAACAACTCTGCAAATGTGGAGGCAAAGGATCTTCTGTATACATCTATCAGTCGCCCACTAGTGGAGGCGGGATATTATGTGATATCTCCACTTCTCGCGATGGATGTGCTTAAAGCTGAAAGCGCTTATGATTCTGAGAGGTTTTTTGATGCATCTCTTTCAACGTTCCAGAATTACTTTGGCGCTGATGCTGTAGTGTTCTCTGTAATCGATTCATGGACAAAGAGAGGCCTTGGAATCGATACCAAGATCAGATATGTCATCAAGTCGGCATATACTAATGAGATATTGTTTGACAGAAGCTGTGACTTGTATCTGGATCTGGCTGTCAGGTCCGGTACGGGAGGCATTCTGGGAGCATTGGTTGACCTTGCTGCATCTGCGATCAATACAGCTGTAACAGATCACATTATGGCTGCTCGAAAAGCAAACTATTATATCCTTAGAGATATCCCTCGCGGAAAATATAGTCCGGAATACATGCAGGATAAACAGGTGATTGCGGAGGAAAAAGATGTGTTTGCCATCGTGAAGTAACTTCAACCTTGAAATACACTGGTAAGAGGCTTGGCTAATTGAAGTCAGGCCTCTTTTGTAATATAAACCCAAGTCAGGCTCTTAGTGCAAATTATTCTGTCCGTTCGCATGGTACCCAAGAAAGCTGAATTGCGAGCATTATGGGGTTAGAATAATTGCGTCCACATGCGGTCGCAATCTCTAAAATTTTGGGGAAACCGGGGAAAATGCCTTAAAAAATCTCGGGGGAATCGGGAAAAGACCAAGATAATGCGTTAAACTCATCTAGAAATGACACTTTTAGCCCGCTATCTAGAGACTTTAGGAATTTGAAAAGTGTCTTAATCGACAAAATTTGACAGGATGTATCGTTCGTCAAGGGAAAAGATTAAATTTGTGGAATGAATTAAAACTGGAAGTATGGATATCAAGAAACTGATAGGAGATGCGACTGAATACGACAAGAAGGAAATGCTCGAAAGCAAGAGACCTAAAAGCTGGCTCAAGAGCGTTTCTGCCTTTGCCAATGGCATGGGTGGTAAGTTGTTGTTTGGTATAAACGATGAAGGGGAGATAGTTGGTCTTGCTGATTGCGAAAAGGATTGTGAAGTTATCAGTGAGACCATCAAGACCAAGATGGATCCTATTCCGGAAATTCACCTTGTCCCAGAAACAGTCGATGGGAAGAAGATAATAGTCCTTACTGTATTCCCAGGAAAGGAAACCCCATACTATTATATCGGTGACGGTAATCGTCAGGCATTTGTACGTATCGGTAATGAGAGCGTAATCGCAGATAGAACTGCTATTCGTCGTCTTGTGCTCAAAGGTGCTGGTACGCCATATGATAGCCTGACATCTCCATTTGAATACAAGAATATGGCATTTACCAAGCTTCGTTCTGTATGCAAGCAGCGCACTCATAATGAGTTTCTTGATACGGATTATGAGTCTTGGGGTATTATAAATGAAAACGGAGAACTTACCAATGCCGGAGCGCTCATTGCAGATGAGAGTCCTGTCCGCCATTCCCGTGTGTTCTGTACAAGATGGAATGGTCTAACCAAGGCTCCGGGTCTTGTGGATGCAATAGATGATGCGGAATTTTCAGGTACTCTCATTACACTTCTTCAGGAAGCGATTGCATTTGTGGCTCGCAACTCCAAGAAAGCTTGGAAGAAACTTCCGGATGACAGACAGGAGATGCCTGAGTATCCTGAAAGAGCCGTACTTGAAAGTTGTGTGAATGCTCTTATACATAGAGATTACCTTGAATATGGTAGTGAAGTTCACATAGATATGTTCGATGACCGTCTTGAAATTTACTCTCCTGGCGGTATGATGGATGGTACAATGGTTCAGAACCTGGATGTGTTGAATGTGCCGTCGCGCCGTCGTAATCCGGTTATTGCCGATATATTCAACCGCCTTCGCTATATGGACCGTCGAGGTAGTGGTTTCAAGAAGATAGTTGAAGACTATCAGATGTATGCTAATGTCAGTAACGGAGCCAAGCCTGTGTTCAAATATGAACTTAGCTCATTCTTCATAACTCTGCCGAATCTTCAGTATGTCGTAAAAGAGCAAGATGGCACTAAAGATGGCACTAAAGATGGCACTAAAGGCGGCACTAAAGCATTTGAAGCTATTCTAAGCCATATTTCTAATAATCCACGTGTCACTATAGATGAGTTGGTGATTCTTACTGGAATATCGAGAAGGCAGATGGCAAGATATATTAAAGAACTTACCGAGGATGAAGTTATTCGTCGTGAGGGAGGTCGTAAACTTGGTAAATGGGTAATACTAAAAGAATATAGGATCAAAGACTCAGAGTGACTTTTGTATTAAAGACTTGTTGAAATTTCGTACAAGTCTTGTCCCAAGTCTTGCGTATTGAAAATCAATGGCATAGTTGTACTTTGTCCCAAGTCGGTCCCTAGTCTGAAATTTCATAGATTTTCAGACCGAAACAGTGAAAAATGAGCTAAAAACCTGTAAAATTTGTAGCTTCCAAAACAACGAGTTTAATTTGCCATGTCAGTTCTCGGATTGACATGGCTTTTATTATGTAAAACACGTTGAACCGAACATGAAAATCTTT
>JBGVPH010000002.1:0-19424 GCA_045126915.1 Candidatus Cryptobacteroides sp.
CTATCCTTCTTCTCCTTCATCTCAACCTCTGTAGCGGCTCCTACATAAAGAACTGCCACACCGCCTGCGAGCTTGCCAAGGCGCTCCTGGAGTTTCTCGCGATCGTAGTCTGAAGTCGTAGTCTCGATCTGCTTGCGGATAAGGTCAGCACGCTCCTGAATTGCCTCTGGGAGACCTGCACCGTTTACGATAGTAGTATTATCCTTAGTCACTACAACCTTCTCGGCCTTACCGAGCATATCAAGAGTAGTGTTCTCGAGATAGAATCCCCTCTCCTCGGAAATCACAGCACCACCTGTAAGGATAGCTATATCCTGAAGCATCTCCTTGCGACGGTCACCGAAACCTGGGGCCTTCACTGCAGCAATCTTCAATGTACCGCGGAGCTTATTGAGAACGAGAGTTGTAAGAGCCTCGCCATCAACATCCTCAGCAATGATAAGAAGCGACTTACCCTCACGAGCGATCGGCTCAAGAACAGGAAGAAGCTCCTTCATTACAGAAATCTTCTTATCAGTAAGGAGCACGTATGGAGTGTCGAGAACAGCTTCCATCTTGTCTCCATTTGTCATGAAATATGGTGAGATGTAACCTCTGTCGAACTGCATACCCTCAACAACCTTAACCTCTGTCTCAGTACCCTTTGCCTCCTCAACAGTGATGACACCATCCTTCTTCACCTTTGACATCGCATCAGCAATGAGTTTACCTATGTAATTGTCGTTATTGGCTGAGATAGTTCCAACCTGCTCGATCTTCGCATAGTCCTCACCCACCTCCTGGCTCTGTGCACGAAGGTTCTCGACCACTGCAGCAACTGCCTTATCGATACCTCTCTTGAGATCCATAGGATTTGCACCGGCAGTAACATTCTTGAGTCCCACGTTGATGATAGCCTGAGCGAGAACTGTTGCAGTGGTAGTACCGTCTCCGGCCTGGTCATTAGTCTTGGATGCGACCTCCTTTACCATCTGCGCACCCATATTTGCAAATCTATCCTCGAGTTCAATCTCCTTAGCGACAGTAACACCATCCTTAGTCACGTGAGGTGCACCGAACTTCTTTTCGATCACCACGTTACGTCCCTTAGGACCGAGTGTAACCTTCACCGCATTTGCAAGTGCATCCGCACCCTCCTTCATCTGGGCACGTGCATCCATATTGAATTTTATTTCTTTTGCCATAATTAGAGAATTGCTAAAATGTCTGACTGTTTCATAATAAGGTAGTCCTTGCCGTCTACTGAAACCTCTGTTCCGGCATACTTGCCATAGATGACAACGTCACCAACCTTAACTTCCATCGGCTCGTCCTTTTTTCCTGGACCTGCCGCAACTACTGTTCCCTGCTGAGGCTTCTCCTTTGCTGTGTCAGGAATGTAAAGTCCTGATGCTGTCTGAGTTTCGGCTGCCTTTGGCTCGATTACTACTCTGTCTGCTAATGGTCTGATCATATTATGTTGTTTTAATTATTAATTTCTGTCGGGGCGAAGAAAACAAAGAAAATGCCAGCCACAAAGGACTGACATTTTGTCATATTCCATAGGGATACTACTTTACTGCAAACTTGTAAATACAAACATGCGTATAGTTTTCTCCCGGATTAAGGAGGGTCGAAGGGAAATGAGGCTGGTTAGGAGTGTCAGGATATTTCTGTGTCTCCAAAGCGATCGACTCGCGATATGCAAGTGCTCTACCATACTTTCCTGTGGTACTTCCGTCAAAGAAGTTTCCGCCGTAGAACTGAAGCGCAGGCTGATCTGTCCACACTTCCATATATCTTCCGGATGCCGGTTCATACACAGATGCAGCAAGTTCAACATCATTTTCCGACTTTCTGTCAAGCACCCAGTTGTGATCATAGCCGGCTCCATTCTTCAACTGCTCATTCTCCACATTGACATCCTGTCCGATGGCCTTAGGCTGACGGAAATCGAAAGGAGTTCCTGTCACATCTGCAATTTCACCTGTTGGAATCAGCACAGCATCCACTGGAGTGGTTCTTGAAGCATTGATATAAAGCACATGATCATTGATAGTTCCGTTACCCTCACCCTTTAAATTAAAGAATGAATGATGAGAAATATTCACGTGAGTAGCCTTATCAGTCTGTGCAAGATAATCAACCTTGAACTCATTGTCAGGGGTAAGAGTATATGTCATGACAATCTTGAGGTTACCTGGCATACCATCCTGTCCATCCGGACGCAGGTAAGACAGGACTATGGCATTCTCTGAAACGCTATCCACATCCCAGGCAACCATATCCAAGCCCTTGAGCCCGCCGTGCAGAGTCTGTCCGTTATTGTTCTGCGGGAAGTTATAGGTTTCTTCTCCGATTGTGTATGTACCGCCGGCAATCCTGTTTGCATATGGACCTACCACAGCTCCGAGAAAACGCTCACCAGGATTATTGATATAACTGTCAATATTATTGTAACCGAGGACGACATCCTCCATGTTGCCATTCTTATCCGGAGCCCAAAGAGCCACGACCCTGGCACCGAAATTGGTAACCTGCATGGTCAAATCAGCACACTTGAGAGTATAGAGAGACACCTGCTTGCCATCGACTTCCGCTTCAAAGGATGACGAAGGGAAAAGATTTATCCCTTTGTTCGAACAACAAGATGACATAAGAGCACAAATAGTAGATAAAATGATGATATTTCTGATCATATAGCCGACGTTTTAAGTACATTGACAAAGTTAAATAAATTTTGTATGTTTGCGATACTAAAACCTGTTTAATATGACAATATTCAATTGGATCATTCTGAGCCTGGTATTCTGCATTGCCCCGGCTGGAGTCCTGTGGGTTTGCAAAAAGGTTCCGTTTTTAGGCAAGATCGGCCCGGTTCTTCTTCTTTACATCCTGGGCGTCATAATAGGCAACACAGGTATCCGACCTGAAGGGATGGATACCATTCAGGAAATATTGTCAAGCGCAATGGTGCCGCTTGCAATTCCTATGATGCTCTTCGGATGCACATTCAGATTCAAGGAAACTAAAGAGCAGCTTAAAGCTCTCCTTACAGGCATGGCAGCAGTTGTCATTGCTGTAATCGCCGGTTATCTCATCTTCGGAAAGAACATAGAAGAAGGTGCAAAGGTCGGAGGTCTGCTTACAGGTGTCTACACAGGAGGCACAATCAATCTGGCAGCCCTGAAGACTATGCTTGGTGTCAAGAACGAGACATATATACTCATCAACTCTTATGATATGCTTGTCAGCTTCCTATACCTTACATTCCTTCTTACAGTAGGAATAAGGTTGTTCAGGAAGTTCCTGCCGTTCAAGCCTTCAGCCCTGACGACCACAGAAGTTAAGGACCTTGAAATGGAAAGTGACGGCAACTATAAGAAGATGTTCACAAAGGACGGAGTAAAGGAGGCAGGTAAGACATTGGGGATCACCATATTGATATGTGCCCTATCCGGAGGCATTGCACTTCTATTCCCACAAGGAGCATTTATGGTAGTCTTCATTCTCATGCTTACGACTCTAGGTATCGGATGCTCGTTTATCCGTCCGATCCACAACCTTAAGCACAGCTATGACCTGGGAATGTATTTCATATACATATTCTGCATCGTTGTGGCATCAATGGCAGATCTTACAAGCCTTGACCTCGTAGGAGGACTGCACCTGATGGGGTATCTGCTTTTTGCAGTTTTCGGTTCTCTGACAATCCAGGCTATTCTCGCAAGGATATTCAAGATCGACGCAGACACAATGATAATTGCTTCAGTAACCTTCATCAACTCCCCTCCTTTTGTTCCAATGATGGTCGCTGCAATGAAGAATAAGAGTGTATTGGTCACAGGACTTACACTCGGAATCATAGGCTATGCCGTTGGTAACTATCTTGGATATCTCATGAGCGAACTGCTCAAGCTTCTATAAATGCAGGCGAAAGTGCCAGAGAACAACTCCCATGCTGACTGACACATTCAACGAATGTTTGGTACCGTATTGAGGAATCTCAAGGGCAAAATCCGATGCATCAACAACATCCTGTGACACACCTGCCACCTCATTTCCAAATACGACAGCATATCTGCGGCCCTTCTCCGGCACAAACGTGTCCAGCATGACAGATTCCATTGTCTGCTCAGCGCTGACAATGGTGTACCCGTCCTCTTTAAGGCGACGGAGAGCTTCCATTGTGTCGTCCACATGCTCCCATGCTACGCTATCTTCAGCTCCAAGGGCAGATTTATGGATTTCTGCAGAAGGTGGAACAGCGCAGATGCCGCATAACCACACCTTGTCAATCTTGAAGGAATCCGCAGTCCTGAATGCAGACCCCACGTTATGGGCACTGCGGATATTGTCAAGTACGAGAACAATTCCTGATTCCGGAAGTTCTTTGTATTCTTGCGCCGAGACACGTCCCAGCTCTATATTCAGAAGCTTTCTGTTATGCATATGGTAATTTTTACACTCACAAAGGTAAGTCATTTCCTAAAAAAGAAAAAATTGAGTAATTTTGCAGCTCGTACTTAATCAAAATGACATGAAACAGGACCTTCAAATTTTCAATCTGATCAAAAAGGAAGAGGAGAGACAGACAGCAGGAATAGAGCTGATTGCTTCTGAAAACTACGTAAGCGAGCAGGTGCTTGAAGCACTTGGCTCAATCTGCACGAACAAATATGCAGAAGGTTACCCGGGAGCCAGATATTATGGTGGATGTGAAGTGGTAGACCAGATTGAGCAGGTAGCGATTGACCGTCTCTGCGAACTTTTCGAAGCTGAATATGCAAACGTTCAGCCTCACTCCGGAGCTCAGGCAAACATGGCAGTACTTATGGCGTGTCTTAAGCCAGGAGACACATTCATGGGTCTCGATCTTGCACACGGAGGTCATCTTACACATGGTTCACCAGTGAACATGTCAGGCATCCTCTACAATGCAGTAGCTTATGGTCTCAATGAGCAGACCGGAATGATTGACTATGAGCAGATGGAGCAGAGAGCCCTTGAGTTCAAGCCGAAGCTCATCATCGGAGGTGCATCAGCATACTCAAGAGAGTGGGATTATTCAAGAATGCGCGAGATCGCTGATAAGGTAGGCGCATTGTTCATGGTGGACATGGCTCACACAGCAGGTCTCATCGCAGCAGGACTCCTCAGCAATCCGGTAAAATATGCACACATCGTGACATCAACAACACATAAGACCCTTAGAGGCCCACGTGGAGGTATCATCCTTATGGGTAAGGACTTCGACAATCCATGGGGACTCACAACTCCAAAGGGTGTCGTAAAGAAGATGTCACAGATTCTCAACTCAAGCGTATTCCCTGGAGTTCAGGGCGGTCCACTCGAGCACTGTATTGCAGCTAAGGCAGTTTCATTCTACGAAGCACTACAGCCTGAATACAAGGAATATCAGAAGCAGGTGATTGCAAATGCAACAGCTATGGCAGAGGCTTTCTCATCAAGAGGTTACAAGATCGTATCCGGTGGTACTGACAACCATCTTCTTCTTATCGACCTCCGAACCAAGTTCCCTGAACTTACAGGAAAGGTGGCAGAGAAGGAACTTGTAAAGGCCGACATCACAGTGAACAAGAATATGGTTCCTTTCGATTCACGTTCACCATTCCAGACTTCAGGAATCCGAGTAGGAACTCCAGCCATCACATCACGCGGCTTTGTGGAGAAGGATATGGAGTTCATCGTAAATCTCATCGACCAGGTACTTTCAAACGCAGCATCAAATCTTGACCTCATAGCAGGAAAGACTGAAGAAGGCAGAGAGGCATACGAGGCTGTACTTACTGAGGTCAGAAAGCAGGTTCGCATGAAGACCAACGGAATGCCTCTGAACAGATACTAAAATACACAAGACATATACAACAAAAAGGCTTAGCTGATTTGCTAAGCCTTTTTGTCAGCCCACCGGATCTAATTAAGGGTAATGGTATTTGACGAATAGTGTGTACCACTTGCAGTCTTTACCATTCCTCTGATTTTAGATGAGCTACCAGAAGAATAGCTGGCAGAGAAGGTATATTGATGAGCAGATGTGCTCACAGGAGATGGTGGATAGAATGTTCCACTGACTCTATCAATACCTATCTGCTGGACCGAAAAATTGCTTCCTGTTGCACTCACTGTGATTTCATATTTTCTAAGAAAACTTGAAGAACTCACTAAACGGCTTGATATTGAAACCGTTATATTCTCCGGCTGAGATGGAGTAGTATTGTTGTCACTAGACAGTGTCCAGCTACTCACATGACTATTGAAGTATGATGCTTTGTAATAAGTGCGTCCCTTATAGATTACGTAGTCATCATAAACGTCTATAGTATAGCCAGTAGGCTCCCCGTAATTCAAAACATCAACTGAGTCTCTGTTGATAACAAGTCCATATATCTGCCATAGTAACATATCTGAATACCAGTCACCATGCAGTTCTGAACAATAGGATCCCACATATCCAACAAGATAGTCAGATTGTTCAATCAACCCACAATCAGTCAGTACATTTTCATCAATCTTGAGAGCATAGGCTTTATAGTAAGTAGCCCAATCATAGCCTGCAAGTTTGTCTTTCTCCGGTTTGGTAGCATAGAAGCCTACAATATCTCCCCATGAATAAAGATCGTTTTCCTTACGATGACGATCTTTTTCATCACAACTCACAAAGAATGTAGATGTAACAATACACAACAGTGCATACACCAGGAGTTTTTCAAAAAGTTTCATATTTTAAGTTTTGAATTAGAACTCAAATCCAAGCTTCACTCTTGCATAAGTATCACATTCGATATTAGAATCAATATTTATGGCAAAGACGAGTCCTAGTTTATTTTTCAATCCGAATCTCACACCCAGGTCTGAACCAATATGTGGAAGAGAACCACATTCACCGCAATATGCGTAACCAAGTTTCGCTCCCAGATATGGAGTTATTCGAGTTTTTAGAAAATATGCTCTGAAATCAACTCCCAAGTTAGTAATAAAATCATCCCAACAGCAGCCCAGTCCCAACCCCCCAAAAGCGCCTAAAAAGATATGCTGATTGAACTGATAACCATGAGTAGTTGAGAATAACGTTGAAAAATAACCATCAAAACAAGCTCCATTGGCAAATTCTACCATTCCACGATAGCCTGCAGAAAGATATTCTCCTGACGAACTGCGGTTGAATCTGTTGCCATAACCGCTATGCCCATAATATTGGGCAGATGCCTGGAATGCACACAGCGAAACCAGGCACAACAAAAACAGCTTTTTCATATATGTTCAGACTTTAGAATTCAACTCCTAACTTGAAGATTGCTTCACCTTCTTCAAAATAGTCCTCCGGACCAATCTGTACAGCAAAGTTAAGAGCCCACTTGTTCTTGAGAGCGACCCTGAGACCAAGCTGACCGCTCAGATACACAAACGGTTCAGGGCGAGGACCTCCATACAAGTCAAATCCAAACTGCAGACCGGTAAATGGGGAGACTCTTCCCTTAGACATATAGACTCTGGTATCCGCTCCGCAACGAAAATTGAAAAATGGATCATAATCATAATTCCAATCATCCTCCTCATACCACACTTCAGCTGTACCAAAACTCATAAAAGCACCAAGGAAGAAATATGGATTGAACTGATAACCGTGGGTGGTGGTGAATTTTACCACGTATTCATAATCACCCCATCCGAATCCGTTACCGAGCTCGACCATTCCACGATAGCCTGCAGAAAGATATTCTCCTGACGAACCGCGGTTGAATCTGTTGCCATAACCGCTATGCCCATAATATTGGGCAGATGCCTGGAATGCACACAGCGAAACCAGGCATAGCAAAAACAGTTTTTTCATAGTCTATAGTTCAAATCTCATTTTCCAGATATTGAATGCATCTCTTTCATTCGCTCTTGATGAAATGAAATAGATGTACTTTCCGTCATTTGACCACACCGGACAGCAGTCATCAGCAGGGTGATAGGTAAGCTGAATGAAACCTGTACCATCCTTCTTCACGACAAAGATGTCAAGGTTATTCTTTTTGGAGATTGTCGACTTGCTGTTGCCCTGGCAAAGAATCCACTCCCCGTCCGGTGACACACACGGATTTGAAAAGCCTCTGTTCTTGTCTGTCAGAATCAGAGTCTCCTGACCTTTTACATAATTTACAAGCCAGAGTTCACTGGTACCGAAACTTGAATTTCTTACACAGATGAATTCTTCTGAACCTTCACCTATCGGATATGGATTATAGCCCCTACAACATGATGTAAGAGCACCGTTCAACAGGTCATATGACCAGACAAAAGAGCCGGACTTGTCCACACGTGTAAAATAGAGAGTCTTGCCATCTTTTGAAAGAATCGGATTCTTGTCAAGATTATTGCTGGTGAGCTGTCTCATTATGCTTCCGACATGAGCATTGGTAGATGATATCTGAGAACGGTTGTAATCTACTACGTCTCCGAAATAAAGATTATCATCGACTCCCCAGGAGAAATCACCGACCGTGCGGAATGTTCTCTGAGTTGCAGATCCCTGAGGACCAGCTTTTCTCACCATCACATTCCACTGATTGTTCATAATTGAAACATAAGCCAATTCTGTTCCGTCAGGAGACACACCGAGAAGTCTCTCGGTTCCCCACGAAAACTTCTCGACACTGCAGCCTCCCATATTGTCATATGGAGCAAAATATGCATTGGATCTGTTACCGGCAACGGTATTTGCTGCCTCATCGGTAATCTTCATAAGATTGAGTCCGCTCTCCTCCGGAGCATAACTCGCCATGAACTTAGGAGCGCCACAAGATGACAGTGACAAAAGTGCGATGAGCACTACCCCCCCCCATTAAATAATTGATTTTCATATTGTTATAGGTATTATGTGTTGCTTATGAGGGCAAGGGGATACTTACCGATTACAAATATAATAAATTCCGGATTAATTCAATAATTGTCAATTGAATTTACAACATTGGAATACTGGTGGATAGCTTCATTCATAAATATAGCAATACGATACGGAGGTGGAATGAGCCGAGCGTTGACCTGCGGCAGCAGGTTGTACTCCGCGAGGCGAGTCCACCTCCGTATCGTATTGCCGTATGAGAAGTGTTTAATTGTTCACAGGAGTGAGGACAAAGCGGAAGGCGTACTCAGCCGGACGGATGAGATGCTCCTCACGAGGCCATGCACCCCATGAATTGATACATGCAAGTCCCATCTGCTTAAGGTCGAAATTCACCCATGTCTTACCCTCAGAACGGTTATCCTCACAAGCTTTAGGCTTAAGTTCAAGCGAATGTGCCTGTCTGTTGCCTATGAACTCAACATCCATTTCCTTCCAATGGAAAGGAAGAGCAGATGCAGAGAACTTCACATCAGATGTAATCTGAAGACCTGTACCATTGTCGTCCAAAACCCTCATCCACTTGATCTGAGTCTTGGTTCCAGACTCTTGTGGACGCACATAACCATAGTGATACTGATTCTCAACTCTCTGAGAATACTTATCCATAAGTGCAGAACTATAGCGGTCGCAATAGTTCTCGTGAGGTCCAAGACCGAAATACTCAATATTCGAGAATTCACCAGGCATAGCGAACTCCATTCCGAAACGCTGCAACATCTTAGCCTCAGAAAGCTTTCCTGCATCCTTCAACGACTCGACACCCGCTACTGTACCATCAGCATAAATCTCATATGCAACAGACACATTTGCAGCCTCTCCAATAGGATCATAGAATACCTCAACCCTGTAGCAGCTGTCAGTCTTGACGATCTCAAGTCTATCAGAGCTCAGCTCAGCCTTACGCCACATAGAAGTCCTCTTCTGCTGACCTGCACCGAAATCATTCTCGGTTGCAGCCCTTCCGAAGCAAGGAACCAGCGGAGATTCAATAAGCTTCTTACCATCAAGTTCATAAGAGATTATCGAACCATTTCTTGTGTCAAAGATAAGTGACCATGGAGAAACCCTGTCTGAAAGGACACCGTCATATGCGACTGTACCACTGAACACCAGACGATTACCATCCTGATAGTATGATGGAGCACCAGACTCGTCAACAAATGCAGGCAGAGCAGCCTCATTGATGCAGATCTGATCATATGCCACCAGTGAACCGGCAGGCAGAACACCATCCTGTCTGCGAAGCATATATCTTACATTTAGATACACATCCTTACATGCAATATCTCCGGCAACTTCGCATATATCCTCTTTTGTAAATCCAAGAGCCAGAGTCTCGGTCTGCTGAGGACCTACGGCAGGCATATTCATAAGACCAGACAGTATCTTCTCACCATCAACCTCGATATCCCACTCCATCATATAACGGGAAAGATCAATAAAGAAATTCTCATTATAGACCTTAACCTTTCCAGAAGCCAGATCATCTGAAGTAGTATGGATTGAACGCTGCTGATATGCAACCTCATATGCATGAGGATGAAGACTTCTATCCGCAGCAATCACACCGTTACAGCAGAAGGAATTGTCTGACGGATCATAATCATTGAAATCACCACCATAAACAAAGACATGGTCTGTACCATACTTGGCCGGATCTACTGACCACTTAAGTGCCTGATCCACAAAGTCCCAGATAAAGCCACCCTGATACTGCTCCCATTTACGGATAAGATCCCAGTATTCCTTGAATCCACCAAGAGAGTTACCCATCGCATGAGCATACTCACACTGGATCAAAGGTTTTTCAGGCTTGCGAGCCATGTATTTCTCACAGCTCTCATAATCGAAATACATAGGACAGGCAATATCAGTTCCCTCTCCACCGAGAGATCTCTCATACTGCACAGGGCGAGACTTGTCCATATCCTTGATCATGTGATAGCCCTTTCTGAAGTTCTCTCCATATCCAGCCTCATTTCCCATACTCCAGACCACAATTGAAGGGTGATTGAAATCTCTCTGAACCATTCTCTTCATCCTCTCAATATGAGCATATTCATACTGAGGATCATGAGCAAGAGAATGTTCACCATAGCCCATTCCGTGAGACTCGATATTTGCCTCATCTACTACATAAAGGCCATATTTATCACATAATGAATACCAAAGAGGGTCGTTAGGATAATGAGAAGTTCTTACAGCATTGATATTAAGCTGCTTCATGATAAGGATGTCTTTAATCATATCCTCCTCACTTACAACATAACCCTTATATGGATTCATCTCATGTCTATCTGCGCCCTTGAAAAGAATAGGCTTTCCATTGAGAAGGAAGAGTCCGTCCTTGATACATACATCACGGAAGCCGATGTTTATTGACGTCGATTCTGTCTGTCCCTTCTTATCCAAAGAAGCAACCTTAAGAGTGTAAAGCCAAGGTGTTTCTGCTGACCAAAGCTTAGGTGAAGACACTTCAAGAACTGTATTCACGCAAGGCAGGCCTCTTTCAGAACGGTCGGTCCCCTTCACGGCAACCACTTCGGAAGCCACCTCTTTGCCTGACGGATCGAGGATTGTGAAAGACACTGAAGAAATGCCCTTTGAAACCTCTGCATAAAGTTCAGCCTTACCTGAAGCTGAAGCAACCACACGCACATCTTCAATACGTTTCTTCTCTCTTGAGAATATATAAGTATCACGTGCCAATCCGGTAAGTCTCCAGAAATCCTGATCCTCGAGATAGGTTCCATCACACCAACGGAAGATTTCAAGAGCAATGAGATTGGTGCCTGGCTTTACAAAAGATGTGATATTGAAACGAGCCTCAAGCTTGCTATCCTCACTGTAGCCTACCTCCTTACCGTTTATCCACACACGGACATTTGAAGTCGCAGAACCGATGTGCAGGAAAATGTCCTTACCCATCCAATCGTCCCCCAATTCAAATGTTCTTCTGTACTGTCCTGCATAATTATGCCAATCAGCTGGGAACGGAGGATTGTTCTCATACTGTCCATGCCATGCCCAGCCCACATTCTTGTAAACCGGATGGCCATAACCATTGAGTTCCCACATACCCGGCACCGGCATTTCATCCCATGTCCTGTCATCATAGTTCACATTAAAGAAATCCAATGAGCGGACCGGAATACTTTCATACCACTGGAACTTCCAGGTGCCGTTCAACGACAGCCTCAGTCCATCTGTTTCAAAAGTAGCTGTCATAGGAACTCTATTCCTCTCCACAACATTCGGATTCTGCCAGTCAGGAAGCGGTTCAGTCTTAGATGCAGCAAAAGCAGTCGAACCGGAAAGCACGACAAGCAAAAGAGTAAGGAGTCTTTTCATATCGGTTATAGTTAGTGTTATCTTTATGTATTAAATCTTCTCAATGTCTGATGATGGGATCCATCCCTGACGACCGTCAGCAAGTTCGATATTGTTCCATGATCCGACGCTATCGATAATCCTGACCTTCGTTCCCTCATGAAGGACGAACAGATCCTTTGCAGACTCGTAAGAAGGTGAGCTCTTGACAGAAGATACAGGACGCATCACAATGGCCGCATCAGCCTTCACATACTCATTTTTCTGCCAAAGCGAGAAACTGAGAGCAGAAACAGCAAGGAGCAAAGAAACTATGGATGTAAAGAAACCCGCACGTCTTCCGGCAAGACCAGGAGCAAGAAGAAATAGAAGCACCATTGCAAGGGTCAATGCCAAAAAGGCCAGGAAGCAGACCGCCCAAGCATTTGAATCAAGCATATGACTTACCTTTCTCATCCAGGTCTTGAGAATGAGTTCCGGAACCGGGTCTATCCTGTCCTGAATCTGAGCATTCAGAAAATCAAGATTGAATCTCGCATCTTCATATGAAGGATCGACCTTAAGAGCCCTCTCATAAAAAAGAATCGCCTTTGGAATATTATTGGTCCTGTAGTACGCATCTCCAAGATTGCACCACAAAGCAGCTGATTCCAACGATGCTCCTGCAATCATTTCATAATCATCTATAGCATCATCCCAACGTCCCTCTGCATATGCCTGATTTGCTGCATTCCAAAGAGAATCAGGATAATCTGCCTGAGCATTCAAAGCACTTGGCAGAGCCAAAAGTGCGATGAGCGCCAAGACTGCGCCTCTGTTCAGATTCTTCTTAGTCTTCATATTGGAATCTATTGAAGATATTACATCCAATGCTGCGTTATAATGAGCAGACATTGCCTCATAACCCGCAGATGGTGAATATCTTGCAAACTCACATGCATCAAGGAGGGAAATGAAGTTCTCTATATGCTTTTCCTCGACATTACCATTTCTCATAGCCTCAGCTATATTTTCCTTTGAAAGCTCAGCCATCGGGAAATTCATCTTATCGGAAATAAATCCGAGAAGAGCCTTGTGGAGTTCCTCATAAAAAGCTGTATAGAGATTCTGTTTAAGGAACGTACCTGCAAGGTGGAGACGTTTCATAGCCATCTTAGTTGCCTTCCTGTTCTTTGAGCCCACAACATCAGCCCTTCTTGCAGCAAGTTTACGGAATGCAAACCAACATACCGCAGCAAGAATGAGAAGCAGCACAGCAATGATCCAAAAAGCAAGTGAGCCCACAAAGAAATATCCCCTTGAGGTAAAATCAGCATTCTTGGTGTTGATGAATCTGATGTCACTGCCGAGGTTCCTGACATCCTTTTGACCCACTCCACTGATTACAGGTCCTGCAGCCTCGAAATCCTTGCCCTTCTCCACATAGAATGACAAAGAATCTGTCTGAAGTGTGACATACTTTCCTGCATCTATATCATAATATGAATACTTTACAGGATCAACCTTGAAATCACCATAGCTTCGCGGAATGAAAGGATATTCATATATCTTACTTCCTTTGAACCCACCCTTGTCGATCTTCTCCGATATTTTGGTGTCATAGAGTTCCATATCCGGCGGAAGAGCCACCTTAGGGGCTTCCAGGAGAGAGATATTGCCAGTTCCGGAAAGTGTAATTATCAGTGAAGCCGCTTCATGAGTCTTGAGGGAGTCCTTGCTCATTCTGGCAGTCATAGTGAACTTGCCGACTCCGCCACCGAATGATGCAGGAGCACCTGCAGGAAGCGGTGAAACCTTCACATTCACCGGTTTTGATGTAACTCTCTTCCTTATTGTTGTGTAATCATCGAAG
The DNA here is from genome assembly GCA_045126915.1 of Candidatus Cryptobacteroides sp. Classification (GTDB taxonomy): domain Bacteria; phylum Bacteroidota; class Bacteroidia; order Bacteroidales; family UBA932; genus Cryptobacteroides. The sequence continues at coordinate 14,076 of JBGVPH010000002.1, forward strand.
AATCCATCGAAAATGCTGTTTCCTCCGGATGACACCCTTATATTCACAAGACATACAAGTTCTGCAGGTGAGATTGTTATCGTGCCCTCCTGCTGAGGTATAAGCACGAACTTACGCAGCAGAGCAGAGTTATATATCTTTCCATCGTAAGTCTCACGTGTGAATTCAATATTGGTAGGAGCTTCTGTTTCCTGGCTCCAGAATCCATTGAAATCTGGAAATTCCGCACTCTCAAATCCAGCGACATTTACCCTCTGCCAAAGTTTGATAGTAGCTGTAATAGGCTCACCTACAACAACATTCGTACGACTGAGATTCAATGTCAGGAATATGTCATCATCTCCGACTCCAGCAGTCTGTCTCTTAGGCTGAACCTGCTGTGGCTGTGAAGGCTGCTGAGCAGAAGAATTGGAAGCTACCACCTCAATAGACACAGACTTGGAAGTTATGGTTTTGCCATTCACCTTTGCAGTTGCCTGAGGTAAGGTGAATTTGCCGGTCTTCTGCGGACGAAGAAGGTATGAATAAGTCGTCTGAACAGACTTTGTAGTCTTACCGTTTATGATCTGCACACTTGACGAACGTCCTTGCTGCGGCCCCCACAGCAACTGGAAATCATTTCCTGAACTCCATGTGAAATCCGTTAGCTTGGCATCTCCTTCTATGATGAATGTCACATTGAAATGCTCATCAACCGCAACCACATTATGTGTCTGCACCTGAATGCTGGTCTGCGCCTGAAGAGCGATAGCTGAAATAGCAAGCAATACTGTCAAAAACAGTTTTCTCATATCTTTCCTCCTGTTACCAATTCTTTTCCTTCTGTCTTGAGTTCAAGGCTTTAGCCTTCTCCTTGTTGACCTTTTCCTGAGTTTCCTTTTCCTTCGCCTGAATAGCCTGAAGCATCTGCTGAGCTGCCTGAGGTGTTATCTTTGGCTGTTGACCCTGCTGCTGTTGCTGGTCCTGATTCTGATCATTCTGCTGATCGTTATTCTTCTTGTTATCTTGATCCTGATTCTGATCCTGGTTCTGATCCTGATTATCCTGATTCTGGTCCTGGTTTTGATCCTGATTATCCTGATTCTGATCGTTATTCTGATTCTGCTGCTGTTGCTGCTGGTTTTCCAGCATCTTCTTGGCATAGATATAATTCTCCTTGGCATCCAGATCCCCAGGGTTACGCAACAATGACTGCTTCAATGCATCCACTGCTGCCTGCCAATCCTTCTTCGCAATAGCGACATCTCCGGCATTATAGTAATAATCCGCTGCATACTCAGAAGTTGGAGCCACCTCCTTAATTCTGTCAAGGACCTTGGCTGATTGCTCCATATCATTCTGTCGGAAAAGATTGTTGGCAAGATTATAATTTGCTGCCATCGACAAAGAATCCTTCACCAATGCCTTACGGTACTCGATGTCAGCTTCCCTGTAATTTTCCTTCTTGAATTCCCTGTTACCCTTACGCACCTCACGGCGGTCAATCTGAGCTGAGGCCTCAACTGCAGAGACTGCCGAAATCAGTATCAATATGTATAATATTCTCTTCATAACTATCTTTTGAACAGATGGCGTTTTGATCGACGGTCGCCGATAAGCATCTCCAAGACAAAGAAGAACAGAGCTATCGCCATGAAATACATGAACTGCTCATCAAACTCCTCAAACACAATGGAGCTATACTTCTCATCTTCCATTTTTCTGATGTCGTCGATGATAGGATTAAGTCCGAACTCACTGTTACCGGCTCTTACATATGCACCGTTACCGGCTGCTGCAACATCCTGAAGCACAGACTCATCCAATCTGGTAACCACAATGTTGCCATCCTTATCCTTGAGGAGTTCGCCATCCATAGGGATCGGCTTTCCCTCAGGAGAACCTACTCCAATTGTAAAGACACGCACACCCATCTCTGCAGCCTGCTTTGCTGCAGCGACAGGATCATCCTCATGATTCTCTCCATCAGTGATTACGATCACAGCACGGCTTTTCTCACTCTGAGCACTGAAGCTTCGGATCGCTGTGTTTATGGCTTCGCCTATTGCCGTTCCCTGAATAGGAACGGACTCGGTTGATATCGAATTGAGGAACATCTTTGCCGACACATAATCGGTCGTGATAGGAAGCTGCACAAAAGAGTTTCCGGCAAAGACGATCAGACCTATTCTGTCATCTCTGAGTTTGTCCACAAGTCTTGAAATCGCAAGTTTTGCGCGGTCAAGTCTGTTGGGAGAATAATCCTCTGCAAGCATGGAGTTGGAAACGTCAAGGGCAATCATGATTTCTGCACCTTTGGTCTCATGTTCCTTTATCTTCGCTCCAATCTGTGGTCTTGAAAGACCAATCACGAAGAAGAAGAATCCTAAAGCAAAGAAGGTCAGCCTGATCCATACCTTGCTTGCCGAATAAGACGGCATAAGCTGTCTTACGAGGTTCTCGTCACCGAATTTTCTGATTCGATTCTTTCTAAGTTTCAGGACAAGAGCCTGAATCACGAAGAAGAACGGAATCAGCAACAAGAGAGCGAGAAACTGAGCTTGAGCAAAATTTATCATACGAACCTCCTTATTACAAACCAGTTAAACACAAGTCCCAACAGAATGGCAATAAGAGCCATAAGAGCATATCTGCCGAAGAGTTCCTTATAGACAGGAAAACTATCGACAGTTGTCTTTGCCTTTTCCATCTTGTTGATCTCAGCATAGATTTCTGCAAGCTTCGTGTTGTCTGTAGCTCTGAAATAGCGTCCTCCTGTCGACTCTGCGATTTCCGCAAGAAGTTTCTCGTCGATCTCCACCTGGACATTCCTGACTTCAACTCCCCAAGGAGTCATAACAGGATATGGAGCTGTTCCTTCCTTTCCTACACCGATGGTATAGACTCTGACACCATAGGTCTTGGCAATCTCTGCAGCCATCTGAGGTGACACCTCTCCCCTGTTGTTCACTCCGTCTGTAAGAAGAATGACAACACGGCTCTTTGCATCGGAATCCTTCATTCTGGCAATAGCTGTAGCAAGACCGTTTCCGATTGCAGTTCCATCTTCGATCAGGTCTGTCTGGACTTCCTTCATAAGGTTGATGAGAGTTGCACGGTCTGTGGTAAGAGGGCACTGAGTGAAACTCTCACCAGCAAAGACAACTATACCCATCCTGTCAGACGGACGTTGTGAGATAAATTCAATGGCAATATCCTTGGACGCATTTATACGGTCCGGTGTGAGGTCACGTGCGAGCATACTGGTCGAAACATCCATTGCAAGCACAATATCAATACCCTCAGTATCAATTTTTTCCATATCCTCAGAAGACCTCGGTCTGGCTATTGCCACCACTATAAGGCAGAGGGCCACTGTCCTGAGGATGAATGGGATATGTCGCAAAGCCCCTTTGAATCTCGTACTTTTCGCAAGCCAAGGAACTGCAGTAGAGACCCTTAAGTGCGGATGTCTCTCAGCAAGTTCGAGATATATGTAGTGAAGTACCAGCAACGCCGGCACAAGCATGAGCCATAATAACTTAGGATACTCAAAGAACATCACTCACCTCCTTTTTATCATCAGCCTCAACAACCGGCTCCATCTCTTCCTCCACATCGGTCTGATAAGTTGATGTCACAAAACGTACTGCTACAGGAAGTGCAGATGCATTTTCTTCATCTGAAGCCGTAAACTTGGCAAACTTCACAAAATCCGCCCTTTCGAACAGATCCTTCATCTCTTCCAGAAGATCTGCAGGAGCATCAGTCTGCTTCATATCCTTGAATATCTCAGCAGTCGTCATCTCCATTGCACTGATACCATATCTTGCCGCAATATACTCTCTCAAGGCATCGGTTATACCGGAATAGAAAGCCTTCTGCTTTTCCGGAACCCACATCTTGTTGCCTCTATACTTGTCAAGTTCTCTCAAGGCAATGATATGAGGAGGGTCCTTTCTGATATATTCAGGATTGTTACGTCTTCGGTAACGGATGATAAGCCACACAACCAGAGCAATCAGAGCAGCCAGAGCCAAGCCACCGAGTATCCACGGAAGAAGTTCCTTGAATGTCACAGGATAACGGATCTGGCCCTTGATGTCATGAGGCTTGAATGTAGCCGTATCTACCGGCATTGTCATTATCTCAAGTCGCTGAGGATCAAAGACAAGCGTATCCAGAACACCATCCTTTGAAAGTCTCTGCACTGCAAGCGGAGGAAGTACATAGATTCCCTCGTCAAAGGTAGTGATGGTGAGGCCTCCACGCAGATCCAGACTGCCCGGATTACCTTTCTTACCCTTGATTGTCTTTAGCGTATCCATCTTCCAAGGCTGCACGATCTCGATGCCGGTCATGAGTGTGTCCTTGACAACAGGGAAAGCAAACTGAGTTCCTTCCTCCACACCATTGAGATTGAAACCGTAGAAAACATGGTCTGCAATCAGCACTGAATCCCTCACCTGGACAGGCTCAAGAAATGCTCCCTCCATCTGGATTATCTTTCCAGGAAGAGGCTGTCCTGAAACAAGAGTATCAGACTGCGCATGAAGCGAGACTGACACTAAAAGAAAAGCGATATATGCAAATGCCTTACGCATAAATGATATTATCTGTTTTGGAACAGGGTCATCAGGCCTTTGACGTAATCATCGTCAACAGCTATGCTGACCTTGTCTACATTATATTTCATGAAGAGTTTCGACGAGAGTTGTCCGACATTGCGGAACCAGTCCTCATAAGCCCTTCTCATCTTCTTGTCCGAAGTGTCCACCCAAGCAGATCTACCTGATTCAGAATCCTTTATATGCACCAGTCCTACATCAGGAATGCATCTTTCACGTGGATCATACACCTCGATTACAGAAAGATCGTGTCTGTTCACCGCAACCTTCAGAGCCTCCTCATAGCGTGGACTGCCGTCCTCATTGACATCTATCATATCAGAAAGAAGAAACGCTGTACATTTCTTCTTGATGGCATTGGTAAGATAGCGGACCGCCTCAGAAATATCTGTGCCATCAGCAGTCGGCTCAAACTCTATAATCTCACGTATGATGTGCAGAAGATGACTTCTACCCTTCTTTGGAGGTATGAATTTCTCCACCTTGTCACTGAAAAACAAGGCTCCGACCTTATCGTTATTAAGTATGGCTGAAAACGACAGAACGGCAGCGATTTCCGCCAGCATATCCTTACGGCTGCTTCCTACGGTACCGAAAAGACGTGAACGCGACACATCGACCAGAAGCACGACGGTAAGCTCTCTCTCCTCTTCAAAGACCTTGACATATGGCGAACGCAGACGCGCCGTAACATTCCAATCCATGTTACGGACATCATCACCATACTGATACTCACGCACTT
>JBGVPH010000003.1:0-31101 GCA_045126915.1 Candidatus Cryptobacteroides sp.
ATAGAAAACTATGAATCTAGACGACTATAAATTCACACACGAAATGAAGGTCAGAGACTACGAATGTGACCTTCAGGGAATAGTCAACAACGCCAACTACCAACACTACATGGAACACAGTAGACATGAACTGTTGGATTCTTTGGGAGTGAACTTCGGAAAGCTCCATGAAGACGGAATAGATGCCATGGTAGCCAAGATCACTATCGAATACAAGACTCCTCTCAGAAGCGGCGACAAGTTCGTTGTCGGAATCAATCTGGAACGCAAGGGGCCTAAGATAATTTTCTATCAGGATATCTACCGGCTCTATGATGGGAAGCTCTGCACAAAAGGCATAGTCGAGACAATCTGCGTTGAGAACGGAAGACTCACCAGAGGAGCAATCTTTAACGAGATATTCAAGGATTATCTGTAGTCCCCTACTCTATATTTATATATAAAACCGCAGTACATAGATTTGTATTGCGGTTTTATATATTTATAGAATTATATTTTTATATAAATATATGTTTCTATAACGGGTTCACATCACGGGTTCTGAATGATTCCCGAGCCTTCCGTTTATATAATCTTATAACGTCTTCCGGTAGATTACAAGCATTGACATAGGCCCTGGTCTGCTCAGGCAATTTAGCCAATGCAGTCGCAAGCAGCCAGGCTACAGCCATTCTTACATAATATGGCCTCTCCCCTTTCGCCACTCCCCTCACCTGTTCTGCAACCTTTGCCTCCTTCGGACTCAGGAACTCTGACTGTATTCTTGAGAAATCTATCGAATCTAGTCTCGCAGTGACTTTCTGGAAGGATTCAGTATCCAGGAAGAATATCATTGACATCACGACTGCAAAACGCACCTCAAACTCCCTATCGGAGTCGAAATACGGCTGCAGATACTCCCAAAGAGCCTCCTTATCCTTAATCCACTTGATATTACAGCAGATCGTATCGCAGACGGCCCAGTTGTCCATTGCAGGAACAAAGGCCCTTAAATAGGCGTATTTCTGCATTTCTGGAACCTTCAGAGCATTTATCAGAAGTCCCCAAACGATTTTTTCTTCAAAACATAGGTTCCCGGCGGTGGATTCGGCTTCGAACGATACAATAAGATCTGCGGCATCATCGCTTCTGGAAAGCTCCTTGGCGAGCCTCTTCAATTCCGGTATGTGGACTCCCAGAATCCTTACATCATTAAGGGCATTGATCACTCGTATGTGACCATTCCTGTAACGCTCGTCTTCTAGGAATCTTCGCGAAATCAAAGGTTTCAGCAGGTGTTCAATCATGGGTTATATTTTTATATATTTATAGATTTATATAAATATATTTTTCTATAAATCATTACTACAAAGAATTCTATTGAGCATTCTATAGTTCTTCCAACTTATCAGCTGCCCATCTTAATCCTTCAATCAAGGAGTCAAGTTCAGAGTCTCCGCCAAGGATCATCTTCAACTTGGGAGCATATTCAGAAGACTTGCTAACTCTGGCATCCATGTCTGTGCTGCCAAGATCCTGAATACATATATATGTCCTGCTGCCGTGACCGGAATCTCTGCCCTGGTATCCGTTTGTTCCGACTGTGATCCCAAGAGTATTGAAGGCACCAAACTCCGAAGTATGGAGTACGTCGTATCTGTCCTTATCATTTAAGTCTGGCCATAGGTAATCCATTTTCTCAAAGATAGAAAATCCTGTTTAAATGAGGAAACTCCAGAGATAAGAAGGGGAGTGCAAAACCTATATTTTTATACTTTTATATAAATATATTTTTATATAATAGCAGCAAAAACAACCTTGTATTGCACATATATATAAATCTATAAATATATATTTATATAAATATAGAAACCGATAACTATAATCAATATCGTAATGAATAGGGGAGTCAAGCTGAAGATTACAGGAGATGGGTATGCTAGTACAGCATAGGTCGAAGCGTAAAAGCGTAAAGCGTACTGGCATACTATATATCAAAACTTGAGTTATTGATTGTCCAGAAGAGAGAGACTCACAGTAGAGAACTAAACTCTAAGGTTGTGTAGATCAGGAGTCAGCAGAGGATAGGATAGGGGAGTACCAGGTTTGGTGTTTTATATTTTTATATAAAAGACACAAACACACTATTCAAAGTTGTTTTTCTATAAATATATTTTTATACTTTTATAGAATTATATAAATATATGCCGACTCTGAAATGAATCAGAATCGGCACTATAATAGGGGAGGGGAGGATTAGAGTTTTCCGTATTTACGTAGAAGATCCTCTACAGCCTCACAGTAAAGATCACCATATGACTTACCTGTATCAAACTTGATGTACCCGAGAAGTCTCTTCATCTCCCTCTCGATATGGAAACTGACAAGCTCGCGTGTGTTGTTCTTGCTCACCTTCTCCGGCTGAGCAGCTGGCACCTGAACGGGGTCAACAGCTACCGGCGCTGCTGCTGGTCGAACAGGTACTCTTGTATCTACTGGTTCAGAAGCCTTTGGTTCCTGGGCAAGAGCAGCCTTGAGAGGACTCTCTGTCTGGCCTCCAAGTGTTGCCTGTCTGAATTTCTCGAATGGATCCTTCTTTGCCATAGTTGTATATTTTTCTATAATTATATAAATATATTTTTCTATAAATCTGTATTCTACTACTGTAAAATGCGGAGTGCAAGGTTCTGAGCTACATCAATGTAATCAGCTGTAGCCTTTCCGCTAGGATCCAGGTCATAGATACTTTGCTTGATTGAAGCAGCCTGCTGCATCTTGGTTGCCTTTCTGATAACCGGGCTTATGAACGCCTGTCCGAGCTCTTCCTTAATCTTGTTAAGGTAAAGTTCAGAAAGCTTGTTCTTCTCGTAACGAGTAACAACGACACCAGTAAGCTTGAGACCCTTGTTGAGTCTTTCGTTGCTCTTTACGTCAGCGAAGAGATTTGCAACCATCACGAGACCAGAGTAGCTGAGGGCATCAGCTGTTGTTACCATCACGAGGTGGTCTGCTGCAATCATCGCATTATATGTGATAAGTCCAAGGGCAGGAGGACAGTCAATTACAATGAAGTCGTAGTTGTCCTTTACGTTCTTGAGAAGGTCAAGGAGAAGATACTCGCGGCCTGCAATGGAAGCTGTGTCCCTGTCGAAGTTCGAGAGCGAAAGATCTGAAGGTACCAGGTCGATATTCTCGGCTACATGCTCGATAGTGAATAGATCTGGGTTGATGAAGGCATCACGAATTGATACCTCTCTCTCACCTGGCTCGATTGGGCTGAGCATTGTGGTAAGGTTAGCCTGAGAGTCAAGGTCTACACAAAGAACCTTCTTTCCCATTCTAGCCCACGCCTCAGCTATACACTTAGCGGTTGTTGTCTTCCCGACTCCGCCTTTGTTATTTGCAAAACAAACTGTCTGTCCCATAGTCATCAAATTATACTGCAAATTTATATAAAAATATAAACTTATCAAAATATAAATATAGAAATCTATAAATATATTTTTATATAAAACCACATTAAACGATTATATTTGGCACATTTCAAAAGTCATGCTAAAAGATCATAGGGGAGGGGAGTCGAAGAAAAGGGAAGAATTTATATAAAAGTATCAACAGAATTCTAGAAGTATATTTGATGTGAAAGACCTGAAATGCAGGACGACTGCAATCAGGATAGAGGGAATTACTTGTCTCCAGTGGAACGGAAGAACCGGAGATAATTGCGAGATATAGAATAAGGTTTGCTGCTGAAGATACATGAGTCTCCAGGCTGGCCGGATAGGTAATAATGCGAGAATTAGAATTATGTATTTAATAATGTAAGGCATTCTCAGACTCGTTTTATATATGCCTGTTGTTCAATAAGTTAGAGAGGTCAGTTTGCTTAATTAAGCGAGAAATAGAATAAGATTCTAAGTATTAAGTGGGAGAAAAAGAATGTTTTTAGCGTTCCAGCAGCAGATGGTTCCGACCAGATTTAATATCTTCTCCTTCTTTTTTGTATCGATTATTGTGTATCTATTTTAAATAGAACTTATTAATGTCCTAACACAAAATTTCACTTGTTCCTGGCAAACTTGAATTCCAGAAGGTTACGCGTTACTTTATGAAAATTTATGCGAGTTGAGTAATGTATAGTAGCGAGTTCTAGAATATTCTTTTGCTCGTGATTATGCGAGTTTTATAATAACCATGGATATTTGGCGAGTTTTAGAATAAGATCAGCTGATTGTTGGCCCGAACGGGCTCTTTCTCTCTTGTATCGAATAAAAATCAGGGCTTCTGCCCGTATGTGTATCGTATTTATACAGTACTTATTAATGTCCTAACGCGCCTTTGCATAAAATCTATAAAATATTGTGTTTTAATTATTTATAAAGGATTGATTGAATATTAAAACGAGGTAGGTAATAAGTATGTGCGAGTTCTGTAATTATCAGTATAACCCATTTAGCCGAGGTATGTAATTACCTATATAAAACTGCGAGTTTTAGAATAAATCAGGGGAAGTCCGGATGTCTTTCGCAGTGATCAACCATTATGATTATGTTAACTTAGTCGAAGGTTGTTTTTCAATAAATTACATATTAACTGCAGTTCCATGACTCGTGCTTGAAATGTATTTTAGCGAGTTTTGTAATAAAGTGGCTTCTTGAATATGCGATTATTCTTCTCGCAAATATTTTTTCAAAATGGTTGATTTTAGCGAGAAACTTTCTAAATTTGTCGCAAAATTAATCTACACCTTATTCTAAATCTCGGAAAATATGGCAAACTCATCTGAATCAAAGGAGATAATTTCGAAGGAAGTTGTTGAGTCCTATATCTTTTCTACAGTACGTCACGATTTCGGTATATATTCCGAGAGGTTGCTTCTGCGCCTTGTGGAGCTTGCTCAGTGTGAGATCAACGGCTTGGACTTCAAGGGCGGTACTGATCTGGGTAAGGTTACAGTAGGGGAGTGGGGGCATGCAGAGATCGTCATTCCTGTAAAGGACATCCTTTCTGGTGAGGATGACACCAATTATACAAAGGCCAAACAGTCTGTACGTGGACTCATGGGTAAGTTCCTGGAGTATGAGGATGACAATACTTATAAGGCAACGCATATCCTTAACGATGTGGATGTAGACAAGGTTGCCGGCAAGATGATCATCAACGTCAACAAGAACGTATGGGGTGCTATGCTCGACTTCAGTAAGGGTTTCAGAAAATATGAGCTCGAGACAGCGACAAAACTGAGAGGAAAGTATTCTCTCAGAATTTACAAGCTTGTCAGCAAGCAGACTCAGCCGATAACATATTCTATAGAGGACTTGAGAAAACAATGGGGTCTCACTGATAAGTATAAGAAGGTAGATGACTTTGTCAAGAACACTATAGTTGCAGCCAAGGAGGAGTTGGACAGGGTAAGTCCTTATTCTTTCGAGTATGTTCTCAATTCTGCCAAGTCAGCTGAGATAAATAAGGGTCGAAAGGGTAGGCCGGCAATCACTTCAGTGACTTTCTTCCCGATACATCGTCTTAACAACGAGTCGACAGATGCTGTTCGCAAGAGCGTGGATCCGTCAATGATGCTGGAGAGGGAAATAACCGACCTTCTCAGAAACAAATTCGGTTTTGATTGGGCCGGCATCAAGGCGAACATCTCTCTCTTCGATATTGCTCGCAAGCAGTTCGACCTGTTTACGTTTCTCCAGCAGGTTGCGCCTAAGGCTCTCCGTGCTGTGAATCCTCAGGGATACATCATCAATGCCGTTAAGAAACATCTCAGTGAGCATCACGGTATCCTCATCGAGGGAGGCATGATTCTCCAGGATAAAAAGATTGCAAAGAAATCCTCGGTGACAAAGAAGGAGCCGACCTCGCTTAAGGATATATTTGGTGTAGATGAGCAGTAGTGAGAGTATCTGATAATCATATGATTTATAAGATTCATCCGGATGTCTGTGCTGGTACAGTCGCTAGGGGTGAGGCTTTGCCTTTTCCGATAATGCAGATGAACCAGGTTCATGATGTGAAGGTCGCGGTAGTTGACAGGGTAGACATCTCTCAGGATGATCTTGACGGTTGTGATGCGATGATGACTGATCTTATTGGAGTTGCGATAGGAGTCAGGAGCGCAGATTGCATCCCGGTTCTTCTGTATGATCCGGTGAAGAAGGCTGCTGCCGCTATCCATAGTGGATGGAAGGGTACGGTTTCAAAGATCATCAGCAAGACTGTGGCCAAGATGCGTGCAACATATTCATCTCAACCATCAGATTTATTGGCTGTTATTGGACCTGGAATATGTATGGACTGTTTTCAGGTAGGGGAGGAGGTGGCCTTGAAATTCAAGGAGGCCGGTTTTGACATTGATACATTGTGGGCCTTTCGCGGACCCAAGACTGGAAACGGTATGGAGGGGGGACATCACATTGATCTTAAGGAGGCGTGCCGCCAGACGCTTGTCGAGTCAGGTCTGAAGAATGAAAATATTCAGATATCGGAGCTTTGCTCATATGAAGACAACCATCTTCTGTACTCTGCCAGGAAGGAGAGTATAGAATGTGGTAGAAATATAACCTATATCAAGATTCTCTAGCAAAATTCATAAATATGTATGGTTCGCGAGAATCTCGTATTCCGCAAATAAGTACAAAAGGTTTCTTCGGAAGATATTCTCAGAGAGTTGAGAGTATCTTCTTTTTTTTGCGCTCTTGCGGTACAGAGAATCAGACCATAATAATCTAGATCAACCTAGGAAGGGGATAGTCAATTCACGATATGTAAATCTCTGGTTTTGCTCTCTCTTCCATAAGCTATCCCTATGGAGGAGCACCTAATCCCTATTCAGAATAGTATACATATGTGAACACTTCTGCTAGATTGCCGGTGTACTTTATTGTGTCGTCAGAAAAATTTTCACTGCGATATTTTCAATGAATTTCCTAGAAGCTTTTGCGAGGATGTGTTGTTATTTTTCTTTTTGTGTTTATACCTAACAAAAAGTTAATATATTTGTTAAGAAATAGGGATATAAATGATTGGGGTACAGAAATTGGTCCTGGAAAAGATACGCCAAATGGACCGCGGAACGATATTTTTTATTGATGATTTCATAGAGTTAGGAAGTTCTGGAGCTGTCAGGATTGCTCTGATGGAGCTTAAGAAGCAGGGGATTATCTTACGCCCGGCTCGTGGTATCTATTGCTATCCGCAGATACGCAGCGAATACTCTGGTGTAATAACTCCGACACCGGAAAGCATAGCCGAAGCTCTTGCAAAAAAGGAGAGAGTAAGGATTGTACCTTACGGTGACCAGGCTGCTTATCGATTGGGCCTGACTGGCCTTCAGCTGTCAACTCTAAAATATCTTACTGATGGAGCGTCAAGAGTAATCAATCTCACCAGCGAGAAGAAGATATACTTCAATCACACATCTGAGGTCAAGATCTTTGACTATTGCAATGAAACCATGCAGATGATCGCCTCAGCGATAAGGGCACTGACTGAAGAATGTCTTGATGGTGAGAAGAAGAGAATCATTCACAAGCATCTCAGGACAGTACCGGAAGAGGAATTTCTCAAGGACATTACTATCCCACCAGCATGGGTTGGAAAGATAATCCTTGATATCTGGAACAATTGACGATAATTCATGTAACGCAGCCTGTAGCCAGACGTATAATAAGGAAAAGAAACACGACTATGATACGTACATCATCATTTTTCTCAAACCCTTTTGATTTAGAATTAGAGGATTTCCACTTTTCAGCAGCAAGTAGAATCAGAGAAGAGCAGCGCGAATGCTCTGAAAAGGCAGTCAATGAACTGAAAGCGAAACATATTCATAAGGGAGAGGCACTTTGTACACTTAGCCAGGTGCATGAAGCTTTGCTCAGCAAGGGAGTCAGCGCTGACAGATGCACATACATAAAGAACAATATCTCTGAACGTCTGGATGTATACCTCACAGAAACCAATTTTAACCTCACTATTCCTCTTTTCCCAAAACAGGATCCGAAAAAGGGAATTACTCTGTTGATAGGTAAGTCTGAATTGCACGAGAGAATTGACTCTTATGTTACTCCAGAGGGCCTTGCCGATTTTATTCTTGGTATATCCTATTGGCTTCCTGAGTATTATGGAATTGAGCTCCGTATCCAGGAGGAAGAGATGCAGAAGCAGAAAGTGCGTGACATAGCACTTGATCTTTTCAAAAGAAATATCGGTGCGATTCTCGAAGCGAAAGGGTATAAATACAGATTTTATCCTCCTTTCAAAAATAATAAAGCGAGTTTAACAATAACTTTCAGCGATATCTTCAACATGACATTGGAAGTTGATCTCATGGAAGATTTCCTCGATCAGGTGAAGAGAATAGTAGAGTCACTCCCTGCTAACGAGGTTAACGAGGAAGATAAATAATTAATCCTCAAGTAGCTTTGTATAGCTACTTGAGGATTAAATTTTACCTCCATGGATAGAAGGTTAACCTTGGGAGTCGGCGTCAGACAGAGCCTTCCAGAGAATATCCTTCAATTCAGGAATACCTTCTATGTATTAAAGGTTTCCGTTATTAGTGGCTTTCAGATTTATTTTCGCCTTAAGCCTGTAAAGGATTCTACAGGTAGGGGAGACAGCGTCCAGAATCTCCTCTGTAGGCTTATATGCAGAAGGGGACTCATCGATGGTATCGGGCGCTATGCATGTAGAGTAGACTCCTTGCATCTCCTGCCTGAATCCCTTCATCGTAAGGTTACGCTTGGCTGCTGTCCTGGACATCACTCTGCCAGACCCATGAGGGGCGGAGAAATTCCAGTCTTCGTTGGATAGTCCTTCTGCAATGGCAATTCCGTCTCTCATGTTGAATGGAATAACTACCAGTTCGCCCTCATACGAGCGGATGGCTCCCTTGCGGATCACCAGGTCCTGAAAGTCCAGATAGTTGTGAATGGTGCCGATGATACCATCCACCTTGGCACCGTTGATCTTATGCATGATCGCAGCAGCCTTGTCCAGGATGAGTTTTCTGTTGTACTTGGCATAGGCCTGAGTGATTACCATATCGGTGAGATAGCCCTTTAGAGCATCTCCGGCTAGATAGCCACGATTGCATCTAGCAACTCGGTCCCACTTGTTGAATACCTTGGTTCCGAGTGAACGAGAGCCAGTATGGACTGTGAAAGCCCATCTGTCTTCACCTTCTTCATATTCCATGAAGTGGTTGCCTCCGCCCAAGGTACCCAGTGACTTGTAGAAGATGGCCGGCTGTATGTTCACAGACTTCATCCATTTAACCAGGTCATCCTCATTAAGGAACTCTACCATATTGACCATACCGCGTGCTGACTGGAATGCACGGTTCACTTCCTGTCTCATGAACTTCAAAAGAGCCTTCATTTCGAACTGGCTCTTTCCGTTGATGTCAGGTCCCATAGGAATCTCTTTCTTAAGCCTGTGTTCGAAGAGAGCATAGTCCTTCGGATCAAGGGGCCTGTCAAATAGCTCTGTATCGATTCCGCAGCCGATATCCAGGCCAATATGAGACGGATTCACGTGTGTGCCCATGAGTCCTGTAAATCCTATAACGATACCTTTACCAAGGTGTACGTCAGGCATGATTCTGACTCTGTTGCCTTCGGAATGAGGGTCGTCCAGCAGATCCTTGACCATCTTTACAGCTTCGGGCTCCGCGTTGGAACAGAAGATCTTGCAATCCCTGCAATGACTTCCTTTAATGCTTTTAACTTGTATGCTCATAATCGTCTGTCGTGTTATTGTTTAAGTCTATATGAAGGTTCTACCTCCTGTCTTTGTGCTATTTAAAAGAGGACACGAAAATTGCGCTATCAATAGGGGGTTAACAGGTTGTTCAACAATTACTTAAATGTTAGCTTTCTGCTCAATTTATCCCATTAAGTTAACATAATCATAGTTGTATAACACAAATATTCGGTAGGGTAGTCGCGAGTTTTTAACCACTTATCACATTGTTATACAATACTTTACAAGTGCTTTTGTCAACCAAAACTATCTACACTTTCTGTTTTTTATAATGTACTATGGTGCAAGTCGTATTATGTACGAGTCATCTTCGATCCAGCATCCGAATTCAGCTTTGCTTTGGTCATCCGTAATGTTGCTGCAGAATCTTAGAAATGGTCTTGACAGCGAAAGTCGATGCTCCGCTGCCAAGACCATGGATATAGATTGCATTCATCTCTACCATCTTCCCTCCCATTGTCTGCATGATGATAAAGGCGGCATGCTGCACATGTGAAAGCCTCCACCCATGCACTTACCTGTGTCATGGGTATCGAACTCTACCCACGAGCAGAAAGCGTTAGGAATAGCTACGCCTGTCCAGTGACGGCATGTAGCACAGTTGTGCCAATCTGTTGGAATACTTGATTTACTCATAGTTTGTATCTATTAGGTTGATTATCAGATTGCTAGAATCGGCTTACCGAAGAGGTGAAGATCTTCAGGAAGGGTATATGGAAGCTTGCCCTTGGTCTCTCTGAGCTGGGCCTGGAGCTTACCGAGAACGTTACAGCCGAAATAGTACTTCTTGCCTCCGACCTCTACGAGTCTGGCACCCCAGAAGAGGTTCGACGCGTAGTTGGTAGCGGTTGCGTCTTCTACAGGCAGCTTGTCTGTAGAGAGAAGATCCTTACGGAAGAGAGAGTTATCTCTGTACTTGAGATTGAGGCAGTACTTCATCCACTCTGTCTGGATTCTCTTCCAGTCAGGACGGTGGAATGCTCTGAACTTGGCCTTGTATTCTTGCTTCTTGCGGGAGTCTACTCTCTGCTGGAATAGATTGTCTTTAAGCCAGTTATGAGCTTCAGCAGAGTCCATTCGGACCATGTTGTAGAGTACCTCTATCTGGCGGAACTTGAAATCGCCGTAGTGCATCCAGCGGTCCTCCTGACCGAGCGGGATGACCGACATATTGTCCAGGTTATAGAAAGGTGTGCCCTGCTTGGTGACGAACGGCTGGCACTCTTCGGCCGGATAGAGACCGAACTTACAGAGTTCTGAGAACTCTTCTTCTGACTGTGGAATGAGTGACTGTGGGTCTTCTACTACTGTTGCAAGATCCTTGAGGAGCTTAGGATCTGAGAGCTGGGAGAGGATAAATTCGAGTTTCATAGTTAGGTTCGTTTATTGGATTTGTCTAGGTATACTTCTTGGGCGAGGTGATGTTACACCGGAATCTAATCTTTCGACAAGATTTTTATCAGATCCAGAGGGGTATCTGCTGTCTCCCCTAGTTCCTTAAGCTGCTCTGTATGAAGGGAATCCCAACATGCTCCGACGAATCTAACCCCTGCCTTCTGGGCCTGGAGAAAATCATTGGTACTGTTTCCTACAGAGATGACTTCGTCCTTCTGTAGACCCAGAGCTTCGAGAGCCTTCTCTAGATTACGAGCATGAGGCTTCCTATGGAAGAGATCGAAACAGCCCACATATGCCGGTTCGATGCCGAAATGCTTGAATGTTCTGCTGAGGATGCCTCTGGTTGACTGGCTTACGACAGCAAACTTGATGTTGTTCTCCTTAAGCCAGGTCATGACTTCCTTCCAGCCCGGGTACATCTCAAACTGTGGGATGAGGGAGTAGATCTTATCCCAATCGATGGGTTTGGTCTTCTTCAAATCAGCTACGATAGCTGTACGGAAGAAGGTTTCATCGAAGTCTGTGATGAGACATTTGATCTTGGTGTTGTTCTGTGTCTGGTTCATGTGTTATGCTTGTTTTGGTGTTCAATTATAGGATACAGCAAGAACCATTACACGTTACACAGGTAATCCTAAAAAAATGAAAATACTTCCGAAATCCGGCCGTACCAGTACTCAAAGCACACCTGCTTCTCACCAAAATTCCGGATTTCGAAAGTATTGTATGTATGATGCGTCTTTGCTAGAAGCCCACCTTCTTCACCTTAGACTTGAAGACCTCCTCATCGCAGAACTTGTAGATATCCTGAATGGTTGGTCTGTTACCAGAGAGGATGTAGTCGACTGTGCTCTTGCGAACCACGTTTTCGATCTGGCCACCACTGAATGGATACTTACGACCGAGGCTGGCGTACTCCTCCTGGGTGTATCCCTTCATCATCGAAGCCCAGATCTTGCTTCTCACCTCCTCGCCTGGCTTCTCAAGCTCCACCTTGTAGATGAATCGTCTCTCGAACGCAGGATCAAGGTTCTGATGGAGATTAGTGGTACATATAAGGATACCCTCGATGCTCTCAAGTTCCTGAAGAAGGATGTTCTGAAGAGTGTTGAGCATCTGCGCAGCAGAACTCTCCACATTCTCCATACGCTTACCAAAAATCGCATCAGCCTCATTGAAGAAAAGTATAGGCATCTTCTCCTTGCTCTTGCAGAGGTCACGGTATATCTTGAAGATTCCCTTGACAGCCTTCTCGCTCTCTCCTACCCACTTACTCTTGATCTTGGAAACGTCTATGGTGAACACATCCCTGCCGGTCTTTCTGGCAAGCTGGAGCGTAGTCTCCGTTTTACCTGTTCCCGGTCCCCCATAAAGTACGATATTAAAACCCTTTCTGAGTCCCATCTCGTCGAGTCTCTCTTGAATCCCCTTAAAGTGAGAATCCTCAAGGAGCGACTCAAGACGCTCAACCTGCTCCTGCTCAGGAGCGTTATAGAACATCTCTTTTTCCTTGATGCTTTCACAGCTAACCACATCCTGATGTGAGGCTGCAGTCTCATCGCAGAAAAGCTCAACTTCTGTGAAGAACGTATCACGAACCTTGTCTGTAAGGGCAGCAGAACGCTTGTCCATAAGACCTTCCTCGCCACCGAATCTAATAAGACCCTTCTTCTGGAATCCATGTTTCTCTGCCTGGAAGAAACGGAAGAACTTCTGCTCGTCCTCCTTGTCTGAGATGAAGTTGCCAAGATGGCGGAACTCCATCTCTTTATCTCCCCAGCTCACAAAGTGGTGGCAGAGATAAAGGAAGATACGCTGCTCAGACTCTGAGCACTGACGGATACCACACTCAAGCACCTTCTGACTGAAGTCGTTCTGAGGATTAGCATCTATGAGCATATTGAGGTCTGAGATAAGGATATCCTTATCGATCTCATCATTACGGAAAGCAATGAAGAGCTTTCTGAACTCCGAGAACATATCCTCAGTTGTAAGACCTGCAAAACTCTTTTCAGAGAATGCAGTATCATTGATAATAGCCTCACATGCCTCCTGCATCACCTGGTAGGTTGCGTCACCACCACGGTTCCTTCCGATGCGGACAATACGCTTCTGTGCGAGCGACTGAAGAAACTTGCGAAAACTAATGAACTCAATGTTAGTGCATCCGAGGAATTTGGCAAGATCACCGTCATCACATCTACAGAAGTCATTACTCTTCTCAAGTACATAAGAAAGGAGCGCAGCCTCTTCCGGACAAATACCGAACTTCTCCCCAACATATGCGAAGTCATCCTTCAATGCTTCTATAGTCTCTTCTTTATAATCTTCACGTCTCACCTTGATCATGATACGGTTAAGGCAAGTTGCCATGCTCATTGTCTCCATGTCTCTAGGATCCATTCCTGCTTCCATGTCCATTCCAAAATCTCTCATAGTTTTTCTTCGTCTTATAGGTTTTCTGTCACTCATATTAAGTCTGTGTTTCCTTGGTATATCTCCATATACACGAACCAATATTCTGCGTTACACCCAAGAAATGAAAAAAGGCCGACCACTTGGCCGACCTATGAGATACTATTGATGTAGCGATTTTTTTATCTGAATCATGTTAGATAAGAAGAGTTTCAATACCTGATTGACGTTATCTGTCAGTCTTTGGTAATCTCTTCGTTTCATGGAAGTACAATGACTTTCAGAATTTCTGTCCCTAAAGATATTTTCCCATAGATGTGAGAACAGGCGGATTTGACTTTCTTCAAAGCCGAACTGAGCACACAGTTCATTCCATTCCTTGCAAGCGCATAACGCCTGAAAGGCATAACAGGTATTACCTAGTCCTGGGCTTCTGTACCTTCTTGGATTACCTTTGATGTAAGTATTCAAGCTTACTGCTGAACCGTTTGCAGTAGTAACATTGTAAGCATCCTTATTTTCCGCCTTGTCGTACCACTTGTTGTAGTATTCCGGCATAGGGATATGGATGAAAGCTCTCATCAGCTGCAGAACAGATGCATTCAGTTCTGATTCAAAAATCTTATGAGTGAGCGAGCAAAGAACAGAATGATCTTTCAGCAGGTTTTCGCTATACATCGTCAGCAACTTATCATATACTTCCAAGAAGGATATAGTGTCAGGTTCAAGGTTTGCGGTATCTTGACACAGGGATTCCAGGATGTTATAATCATAGTTATCTTTATTGACAGTTCTTCCACCCACCTTTGGCTTTTTGAGGCATTGAAAGAGATTTACCAGATCATCATATTCTTCATCCCCGTATTCTATGAGTCTTCGCTCTACTTCTCGTTGGATTTTTGCTGCTTTCAAACTCTTTTCTGGATTACTCGAATGAGTGGCTGCTGCGGCCTCCACACTGGCCAAAAGCTCACACAGAGGAATCTTACTCTCCACGGAATACCAGTAACGACCTGCATCACGGATCATGTCGTTCAATTCGTCTTCTATCATGCTCTCGAAGCGGAAGTATGGATCATTTGCCAGACCAGTCAATGTCATCAGATCACCTTGAACTTGACCAACACTAGTATTTATGACATACCAGTTGCAGCTTTCCAGAGAGTTGGTGATGAGAATCGACGGAAAATCATTTCTGGAAATCTTCAGTGCCTGCGTCAAGACATAGAGATAGATATCCTCGTCTATCGGATACTTCTCTGCATCCATCATGGCAGCTTCCGGCTCCCAGCTCATTCTCTGAATTTCCGTTGTGATGCCGGGCTCCGCCAGAGAGAAGAACAAAAGGTTCTTGCCGGTTCTTCTGTCAAGTCTTGCAAAGTTCTGAGAAATATAGTTTATGAAGTCGTGATTATCATGCTTGCATAGTACGATTGCATACAAGTTAAATTGCCTGAAGAAGTCATAAGCGACATCTTTTTCAAGTTCGTCTTTCCAGTCGCGAGGTTTGCCTCTATGCATTATTCTGGAAAGCATAGAGAATCTTGTCAATGGTACTCCCATAGGATTATCAGTTTAAATGCGCATCAAAGTTAGCAAAAAGTAAGTTTTATCCATTATGCAGATTGTCAAATGAATTTAAAAGGTTATCTTTATAAGTTATTAAAAACGCCTTTTGCTATGACACCGCAGGAACTCTTTGAACTAGCTCTCTCATATTACAATGGAACTGATAATATACCTCAGGATTATCTGAAGGCTTATGACTTATTTCTAGAGGCTGCTGAGGCTGGGCATATTGGATCCCAGTCCTATCTTGGACGTATGCTGAGTATGGGAGAAGGCGTTGAAAAGAATTATGATGAAGCTGTAAAATGGTTAAAGCTTGCAGCAGAGGCAGGAGATGCTGATGCACAAAATAGGTTGGGTGCAAGATATGAATTTGGACAAGCTGTTGAAAAAGATATAACAACAGCAGTTAACCTCTATATTCAAGCCTCAGAACAAGGACATTTAAAGGCATTATTGAATCTATCGAGACTACATTATATAGGTGAAGGAGTTGAAAAAGATACTGCTAAAGCTGAGGAATTGATAAATAAGGCAGCAATATCTGGCGACCCAGAAATACTATTACTAATTGGATACAAATATGCTCAGGGGGAGGATATATATCAAGATTTAACAAAAGCACTGCAATATTGGGAACTAGCTAGCGAGAAAGGAGACATTTATTCTTGTAGGAATATAGCAATCTCGTATTATCATGGCAAGGGTGTGGAGAAGAACTATAAGGCTGCTTTTAGTTGGTATGAAAAAGCTGCTCAAAAGGATGACACTTACTCCCAATGCATGTGCGGCTATATGTTAAAGAATGGATTGGGAGTTGACATAGATTATTCTAAAGCCGCGTATTGGTATCAGCTTGCCGCAGACAAGGGAGACGCAGATGCTCAAGTTTGCTTAGCTATCATATTTGAAGATGAATCAAAGTTTGAGCAAGCATTATTTTGGTTCAATAAAGCAGCCAACCAAAACAACGCAATGGCTTATGCTATGCTTGGTTGTATGTATTATCAAGGAAATGGAGTAAAGAAGGATGAAGAGGAAGCTAAGCGCTTATATCTCATATCTGCAGAAGCTGGATATGCACCGGGGCAAGTTTTGCTAGGACATCTATTATATTTAAATGAAAACATTAAAAAACTTGATGTTAAACAAGCATTTTATTGGTATTCTAAGGCAGCAGAACAAGGTCACGCAGAAGCTCTATGCTGCGTAGGTGAAATGTATATTAGAGGCCATGGAGTCAGTGTAAATAATGAGGAAGCATTACGAAACTTAAAGTCGGCTGTAGAATTAGGAGATCCTAGAGCACACTACATACTAGGACGTCATTACTATCTTGGGGATATCGTAGAACAAGATTTCCAAAAGGCTTTTGAGTTATTAAATTTTAGTCTAAAAGAAGGATATACCCAAGCTCAGTTCATGCTTGGATACATGTATTGTAATGGGCTTGGCGTTACAAGGGACTATGAAACAGGAATGAATCTGTATAAACTCTGTTCTGAAGAGGGATCCGGAGCTGCTGATCTGAATATAGCCAACTTATATCAAAACGGTGAGGGAGTAGAACAAAATATACAAGAGGCTATAAGATATTTTAAGCAAGCCATCAGTCGCGACACAAGTCTTGCCCATATATCTTATTCTAATTTATGGAGTAATGGCACCGGCGTGGAAAAAAACTTAGCCGAGTCCTACCGCATACTAGTAAAGTCATCTTCGATAGCAGCACATATACATATATCGAATAAACTACTAACACAAAGCGATTATCTAGACTATAAACAAGGGGTAAATTTACTTAAGAAAGTTTATAGAGAAGGATTCAATGTAGTATGCTACAATTTAGGTTGTGCATACTACTTAGGCCTCGGTGTGCCGTCTAATAAAAATATTGCATTCTACTATTGGGAGAAAGTAAAGGACGAAGATTCAGATGCCCAGAAAGCACTTGAAGAAACTAGTAAAGGCGTATCAAAGAACTTACATTTTAAAGCTATCGGTTTAAAAACTAAAAATTTTAACGGAAGTTTTGTTGGAGAAAAGACATTAATTACAACAGGTTCAAACGAGATCTATTTAGCCGAATGTTACAAAAAAGCTCAACACGGGGATAAAGATTCTTTCTTTAATATCTCGCACACCTTAAAAGGTAGTACTCAAACCAACGATAGACAGTTGGCAGAATCCTACTTTTGTCAAGCAATTGATCTTTCACATCCGAAAGCTTGCTTTTTAGATTATCTATATTCTTCGAGGGAATCTTTTACTGAGATAGATTTTTACAGTCCTTATTATTTAGATGAGCTAATCGATCATTTATTTGACTCTCCTTCTGAACAAGAAACATTTAGAATAGCATATACTGTACTAAAAGCGTATTATAGCACAACTGGAACAAATCATAGCAAACTTGACACTAGCATATCTATTGAGATACCCCAGGATGAGCTAAGTTTGAAAGATCTAAATGCTCATAACAGATTATATGAGCTATGCTTACATAGAGATGCGAATGAATTAGCTTCCGAACTCGAAGAGTATTTATTTAGCTTAATGGAAGATGAGGAAACTAATACAATAAAGAACACCAATTTTGATGTATGCGATTCCTTAATGAAGGCATTGTCATCAGAATTAGACGCCTCTTATGAGTTATTAAACGGAGGATTACGTTTCGCTTTGAGCCTACCAGAGACCACAAATTGTACAATTAAATACTACTCAGAGAAAGATGTTAAACTAGCTAGTTTAATAGTTAGTCTATATAAGAGAAACAACATTAGAATTAACTCCTGCCTGAATCAAATCTCAAACAAAACAAACATTTTTATAGCGTTTACAAGACTCAGGGCTCATAAGAATCTACACTTTGATATAACTGAGGAACAGCTAAAAGTCATTAATTTAGCTCTAGAGAATAAACAGACGCTCGAGAAAGCAATTATACTTGTTGATAGAGAATTCTGTTCTTCTGTAGACACTCTTTTCTACGATAAAAGAAAAGAGTTAATACAGGCTAAACAAATCAGTAAGATAATAGAGTTTCCTGTTAATACTTTTCGAGATATAGAATGTGCAACATCGTTATTATTTATAGAACCTAGAGGCAATTACAATCAGATATGTTTCAATACAAATCTAAAAGAAATTAACGTAGAGTATAGCACAATATCATCAAAAGAGCATTGTCTAAACTCTTTGCTATACGAAACAATTGAAAAGGCTGAGGATGAATACGAGGTTGTAAGTATATCAGAGTTAGTCACAATTAATCATGGATGTATATCAAAAGAAAATAAAACTATTCTGATTGACGATACATCATATAAGACCTCTTTATTGGCCGCAAATTGCTCGTTATCTTTCCATACGACAAATAGCGAAAAACCTGATGGTGAATATGCAGGGAGACATATTCTACTAAAATATAATAATGGGCCACAAATAGCAATATATAATAAAGAACAGGTTTTTAGTATTAACAGTAAGACATATGCTCTAAAAGTAAATGAGAGCAAAGTAACTTTTGATTTCCTAGCATATATCTTACTATATGATAAAGAGTTACGAACGCATTTAGACGGAATAGTGGATAATTATGGCTATTTTATGCCAAGAGATCTATTGCATAAGAGTATCTCAATACCAAAAGACAAGTCAATACAGCAAAAAATTGTAGAAGATACATTAATTTGTGAAAGACAACAGTCCTCTTCAAACATAGAATATAACATTGTACTAGTCACATCAAAAGAGCACATCTTAGATGAAGACCTATTGAATTCTGGCTTTAATCTTCTTCATAAAGTAACAGAAATTAACGGCAGTGATTTATCTTTCAATGTTATATATAGTAAATATATTGAAGACCCTACAAAATCAATGGTAGATGCCATTATTATTGATTCTGACATGGAAGATCATGAAGACATCTACACATACTTTAATATAATTAGAGAGCGTAACATACATTTATATTTGCTTTCTGGTTCAGACGCACATAAGATAGTGGGAAGTCGTCTAAAAGAATACTTCATAAATTCTAATAGATTTTTCAATTATAACACAGAAGGTTTTGCATCAAGATTATTTATGAAGATGCGTGATGACTTAGACTCTTCCAACTCTGCACAGGCAAAGATCCGCAATAAGCATAAGGCCGTTTTTGAGGCAGCAGATGCGCTTGACAAGAAATATCCGGAAATAGGTATATCCAAGACTGTATTAAGATATATCCAGACCGGTTGCAACATCGATGACATTGAGAATGTCTCAGGCCCTTGCGGAAGTTTCAGAAATGTCTGCCATAAACTCCTGCAGGTATTTATAAGCAAGAAACTCGTACCTGACATCGACCCAGGAGCTATCCCGGCAATGCTTAAGGACGGTAGGTTCTATGACGGTAAGACCCAGAGAACCTATATCCTTAAAGAGCAGTTCATGAGCAAGTATCTGAGCCGTGCTTTGGAGTATTTCTGCAAGGTCACCAATGAAGGTGTTCATGGTAGTCAGGATTCTTCTAGACTTGGAACAGCAGCTTTGAACATCCTTATGGAGTTCATTGTATGGTTCTATGAGAATGATATCTGCTCTAACAAGCTTGATAATATCCCAGTTAACCCTTGTTATGAGGATATCACTGACAAGTTACCTTCACTTAAAGGAAAGGTATGTACTGTGAAGGCTCAGGGAGCAGGCAAAGACCGTTACCTGTATGCGGACAACATTCACATCAAGGAGAACAAGAGTCTTAAACCTGGCATGAAAATCAAGATCAAGGACGTAGGTGCCGAGATGATCGCAGAGGATGACCGTCGTAAGATCGATGATGAATACATGGTGTTCTATACGTCAAGCTACGATATTCTTTAAGACAAAAAGAGAGAAGGTTTATGTGAAACCTTCTCTCTTTTTGAGTATAGAGTTTATTAATATGTCGAAGCTGAACCAGGACTGGTCGGAAGATCATCAGTATTGAAATCTGGAATATCCAAATCATCCATATCGAAATCCCAATCATCAAAGTCAATACTCTCGTTATCCTCCATGCAAGCAGGTTGAATAACCGGAAGTTCAAGGTCTTGACAACCTGGAAGCATCCTCATGAATTCAAGGACATCCTTTGGTGTAGTCTCAAGAGTATCGCCGCCTACGAGAGCAGCTGTGATTGCAGCCTTACTTTCCTCACTGATATCGTATTCTTCAAGATCTTCTGGTTCAAAATCCCTATGATATGCGTTACCAGTGATGATAAGGTAATATAATGCAGCAAGAGAATAGATATCCTGCTCTGGATGGAATTCGGAAGCAAATTTATCATCATTTGTCTTTTGCCTTTTAGATGCGCCCTGACTTCCGATACCGCTCACTCCCTTGGTTGTTTTATTTCCATTCTCATCCCAATGTTGTGAGATGCCTAAATCGCCTAAAACAGCAAATCCATCATCATCTATTAAGACATTTTCAGCCTTAATGTCAAGATGCAACCATCCGTTATCATGCATGGTTTTAACCGCTCTTGCCAAAGGAATCATTATTCTTTCTATGGCATCCTGCTCAGTCAGCAAACCATTATTCTCGATTTCATCCAATAATGTGCCCCTAGAATAGTAATCCATTACATAATAGCAGGTGTTTGTCTCATCATATTTAAAGACATCAGAAGCCGTTCTCACTCTACACCCAGGGAAGTTCTTGAAGAAATTCATAGTTTCAGCTTCTTCAACAAACTTAACAAGATATATGTAAGAGTTACATTCACTCTTGATTTGTTCGATATTTCCAAGGGTCAACGATACTCTATGATTTTCATCTCTTTCACTTTCCTGCCCTTGAAAACCAACTGCAAGATACTCCTTCAGTACTACGTCTTTTTCTTCGAAGTAATTACGCTTAGTCGCTAGGTATGAGACACCAAAACCTCCCCTACCAAGGCATTTCTTTATGGTGAATTCATCACCAAACTCATTTTGTATCTCAAAACCAACTGGCAGAATGCTTTGATCTAATTCTGTTCTACAGACATTGTTCTCTGCGGTCGTTACATCATCAGCGATAGGAACATAAATCATCAAGTCGAGGATTTCGTCCTCTGAGTGCAGTCCCTCTGGTGAGTGGCTCCAGTGTTCGAGCTGAGCTTGTACATATGGTTTTCTAAGCTCGTTGATAATATAAGGAGGATATATTTTGCCTATCTGTATAGTAAAGGCCATAGCATCCTTCATATATGCGGGTCTTCTGCATCCATTATATAAAAGAGCATTTAAAGCACCTTTACGATTTATAATCAGGCTGTGATCATCTAAATAGTAATAATTACCATAGATTGAGAATGTATCAACAAACTTCGATCTAGCCATATGCTCATACGGGCTATATGGTTTCTGATTATCAAAAGTAATTACAGCTATAGAGTCATCTTGCTGAGTGTTACTTACGCAGAAAGATGATGACTGTGAAACACGTCTCAGGACTTTTTTCAATGGCATCAAAGCGAAACCTTCAATCTCTGGAAGCTTATATTCGTAAAACTTCTGTATCTTGTTCTGTGCTCGCTGAATAACCTCTATAGTAGACTTAATAGAGTTTTTCTGAATAAGATGCTTATACCTATCTCCCTGCCATGGATTGGCAGCGTCAAAAGTAATATCTTCGTTATAAAGATTTACGAACTTCACGACATCCTTATGCTTCTTAGCCTTGTTAAGTGATACCAATGAGCAGCCGTATTTCTTAGGAAGAAGGATAACCATTTCGATCTCCTTATTCTCAATGCTTTCTGTGAAAAGCTTCTGCTTGTCGAGCATAGCAAAGAGATACTTATTTTCTACAAGACCGAAGAATCTGCAGTTGTCTGACATATTGCCTTTGACATGCTTCAAGCACTCATGCCAATCGGAATGTTGCGTATACTGGTTATGTGCAGCACGATTCATGATGATGTAATCGTACTTATCTTCACCTGTCGCCAGGAATGGCTTTTCTGCGAATGTACAATTCACTTCCTTGCATCCATTACCCTTGATGATCAAATAGCTGACCATTGACTCAAACTCTGCATTTGGACCGGCAGACTCAGTAAGGACGTTAGCCTTGGTAAAGGTTGCAGCGCCAAATGGAGACTTGGCTTGTGGAACGAAAACATTACCCTTTACGCTCTTTCCAAGCAAGAACTTCTCAAACATAGCAAGGTCATAGTCGTCCATTTCTTTAAGAACTTTTGCTTCCTTGAGAATCATGTCTGAGAACACAAGATAATTCTCTGCAAGAATCTCCTTCGGGATACGCTCAAGACCCTGAACGAAACTGAAGAGCGCCTTGCGAGTCTTCATATCCTCACCAAGGGCCTCATCTCTTTTCTGGAAGCAAGAGCGGATTGCCTTAACCTTCTCATCGGAGTGATGTACAACAATAGACATATGATCCATCTCGTTACACTCCCAACGCTCAAGCATATGCTTTCCTGCCGGATCTGTAACTGCCAGTTCTTTCGCATCCTCTTTTGTAAACTGAGAGAGAATAGGGCTGCTATATTTCTTTTCCGGATCCTCTTTCCAATCAAGCGGCTTTCTAATCTTTTCCTCGATATATACCTTAGGCTTACCTGGCTTGCTGTCCTGTGCCAGATAAAGCAGGAGTAAAGGTGTCACTCTGCCTGGGCAGTCATTGTAATAGTACTTAAGAAGTCTATCAAAGGCCTCTACATAGTCAAAGTCAAACATAAAAATGTGGTTTTGTGATAGTTCTCCAAATTTAAGAAGAAATAACCACAAAACCATTATTTACAGTTCCTTAATTTCAATACCGGTATTATCTGAAGAGGTTTTTAACTTAAAACCTTTTCCGCAATCGAGACACCAGAGGTGCTTGTCGATTACCCATGCTCCCCCGGTGTGGAGCGTATGTCCGAAGATCTGAATGTAACCTGGAAGTTCATCATTGCAATAGACGAATTCTTCGATGTCTGTCCAGACTACGCTGCCTGATGTATCAAGCCCCCCTCTAAAAATTGAAACGTCTGCCAGGGATATGAATAGATCTTTACGGCCTTCGTCATCATGGAACAGGTCGTTAATAACTGTCGGCTTGAAGTTCTTCGTATCAAATAGCCAGTTATTGTTTACAAGCCATGTAGTTCGGATTCCTGCATGTGAGAAGAGTATCTTCTGATCACCAAAACTATCCTCGGAGATGACATCGAACAGGTCTAGATTATCCCGGAGGAGTTTCCGGTTGCGCTTGAGCTTCTGCTTATCCTGTCTGAAGCTGCATATGTTCGAGTCAAGGTATCCAAGGTCATGATTTCCTAAAAGCAGTGTAACGTTGTCCGGGTGTTCTTTCTTAAATGCTATGATGTCCAGAAGTTCGTTGTAGGCATCTTCTGGGGTAATCCCCTCTTCGCTATATGGGTCCAGGTAATCACCTAAGAAAATTATCCGTTCATCTTCGTTACCCTTGACGACGTCTCTCCAGAATTTTCGACCGTGGACGTCGGGTATTACAATCCATTTCTTATTCATTTTTCTTAACGTTTACCCTTTATACCGAAGTTCGGGTTCCACGTTACGAAAAGCCTCACACCAAATTGATGTGAGGCCTGAATAAGTATGTTTTAGACAACTATTCTTCGTTTGATGTATAGAGTTTCTCTGCGATGCCGTAATAGTTGATTTGGGTTCCCATCTCGCGTTTGATCGCTCTTGCACGGCGGCGCTCAAGATTCCTGTCGACAGGTTCCAACTTAACAGCATCCTTCGCCTCTTTGCCTGAAGGAATATATATGTCGCGATAGTTAGGCTTAGCGCCGCCCATCATTTTAGCCAAAGCAGCCTGAGCACGTTTAAGTCTAGCGCGAATCATACCCTGAGATTTTGTCGTAATCTCAAATCCCAAAAGCTCCAGGGCCTTATTAACATAATTATCCTTTTCATACATCCAGCAGTTGAGAATAATCTGATCCATCGGATTCAGTTTCTGGATGCATGCAACCATTCTGTCAATTACCTGTTCCCTTCTCTCATTGGCACCACCAATATACATATACGTATGCGCCTCAGGTTTTACGAGGTCTGATCCCCTACCCTTCACACCAGTAATTACTCTTTTCTCAGTCAGACTATCTCTGACAGGATCTTTTCTTTTTATCGTTTCAGGATGATTACGCTTTAAATCTGTCTTCGCTTTTTTCAGTTCTGTTATGATGCAGTTTCTGATTATGGTAGAGAAGTATGTACGAATACTGGCGCCGCTCTCATGATTAACATCATATGTCTTATAAACTTTGTCTAAAGAATACGATACAGCAAATTCTTTTACATAATCTTGGTCTATTAATGGATGTATGTAATTTGTTTTACCTATTTCTTTAATTAAAATTGTCGCAATCTTCATTGCTTCTTTGACATAAAGTCTACAAAATTCCTGATAAGAGATTTCCTGTGGCATAATAAAGTGGTTTAGTCCTACAAACTTAAGAAACTTTTTTAAGAATACCATCTCTATATCAGCAGATAAAGACTAACTTAGCAGTGGACACTAAAATAAGGTGTAACGCCCGAGGTTGCATTACGTATAAGGAGATATCAATAAATCTGTGACACATGGAAGTAACATTTGACTTTTGGACCAATCTGTGCGGCTGCGGCGGAGGAAACGTCGGGGGCTCATGCACGATGGAGATGACTGAGGAGGAACTCAAGCTGTTCCAGGAAGTGAACGGGCAGGCCAAGGAGGACGAGGCTGAGAACATAATAGATTACTTTGAAGGCAAGATGCCGGATGAACTCCGCGAGAGGATCGATTGCGCGATCTATACTGCCTTCGATCGTCAGGAGACAGAGGATGCCATCCGCAACTACGGACTGGACTGCTTCAACAATCTTTCTCAGGAAGAGTATGACAAGATGACCATGGATGAACTCATCGACAGATGCATGGAAGACAACTGTGACGGCGTTCTTGATTTCTATGTAGTTGAAATCAGCTTCGACTAGTCAAATTGACTGTAACGCCGAATATTTTCCCAAGTATAACACAACATAACCCTATAAAGAGAGACAATATGTGTCAGAAGAAATTCACAAAATCAGCCTTCAAGATAGCCTTGGAATGTCCAAGAAGACTTTACTATGCATACGACAGCAAGCTTTACGCAAACCAGGACCTCACTGACGAGTTCCTGAAGTCGCTTGCGGACGGTGGTTTCCAGGTCGGAGAACTTGCAAAGGTATACTACGGCATCAAGGGTGATGCAGACATTGACGTACTGGGTTATGATGAGGCAGTAGAGAAGACCAAGGAACTCTTCAAGAACGACACCATCAATATCGCAGAGGCGGCGTTCTGTTCCGGCAATCTGTTTGTCAGAGCGGACATCGTTGAGAAGAAAGGAAACGAGATCACCTTGATCGAGGTCAAGGCGAAGTCGTGGGATCCGGATGCAGCTTTCATAGCAACGCAAGGTAGAACGCGAGGTTGCATTAATAGTAAGATTCTTCCATATCTCTACGATGTGGCATTTCAGAAGTACGTTGTCATGAAGGCCCTCAAGGAGCTCTACCCTGACCAGCAGTTCACCGTTAAGGCCAGACTCATGATGGCGGACAAGTCAAAGGTTGCGACCGTAGACGGACTCAACCAGATGTTCCGCATCTATAAGAATGGTGACCGCTCGTATGCGCAAGCGGATGAACTTGCGTGGACTGTTGCCGGAGTCGTTCCTGAGAATGAAAGGGTCCTCACAGCATTCGATGTGGACCAGTACTGCGACATGATCATTGCCGGAGAAACCGGAGAGCAGGGAAAACCGGATTTCATGGAAGGCATGAAGTTCGAGCAGTTCGTAGAGGTCATGTCAAAGCATTACTGCGAAAGGACCATCGCCATGACAACGCTTGGAACAAAGTGCTTCGGCTGTCCGTTCCACCGCGAACCTGGCGACAAGGAGTCTCTCCGCGACGGATATAGGGAGTGTTGGAAGGATATGGCCAGGTTCACAGATGCAGACTTTGACAAGCCACTCGTCAAGGACTTGTCTGGTCTGTACACACCTACCGCGAAGAAAGGTCTTATGAAAAAGAGCAAGTATTTCATGGACGAGATCACTTATGATGACATCGAGAGGTCGAAAAACCTGAAGGAACCAGGTCTTGACAACGTCCAGCGCAAGTGGCTTCAGATTGCGACAGCTACTGGGAAGGAGGAGTTGATGAAGGATTTCGAGACATACATCAAGGACGGTGTGTATGTCGACACCGATGGTCTCAAGCAAGAGATGGCGAAGTGGAAGTTCCCGCTTCATTTCATAGACTTCGAGACCAGCAAGTCTGCACTTCCGTTCTACAAAGGACTTCGTCCATACGAACAGATTGCATTCCAGTTCTCTCATCATAAGGTGGAGATGGGTGCTGACGGAGAGTACAAGGTGACTCACCAGAGCCAGTACATAAACGCCGAGAAGGGATTCTTCCCTAACTTCGAGTTTGTACGTCAGCTCAAGAAGGCAGTGGGAAATGACCAGGGCACGATCTTCAGATACTGGTCACACGAGAACTCCGTACTCAATGACATCAGAGTTCAGCTTGAGGCTAGCTCTGAGGCGGATAAGGACGAGCTTATCGACTTCATCATGAGCATCACAAATGATGCTGAGAGAACGATGATCGACATCGCCAAATCGGTATTGAAGTACTACTACCATCCGATGATGAAGGGCAGCAACTCCATCAAGGCGGTTCTCCCGGCGATACTCAACTCGTCGGAGCTTATCAAGAGCAAGTACTCTAAGCCGGTTTACGGAACACCTGAGATGCCTAGCCTTAATCTCGAGAACAAGGTATGGATCGAGTACGAGGAGGACGGCAAGACCGTCAAGAACCCTTACAAGCTTCTTCCGTCAGTGTCCACATATCTTGACATCCCACAGGAGGAACTTGACAAGATGGAGAGAGAGGACGACGATACAGTATCCAATGGCGGTGCAGCATTGGCAGCCTATGGAAAGCTGCAGTTCAGTGACACCCAGATGAGCCAGGCACTGGAAAAGGCCCTCCTCTGCTACTGCGAGCTTGATACTCTTGCCATGGTGTTCATATGGGAATACTTCAACGATTGTTGCAAGAAAGCGCAATAGCTGAAGGTCTAAGTTCAAAGGAAGACATTCATAGAAATATGGATGTCTTTTTTTGTTTTTGCCACATTCTGGCACAATGGACCGATACTTTTGCAGATAGTGACGGGATGGCTGTAACGTGGAAAGGGTAAAGCGGTATCAGTATATATGACTTCTGAAGATAAATATTCAATAGTTCAGCAGCTTGAAGAGAGCCTGCAGAGACCTGAGATTCTATCAAGGCTGGTATATAGTCCAGATGTCCTTGTAAATGCCATCTGGGAAGAGGTGTACCCGAAGATGCCGTTATGCGATCCTGAGGACTCATCGGTGGAGAGACTGATGCAGGTCCTGATAAAACGCTGCGGAGCTTCCTTGAAGATCGAGGAGTCTTGTGGCATCTTCAGCATCATAAAGCTCACCTTGCCCAACAACGTCTGCTACATACACAAGTGCCCGGGTAGCTATTACATCCTTCCGATGTATAGGACGGTCAGACGATTCCACACACGTCTTAAGGCGGAGGATGCAGCCGACCTGATCCTGGAGTTTGACAGTTGCGCGCCCCTGATTCTCAGAAAGACGGAGGAGAAAGTCATGGAATGGAAGCAGAAGCAGCTCACACTTAGCCTTATCAAATCATCGGCAGCAGGTGTGATCGAGAGTCTGAAGAGTCAGAAGCGTATTGCAGTCCCGGACAAGGTGACGATAAGCGGTACCGATCTATCAAAGATCAACGTATGCTTCAAGTCCCACAAGGTGATACACTGTTCACTGGAAGAGCTTGAGGGACGACTGCTGAAAGAATTCGGAATACAGGATAAAGATCAGTGTAACGACATGCACCAGTCAGAGTATAATACTTCAGGTAAGAAATAAACGAAACGACATATGAACAGAAACGATTTTGAAAGATTCGCAAGCCTCGATAGAGGCATCAGCCCAATGACACTTCACCGTTACGGCAGCGTGACCAGCAGCTACATCAACCCTTCCATCATCGAGGAGCGTAAGCTCAATGTGGCATCGATGGATGTGTTCAGCCGCCTTATGATGGATAGAATCATCTTTCTTGGCGTAGGGATTGATGATGATGTCAGCAATATCATCACAGCACAGCTGCTTTATCTCGCCTCTATAGATGATCAGGCGGACATCTCGCTCTATCTCAACACTCCGGGTGGCCAGGTATCATCAGGTCTTGCAATCTATGACACCATGCAGCTCATCTCTCCGGATGTGGCGACGATCTGCACAGGAATGGCGGCGTCGATGGGCAGCGTGCTTCTCACAGCTGGAGCTCAAGGCAAGAGATCGGCTCTCCCACACTCACGAGTGATGATCCATCAGCCTCTCGGCGGTGCACGCGGCCAGGCATCTGACATCCTCATCGCTGCTGAGGAGATCCGCAAGACACGCGACGAGCTCTGCTCGATCATAGCCGAGCACAGCGGTCAGCCTATGGAGAAGATCCTTGCTGATGCAGACAGAGACTTCTGGATGACATCTCAGGAGGCCCTCGACTACGGAATGATCGACAGTATCCTTACCGGAAAGAAGAAGGCGTAACCTCAAGGGCTCAGGTTGGTATTAACAGGGAAAACAGTATTCATATGACAGATACAAAGACTCATACATTAGCATCGGCATTGGACTACATCGTCAGCCAGGTAGAGACAGTAGGAATGGACTCGTTCCTTGAATCGGACAGCGAGGAGTGCAGATTTATCTGCGACACACTCCAGCTGAATCCGGTTCAGGCTGTGCTTCTGGCCACGATCCTTGAGAAGTCAGGTGACGACCTGGCATCGACCAAGGATATGGTATCAACCCTTAACATCAGCAAGATCAGATTCCTCGGGTACAAGAAGGAGATCGACGAGCTTGCCAAGAAGAGACTCGTCGTAGTCCGACAGAAGAGGAACAGCAGCCTGGGATATCGCGTAAGCCAGTCTGTGGTCAAGGCCATCCAGGACAATACGGTCATAGAGCCGGAAAGACTTGAAGGTCTCTCTACCAGAACCATCTTCAACAGGCTTCACAACATCTTTGCGGATATCGCGAACGGAGTCAGCTCTTCACAGATAGGTCTTCAGGAGATATGCGACATCATGAACAGCAACCACGAGAACAGGTTCGTGGAAGCGGCCCTTAAACTGGGCATCAACAACCTCGGTTCCTCTGAGGAGACGATGATGATGTTCTATATGCTTCACAGGATCATCTCGTTCAATGACAACGAGTTCACCCTTGATGAGCTCTCAAGGCTCTTTGACGATCCTCTCGGCCTGAATGACGTCATCTTCGACGCTATGCGCAAGGGCGAGAGCACCCTTCAGGAGAAAGGGCTTGTCGAGCACCCGTGCGAGGACGGTCTGGAGAACAGAGAGGTTTACCAGATACCACGGAGGATCCAAGATGAGCTTCTTGCAGATCTCTCAGCCAAGGGCGGACAGTCCAAGAGCAGCATCCCTAAGGATGAACTGATATCTCATTCTGATATCAGACTCAAGAAGATGTACTATAACGACATTGAGGGTGAGCAGGTAAGAAGCCTTACCGAACTCCTCACTCAGGAGAAGTTCTTACAGGTGCAGGCCCGGCTTAAGGAGAAGGGCCATCGCTCTGGCTTCTGTTCGTTATTTTACGGCCCTGCCGGCACAGGAAAGACGGAGTCTGTGCTGCAGATCGCCAAGGCAACCGGCCGAGACGTGTTTATGGTGGATATGAGCAAGCTCAAGAGCAAGTGGATCGGTGACAGCGAGAAGAACATCAAGGCTCTGTTCAACACCTATAGGAACATCGTCAGGGACAGTGCTGTCGCGCCCATCCTTCTTTTCAATGAAGCGGATGCAATTTTCGGAAAGCGAATCAGAGAGGAGAGCAGCACAGACAAGATGAACAACGCTATCCAGAACCTTATCCTTCAGGAGATGGAGGTGCTTGACGGCATCCTCATCGCAACCACCAACCTTACGGAGAACTTTGATGAGGCCTTCGAGAGACGATTCCTCTATAAAATCCTCTTCAGAGCTCCTGAGGTAGGAGTCAAGGCGAAGATCTGGAAGTCGATGGTGGATGACCTCTCCGAAGATGAGGCAACCAGGCTGGCATCGGACTACGGGTTCACAGGCGGACAGATCGAGAACATCTCCCGCAAGCTGGATGTAGACTATATACTGTCCGGAGCGACTCCGAACATTGAGAAGATCCTGTCACTTTGCAAAGCTGAAAGTATCCAGAAACAGCAGACAGGAAGAAGAATCGGCTTCTGATGATTTGAAACGTAACAAAAAACAGACACGCGAGTATCTAGAAATAAGCAGAAACATCATATGAGTAATATTTCAGTTAATATCACTGAGCTCAAGCAGCTCCTTGAGGCAACCCCTGCCTCACACAACATCATGCTCGTTGGTAACCACGGTATCGGTAAGTCAGAGATCCTTACCGAGTTCTTCAAGGAGAAGGGTATGCCTGTAGTGGCCCTCTTCCTCGGACAGATGGCTGACCCGGGTGACCTTATCGGTCTTCCGACCAAGGATGAGAAGAGTGGAAAGACGGAATTTATGCCTCCGTACTGGTTCCCTGTCGACGGAAAGCCTATCGTCTTGTTCCTCGACGAGCTCAACAGAGCCCGTCCTGAGATTCTCCAGACAGTGATGGACCTCGCGCTTAACCGTAAGCTTGCCGGCAAGTATCTTCCGGAGGGAAGCCGTATCATCAGCGCTGTGAACGCAGGCGACCAGTACCAGCTTACCGACCTTGACCCTGCGCTTGTCTCACGATTCAACATCGTGAACT
Organism: Candidatus Cryptobacteroides sp.; assembly: GCA_045126915.1. GTDB lineage: Bacteria > Bacteroidota > Bacteroidia > Bacteroidales > UBA932 > Cryptobacteroides. Next base: position 31,052 of record JBGVPH010000003.1, read on the forward strand.
TCAAGCCTACGGCTGAGGAGTGGCTCCTCTGGGCTCGCAAGGCTCAGCTT
>JBGVPH010000004.1:0-7333 GCA_045126915.1 Candidatus Cryptobacteroides sp.
GTGAACTTCATCGGTGTCCCTCTTGCCGGAATGGAATCGTATCTAGACTGGAAGGCTGCAGGAGCTGGAGACCCTTCTGCTCATATGATGGGAGTACTTAATGGTGAGGCAAGAACCCCGTTTATCTTCCTCTTTGCAGCAGGTGTCATCATGGTCGTTTCCCTTGCCACATCCAAGAAGGCACATAACGTGACCAAGACGGAGATCAACCTTGCCAAGCAGGATGAAGGCGAGGAGATGTTCGGCTCGTCAAGAGTTGCCAGAAGCATGGTAAGATGGGCCAATAGTACGGCCAATTTCCTTGTGAAGCATACACCTGAGTCCGTGCGCTCATGGATCGACAGGAGATTCGACAATACCGAGATAGAGAAGGAGGAGGGAGCCTCCTATGACCTGGTGAGGGCATCAGTTAACCTTGTGATCTCCTCACTCCTCATAGCCCTCGGAACATCCTTGAAGCTACCGCTATCGACTACATATGTTACATTCATGGTGGCGATGGGTACATCTCTGGCTGACAGGGCATGGAGCAGGGAGAGTGCAGTTTACCGTGTTACCGGAGTCCTTTCTGTGATCGGAGGATGGTTCATGACGGCCGGCATCGCTTTCGTGGCTGCATTCGTCATTGCCATGATCATGCATTTCGGCGGAATCGTTGCTGCTGTCATTATCGTACTCGTGGGACTCGGAGTGATGATTCACAGCAATATCAGGTACAAGATGAAGAATGATGAGGAGAACGGAGACAAGGCCTTCAGAGCCATCCTCAATTCAGAAGACAAGGTGATGACGTGGAGACTCCTGAGCAGCTATGTCAGCACCAACGAAAGCAAGGTTCTTTCAGATATCGCCTTCCATTACGAGAACATCACGGAAGGACTTATGAATGAGAACGTGAAGATGCTCCGCAAATCCTTCTATGACCTTAGGGACGACAAAGAGAAGCTGAAGAATATCCGAAGGAAGGAGACTATATGCATGCGCCGCATCGATCAGGAGACCGCAATGGCAAAGAATGCCTGGTTCTTCGCTTCATTCAACGAACTGGAGCAGCTCTACTACACCATCAGACGTATGTGCGAGCCTGCCTATGAACACGTCGACAATAACTTCACACCTCTTCCTGAGAAGTACATACTAGATTTCAGGCCGCAGAGGGATGCCCTTGAGGACTGCATAGCTGACTTCCGTGAGCTAAGCGCCACAGGAGACTTCGAAGCCCTCCGTAATCTTGAGCCGAAACTCAGACGTCTACAGACAGTCTTCTCTGACATGAGAAAGGAACTCATGGACGATATCCAGGCAAAACAGGTGAACATCAACACCGCATACCTGTATCTAAATGTCCTGCAGGAGTCGGAGTCGATGGCTATCACGCTCTCCCGACTGATCCGCTCTTCAAGAAAGTTCCAGCTGGGATAACGCTACATGTTTCCTAAGACAAAGCCGTTGTAAGGTAATTCCTCACAACGGCTTTGTCAGTATCTGAATGCGTTTTCGACCAGGTCCTGTTCCGAATTGGATATTCCATATCTGGTAGCTACTTTCCTCCATTCTGCTACGATGCTCTTTATCTGTTTCACAATCTCCAAAGCATTATCTTTCTTGATTCCAAGATACGGTGTTATCGATAATGCAAGATCGTAGTCAAGCGCATTGTCTGTCTCTGATATATTCAGTTTCAGTCCGTAGCCTGCTGGATCCGGGGTCAGGTCGTAGGCAGGGGAGAGAGTCCATCCTTTAGGGTAGTAGATGAATCCGTGATTACGCAGGTGATCGTCGCAGTTCGAGACCGCTATGTTGAAGACTATTCTTCTGAAGAGTTCCGTCAGGTTTTCTTCCACATTCATGCAATGTCTTTGAATCCATTCGGCTATTTCCAGATAGTTTGCACCTTCCGATCGTTCCCCGTCTGCATATCCCAGAAGAGTCATTGCGGAAGTGAACTGCCTTCGTCTTCCCTCTTCCGTCCTGTCGAATCTCTTTGTGAGGAAAGTATGGTACCTGTCGTTAAAGCGTTCTGTCTTGAAATCGCTGACCTTTATTCCGGATTTCCTGGCCATGTCGCAGCATACGGCTTCCCATGCTCCCACATCCCGTCTGTCCTTTCTGCTCGGAAACTTGGCTATCCATAGACTCCCGTCAGCATACATGACGTTGGCTTTAGGTCTGGCGCCGCCCAGGGAACTACCCGGAGCAACCAGCATCCTAAGCCATTTGCTCTGCTGCATTTCAGGACAGTCCTCAAGATTGAGCGAAGCGTTTTCCAATTCTCGGAGTGATGTCCAAGGAGGTGTCGCCATTTCCGAATCATTATCAAGGAATTCACCTGAGGGGTCGGTCTTGAATCTGAGTGCCCCCATCCTGCTGCCGTCATAGACTCCCAGCAGGTAATCCGTTTCGAAAAGATTTCTTGGCTTCCTGTTTTCTAGCCTGGCCATCTCAGCCTCCCTCCTCTCCAGCAGGACACGTCCCCATCGGTCTGGAGTGGAATCAAGGAAAATCCCGAAGTTATCCTTTCCCTGAGGCACATACTGCTTTCCTCCGAACATCTGAAGATCCGGATCGAAACTCCTGAATCGTCTGTCAGAAAGCCATGACGCGTCGAACTCGAATGAGAATATTTCCTTGCCTCTGATATGGTCACATGCCAGAGTACCCATCAATAGAGGAGAGTCAACCTGCTCTCCGTCATAATATACTAATATGTTTCTGGTATCAGCCATAATTACTTCTTCGAAGCCCTTTCCTTTACCTCAAGCTTGGCATCCTGCAGCTTGCGTCCCAGCTCATCGTCGCGTGCTATAAGAATGATATCATTGCCAAGTCCCAGTGCCAACATGACACGGAAATACTGACCTAGAGCAACGCCTTCATCACCCTTTTCAATCTTCACCAGTGTGGTGCGCGCTATGCCGGCTCTCTCTGCAATCTGGACGGTTGTCAGGTCGCGTCTGAGTCTGGCATATCTCAACTGCTCTCCAAGAGTCGAAAGTAAGCGTCTTTGTGATGGCAAGAGTTCGCGTTTCATATTATAATGTTTATAATTACGTACAAAAGTATGAATAAATGTTTAGAATTGCAAACATTATAGCATAACTTGAGCCAATGGGAAAGCATGTAATGGAAACGAAACAATATTGTCATAGGTATTTCATGGAACCTTATGATTGCTGTAATCTTTATCAGCGACCTTTGCCGCCGTAAACAATAATAGATAAGTGGAGAATGAAAATGAACTTTAGAAGATTTGTTCTGACAATTTATTTGCTGACTTTGGCGGTTGTTTCGCACGCACAGGTACTGAAGGGTACCGTAATCGATGCTGCGACGGGAGAAGCGCTCATAGGCGCTTCCATTCAGTTGAAGGGTACTGCATCAGGAACGATTACAGACATCGACGGCCGATTTGAGCTTATGGGACTGAAAGAGGGCAACCACAGACTGATCATCTCGTATATATTCTATCGCACGGCAGAGATTGATGTGGAAGTCAAGGCAGAGAATCCCGAACTGAACATAGGATTGGAGCTGGACGGCCAGCAGCTCAATGAAGTGACCGTCATAGGAAGGAAGAATCTCGAAAGCGTTGCCGCTCTGCAGATGGAAAGGCAGATGTCGACAGCGGCCATAGAGAATATAGGAGCCAGAGAGATGGCTGTAAAAGGAATATCTAATGTGGAGGAGGGTGTGAAAAAGATCACCGGTATATCTGTCGCCTCAGCCGGTCAGCTGATAGTGAGAGGTCTCGGTGACAGGTACAGCATCACGACGCTGAACGGCCTGCCGATAGCATCTCCCAACCCTGACAACAAGCTTGTGCCGCTGAACCTTTTCCCGTCATCTACTATACAGAACATCACTGTAAGCAAGGTCTACAATGCGGAGACTTATGCAGACTACAGTGGCGCCCATATCGATATCGTCACAAAGGTCAATATTCCCGAAGACTTTCTAGAGCTAAGCCTCAATACAGGTGGATCTGTCAATACAATTTTCAGAAAAAGATACCAGATGGACAGGGGAGTGTCTCTCTTCAGGACATCGAGGCTTGAATCGCAGGTTCTTGATATGCCTCTAGTCGACTTCGACGAATACGTGAAGTCAAATGATATCTTCAAGTCCTCATTTGCAGTAAGTCAGAAGACGGCGCTTCCATCAATCGGCGGAACCGTAAGCATGGGAAAGAACTTCAATGTGGGCGGCCAGACGCTGAGCATCCTTATGTCAGCAAACCTCAGCAATGACTATCAGAAGGTATCAGAGGCATTTCAAAAGACTTTGGAAGCGACCGGCAATGTCCAGAGCAACTTCACCTACGACAGTTACGATCAGGCGTTGAAGGCATCGGCTTTAGGACATGTCGGATATACGCTCAGAGAGTCTGACAGAATCGGCTATACATTCTTCTATGCTCGTAATGCCAATGATACTTATCAGCTTCGTAATGGAGAAGATGCGGAAGGCCATCTTCTGACAGGAAGCAATAATGTGACTCATGTGTATTCGCTTCAGAATCATCAGTTGAACGGACTTCACTTCCTGCTTGACTCCAGGGTGGAGATAGATTGGGCTGCATCATACGGAAAGACAGGTAGTTACGAACCAGACAGAAGGCAGGTCATGTACATCCATGAGGAGGGAGCGCTGAAGCTCTTCAAACTGAACAGGCAGGAGACCATGCGATATTTCGGAAGTCTTGATGAGGATGAGTGGAACGCAGACCTCGGGTTCAAATGGAAATCGGGTGACTGCAACTCTTTCAAGGCTGGCGTAAGCTACAAGGACAAGGGAAGAGAGTATATGGGAACCCGTTTCTATTATAATCTCAATCGTCTTGATCCGGAAATAACAGGTGTCTTCGATACAGACTCGTTCCTGAATCATGGTAACGTGGCTAGCGGCAATATAGTGATAGAACGCAAGAAGCAGCCGAAGGACAGTTACCGTGCAGGTACCGATATCATCGCAGGATATATGACCGCGGACCTCTATCCGACAGAGAATCTTCTCATTAATCTGGGACTCAGATATGAATATGCCCGGCAGTGGGTCAGATACGCTTCAGACGGTGGCGACTGGTTCGGCAGGAAGAGTGCGATTGAGCATGGAGACCTTTTCCCGGCATTGAATATTAAATACACCTTCAACGATACCCATATCCTGCGCTTTTCCGCATCACGGACAATCACAAGACCATCATTCATAGAAATGGCTCCGTTCCTGTATCAGGAATCCTACGGGTCTGCACAGATAAGGGGTAACGAGGATCTGAATAACGCATACAACTATAATCTGGATCTCAGATACGAACTCTTCGGATCTGACGGTGACATGCTCAGTGTTACAGGCTACTTCAAATATCTTGATAGCCCGATCGAACGGATACAGGCACTTAACGGAGGCGCCACGCTGCACTCATTCCGAAATGCGGATAACGGTTTTGCTGCAGGTCTGGAAGTGGAGTTCCGCAAGAGGATCGCCAAGGATCTTAATGTCGGAGCGAATGCAAGCTACATGTATACCAATGTGAAACTTCCGGAAGGAGGAGCATACACTAACAAGGAACGTTCACTTCAGGGAGCATCTCCAGTCCTGATCAATGCAGACATCACATGGTCTCCGAGATTCGGTGATGAGAAGGCCTTGAACATGGTCCTGCTCTACAATATGCAAGGCAGCAGGATACACGCGGTGGGCGTGTCACAGTTGGGAGACATCAGGCAGGACGCGGTTCATACTCTCAACTTTAATGCAAGCTACCAGTTCAACAGGCACTGGTCTGTAAAGCTTCAGGCAAGCGACCTCTTGGGACAGGATGTAGTCTTCAGGCAGGAGGTTCCGCTGACAGGACAGACCGTAGAAGTCGAGCGACACAGATACGGCCAATGCCTTGAGATAGGAGTTACATTCAAACTATAGAAGAAAACATTACATCAACCATTTTAAATCAACATTTTATGAAAAAGAATTATTTCAAATTCAGTTCATTGGCTTTAATAGCCGGAATGTGTGTAATCGCATCATGCGACAACGATGATGATCCGATCGTAAATCCGGATGACAGTTCAACACTGCACGGAGCTGTCACTTCCGACCTGACACTTGAGTCCGGAAAGACTTATACTTTGGATGGGGAGCTGATCGTGAAGGCAGGAGCTACCTTGAATATTGAAGAAGGAGTGACTGTTGTAAGCCTGTATGATGACAAGGTTGATTACATTCTTGTGGAGCAGGGCGCTAAGATGAATGCAGTAGGAACGGCATCCTCACCGATCGTCATGACGTCTCAGAAGGAAGAGCCGGGTGCATGGGGCGGTATCCATATCTGCGGATTTGCACGCACCAATGCGGAAGGAGGCAAGGGCAGTTCGGAGATTGGTGGAGCTACCTATGGCGGAGATAAGGATGACGACAACAGCGGAGTCCTGAAATTTGTACGTGTGGAATACACCGGATATGCTTTTGACGAGGAGCACGAGGCTAACGGCATCACCTTCTATGGTGTAGGAAGCGGTACGACAGTAGAGAACTGCGAGGCATATCATGGTTCTGATGACGGATTCGAGTTCTTCGGCGGCTCCGTCAATGTAAAGAATATGGTAGCGGTCAACTGCTCGGACGACTCCTTTGACTGGACTGAAGGCTGGAACGGAAGGGGAGAGAATCTGGTAGCTTTCCAGGCGCCTGAATCAGTCCTCGGTTATGACTGTGACTGCCTTGTCGAGGCAGACAACAACGAGAACAACTTTGCCGCAACCCCTGTGTCGCATCCTGTACTGAGCAACCTCATTCTTGTAGGAAATGGTGCAGGCAAGCAGGGCATCCGTCTGCGTAGAGGAACCCAGGTGGAGATAACATCAGCCAAAGTGACAGGCAAGGGCAAGCCTCTGGCTGTAGAGAGTGCGGAGACTGAAAATGCCCTTCTCGAGAAGGTATCCAGACTCAGTGGAGTGGCAATCTCAGGAACGCTTGACAGCAAGGAAGGCATCTATACCAATGACAAGTTCGTGGCAGATGGAAACACGTCAAATGCAACACTCGGGTATGCGTCACTTGAGGATATTGCGAAGGAGTGCAGCTGGATGAACGGCTGGACAAGGTAGGATGATATCCTGTATAAAACATATATCTCATCTTCCTGCTCCGGAAGATGAGATATATTGTTTACATGAAGTACTCATATAGGATTAACACTCCAGGAGAAGGAATATCATGTCAATCAATATTCATCTTCATTCCACAGAAAGTCATCCTTTGTCGGATAGTCCGGCCATACATCCTCTATGCATTCATAGACCTCATCCTCATCAAGTTCTTCCAGATTTTCCAC
>JBGVPH010000005.1:0-29821 GCA_045126915.1 Candidatus Cryptobacteroides sp.
GTCTTTTCTCAGAAACATACTGTGGCGGTTATAGCGGTGAGGATCCACCTCTTCCCATTCCGAACAGAGAAGTTAAGCTCACCATCGCCGATGGTACTGCCCCACCAGGTGGGAGAGTAGGTAGCTGCCACTTTCTTATACAAGTCCCTGACATCATCCGATGTCGGGGATTTTTGTTTTGGAACGGATGTTGAGAATGGGGGAATTTGAATTTTAGATTTACCGTTATGTTTTACAAATTTCTCTTCCCACAACATTGCAGAGAGACTGGTATCTCCATTCTTCTCCTCTGCCTCAGAATATTCTTTGGACTAATATTTCTCTTACATGGATTTGAGAAACTGATGAATTTCAATGAACTTTCAACCACTTTCCCGAGTGTGTTTGGTTTTGGAAGCTATATGACTCTGATGGTAGCTATTTTTACCGAATTCTGTTGTTCATTGTTCCTAATGACTGGACTTCTGTTAAGAATTATGGTTATCCCGATGATTATTTCAATGGCTGTAGCTTTTTTTGATATTCATGATGCCATGATTCCTGAGGGTGAACTTGCTCTGATCTATATGATAGTCTTTCTTATTCTGTATTTTACAGGTCCTGGACGCTATTCTTTGGATTATCTTATCGATACTAGAATCAAGAAGGATCTTGATGAAACAGCCCAAAAAGTCTGAGACCTTTTGGGCTGTAAAATTTATTCTGTCTTCATTATGACAATTTGTGGATGGCAAGGCCGCTGCGAAGCTTAGGCTCGAACCATGTTGTCTTTGGTGGCATGATATTGCCTGAGTCCGCAATGTCGATGAGCTGTTTCATAGAAACTGGATAGAGGGCGAATGCGACTGCCATTTCTCCGCTGTCCACTCTTCGTGACAGCTCTCCCAGACCGCGGATTCCTCCAACGAAATCAATTCGTTTGTCTGTGCGTAAATCCTTGATTCCCAGAATCTTGTCAAGAACAAGGTTTGAGAGAATAGTTACGTCAAGCACTCCTATAGGATCATTATCGTCGTAGCGTCCTTCTTTCGCTACGAGAGAATACCATTTGTCTCCGAGGTACATTGAGAATTCATGAAGTCTGCCAGGCTTGTATATTTCACAACCTTCCTCCTTTACATCGAAGTCTTCTGACAGTGCTGAAACAAGCTGTTCCGGAGTGAGTCCGTTCAGGTCCTTTACAACGCGGTTGTAGTCGATGATCTTAAGCTGGCTATCAGGGAATACAACTGTCATGAACCAGTTGTACTCTTCCTCTCCTGTGTGGGCAGGATTGTTCTCTTTCTTCTCAGCTCCTACACGTGCAGCTGCAGCTGTGCGATGATGACCGTCAGCTACATAGAATGCAGGGATTTCTGCGAAGATTGCAGTAAGACGCTCAATGTCTGCATCATTGTCAATAACCCAGAAATGATGACCGAATCCGTCTTCTGCTGTAAAGTTATATTCGGGTTCACATGCAATGTATCTCTCAACTATTGCATTCACTTCTGCATTGTCTGGATATGCGAAGAAGACAGGCTCGATGTTGGCATCCTGGATGCGGACATGAATCATTCTGTCATCTTCCTTATCCTTTCGTGTCAGCTCGTGCTTCTTGATCTTGCCTTCAGCATAGTCATCTGTGTGTGCGCATACCACGAGACCGTACTGTGTGCGTCCTTCCATAGTCTGTGCATACACGTAATAACAAGATTTCTCATCCTGAACAAGCCAACCCTTTGACTGCCAGGATGAGAAATTTTCAACAGCCTTATCATATGCAGGCTGACTATGTTCGTCGATTATCGGATCGAAATCGATTTCGGGCTTAGTGATGTGCAGGAGTGACTTTTCACCAGCTTCTGCTTTAGCTTCAGCTGAATTGAGTACGTCGTACGGACGTGCCGCTACTTCTTCTGCATATTGCTTTGGCGGACGGACCGCTGCGAAAGGTTTGATTCTTACCATATTGGATTCCGTTAAGGTTTGGAATCCAAATATAATAATTATTTGTTAGAAGCGCTTCCGACCATTCTATATTTTTCGCAGAGGAGATCCACTACTGGAGCTACAGCCTTAGGGAATACCTTGCGGAGGTCGATCTCGTCGCTTGATGTAAGAACACCCTTGAGTGCGCGCATGAAGTTGTCCTTGATTTCAGTTGCAAGGTTTACCTTTACGATACCGTTTGCAATAGCTTCCTGTACCATCTCGTGAGGAATTCCTGAACTTCCATGAAGAACGAGGGCTACATCTGTTGCAGCATGGATCTGAGCCAGTCTCTCGATGTCAAGCTTAGGTGCCTGCTTGTAGAATCCGTGAGCGGAACCGATTGAAACAGCGAGTGCGTCAACACCAGTCTTCTGAACGAAAATTGCAGCCTCTTCAGGAGTTGTGAATCCACCACCCTGCTCCTGTCCGAGCTTTGCTACGTAACCAAGCTCTGCCTCTACGTTTGCTCCGAATGGCTTAGCCATCTCGACAACCTGACATGTTGTCTCTACATTCTCATCGAATGGCTTTTCGCTTGCGTCAATCATAACTGAGTCGAAACCTGCATCCAGACATCTCTTGACAAGCTCTACAGAACCGCCGTGGTCGAGGTGAATCCATCCCTGAACACCGTAGTCAGCAATTGCCTGTCTACCCATCTTAACCGCCTGCTCAAGACCCATATAGTCGATCGAGCTACGTGTAAGCTGAAGAAGAACCGGAGCCTCCATCTGTGCAGCGGCTTTCATTACGCAAGTAAGGGTTTCAAAGTTGTAGAAATTAGTTGCGAGAACAGCCGTTTTGTCTGCCTGGCATTTTTTAAGAAGTTCCTTAACGTTCATAATTTGGCTAATTATTGTTATATGTGAGTAAACCTCGACAAAGTTATAGTTTTTTTTCGTATTTTTGCGTCGCTTGACCACTCTTAAGGAAAATTAATAATTAAAACCCAATAATCGTGACTAAAGAAGAAACTAAAAAATTCCAGTATTGGCAGTGGCGTACAATTCTCGGAACGATGATCGGCTATGCCGTCTTCTATTTTGTGAGAAAGAACTTCTCATTTGCCATTCCTGGTCTTACCGCTGAGTACGGTATTTCGAAGACTACATTCGGTCTCTTGATGACAATCGTAGGTCTTATCTATGGTCTGTCAAAGTTCTTCAACGGTATGCTTGCCGACCGTCTTAACGGTAGATGGCACATGACTACAGGTCTTGCTGTATGCTCTGTTGTAAACCTTGTTTTTGGTGCAGGTGCAATCATCAGTGCACTTTTCGTCGGTGAGACTTACGGTCCTTCATTCATCAACACCCTCGTGATCATCTTCGGTGTACTGATGGTGTTGAACAACATTTTCCAGGGTTGCGGATTCCCTCCATGCAATCGCCTTATCACTCACTGGGTGCCACCTCATGAGCTTGCGACCAAGATGTCTATCTGGAATGCATCTCACTCAATCGGAGCATTCATCATCGCTGTACTCTGCGGTTACATCATGGGTAACATGGGAACAGACATGACAGGCAACGAGGAGATGCGTGCACGCGTGGTTGAGAATACTGCAAAGATTACAGAATCAATGGATCCTGCTGCAGCTCAGGCATATGTTGACAATGCTCTTCAGCATGTAGGTGCTTGGCAGTGGGCATTCTGGATTCCTGCAATTATCGGTCTTTTCGGTGTGCTCTTCATCATCACAGTGCTCAGAGATACTCCTAAGTCAGTAGGACTTCCTGAACTTGCAGGTACAAAGACAGAGCTTGACGGCAAGGAAGAGACTTCTGCAGAGTTCAAGGAGTTCCTCCGTAAGAAGGTGTTCATGAACCCTATCATCTGGATTCTTGCAATTTCAGACTTCTTCGTATATATCGTACGTTTCGCAATCCTCGACTGGGGTCCTACATTCCTCCAGGAGTCAAGAGGCCTTTCTTCAGAGATGGCAGGCTGGACTGTAGCTATCTTTGAGGTGATGGGAGTCTGTGGTATGCTTACAGCAGGTATCATTTCAGATAAACTCTTCAAGGGTCGTTCACAGAGAACCTGTGTATTCTGTATGGCTGGTGTGCTTCTCTTCATCTCACTTTTCGTGATGTTGCCTGAGACTACCAATCCTACCCTTCTCCTTGCGTTCCTTGCAATCTCAGGATTCTTTATCTATGGCCCTCAGGCCCTCATCGGTGTGATTGCATCCAACCAGGCTACCAAGAAGGCAGCTTCTACAGCTAACGGTGTTGTAGGTTTTGTAAGCTACATTTCAGTTGCAGTGTCCGGTGTTGGTTTCGGTTTCATTTCAGACCACTTCGGATGGCAGTGGGTGTTCGTCACAATGATTGTTATCGCGGTTCTTGGTCTCCTTGCTCTTCTCACTCTTTGGAATGTTAAGAGCGACGGTTACGACCACAGCGATGAACTTGCTGCAGAAGAAAAGTCTCTCGAAGAGATTGAAGCAGTTTCAGCTGAGTAATCAATCTATACCATATAATAACGGCTTTCTCAAAATTTGAGGAAGCCGTTATTATTTATGTGTGTATTTTTACTTGTTGACCTGGAAACGTGTGTTGCCGAGTTCGAAGTATTCTACGATCTGATGGGCAGCAGCGAGACCTGCGTTGATGTTGGCTTCTGCAGTTTCTGCACCCATTTTCTTAGGTGTGGCGAAAACTCTGTCACCAAACTTTTCCTTCATCTGGGCGTAGCAATCTGGAGCGATATCAGTTGCATATTTGAGGTCAGGACGTTCCTCCATAGCCTTCATGAGACCTTCTTCATCGATGATCTCCTTTCTGGCTGTGTTGATGAGGCATGCACCCTTAGGCATCTGAGAAATCAGATCATAGCCTACCGAATGTCTGGTCATCGGAGTCGCAGGGATATTCACCGAAACGAAATGACATGTGCTGTAGAGCTTGTCCTTTGAGAAGGTCGTATTCCATCTCTTATGTCTTTCCTTGATCTCGTTAGTGTAGACAAGGACTTCCATTCCCAGAGCCACAGCCTTTTTTGCAACAAGCTGACCGATGTTTCCGAAACCTATGATTCCGAGATGCCTGCCGCTGACTTCCATTCCTGTTCCGGGCTTGAACTGATTGCGTGACATATATATCATCATTGCTATTGCAAGCTCTGCAACTGCATTCGAGTTCTGTCCTGGGGTGTTCATCGCAACGATATTGCGCTCAGTGCATTTGGCAAGGTCGAGGTTGTCGTAACCGGCTCCTGCGCGTACAACAACCTTAAGCTGAGGTGCAGCATCGATTACCTCCGCAGTAACTTTGTCAGAGCGTACGATCATTGCATCCACGTCAGCTACAGCCTCAAGAAGCTGTGACTTGTCTGTATATCTTTCAAGAAGCGCAAGCTCGTGTCCGGCATTCTCAATGATCTCTCGGATTCCGTCTACTGCTTCCTTTGCAAATGGTTTTTCTGTTGCTACTAATATTTTCATATGTACTTTAATTGAGATCCCCGGTCAAGCCGGGGATGACAAATTATTTCTTTAATGTTTCGAATTCCTTCATGCAGTCTACGAGGGCCTGAACGCTTTCAACAGGGCATGCATTGTAGATTGATGCTCTGAAGCCACCTACTGATCTGTGACCCTTGATTCCTGTCATGCCTCTTTCCTTTGCGAAAGCCATGAACTCATCCTGAAGATGCTCATATCCCTCAGCCATTACGAAGCAGACGTTCATGAGTGAGCGGTCCTCTACAGCTGCTGTTCCTCTGAACAATGGGTTACGGTCGATTTCTGCGTAAAGAAGAGCAGCCTTCTCCTGGTTGATCTTCTGGATAGCCTCGACTCCACCCATTTCCTTGAGCCATCTGAGAGTCTCGTTCATGACGTAGATTGCGAACACAGGTGGGGTGTTGAACATAGAACCACCGTCGATGTGTGTGCGGAGGTCGAGCATTGTAGGAATATATCTGCTGACCTTTCCAAGAAGATCTTTGCGTACGATGAAGAATGCTACACCTGCAGGGCCAACGTTCTTCTGTGCACCACCGTAGATCATAGCATATTTGCTGACATCTACAGGACGGCTCATGATGTCAGATGACATATCTGCGATTAGAGGAACAGGACAGTCCATGTCTTCCTTGATCTCTGTACCGTAGATTGTGTTGTTTGAGGTGATATGGAAATAATCGAGGTCTGCAGGGATTTCGTAACCCTTTGGAATGTAGTTGAATACAGTCTCAGCTGATGATGCCACGGCATATGCGTTTCCAAGTCCTTTTGCCTCTTTGAGAGCCTTCTTGGCCCATACTCCTGTTTCAAGGTAACCTGCCTTGTTTTCAAGGAAGTTCATTGCTACGTAGAGGAATCCCATACTTGCTCCACCTCCGAGGAATACGACCTCATGAGTGTCCGGAATGTTGAGAAGTTCTTTCCATAGTGCACGGCACTCATCCATTACAGCTTCCCACTCTTTTGTTCTATGGGAAATCGATATTACAGGAATGCCTGTTCCCTTGAAATCTTTAAGTGCCTCAATGGCTTTGTCAATTGCCACTTGTGGAAGTGCGCAAGGACCTGCAGTGAAGTTATGTACCTTCTTCATTGTTTCAGTGTTATATTAGTGAATTAAAAAACTTTCTTGGTGTCCGATATCTTTTCGCAGTAATGGCAGAGGAGAGAGGTTTCGTTGCCTTTGACATTTACTGTGAATCTCGTGGTTATCGGCTGGTGGTTTGTCACGCATTTAGGGTTCCTACACTTAGCGATACCAAAGATCTCCTTAGGCAGTTCCACTTTCTTCTTCTCCACAACCTTGAAGTCGCGGATTACGTTGACTGTAGCTTCCGGAGCAAGGAGGGCAAGCTTGTTGAGCTCATTGTCCTCAAAGAACTTATCGGCAATCTTGATGATGCCCTTCTTTCCGTTCTGCTTGCTGTTAAGGTTAATGCCGATAGTGATCTGGTTCTCGATTCCCTTGAGATTGAGGATCCTGAGTGCCTTATATACGTTTTCCGCAGGAATGTGGTCCAGTACGGTACCGTTTTCCAATGCGCTTACTACTAATTCTTTTCTATTCATGATTATTTATATCCTAAAAGGTATGAAATGATGGCCATCCTGACATAAAGTCCGTTTTCGGCCTGCTTGAAATAGTATGCGAACTTGGTGTCGTCTACATCCTGATCTATTTCCGTCACGCGTGGGAGCGGATGGAGAATCTTCATGTTGTCCCTTACCTCACCGAGCATAGATGCATCCAGACGGTAGATGTCCTTGACACGCTCATATTCCATAAGATCCGTGAATCTCTCCTGCTGGACTCTTGTCATATATAGGATGTCACATTCGTTCAGATAGTCATCCAGAGATGTGGTTTCTATATATTCGATGCCTTTCTCATCAAGGAATTCCTTGTACTCCTTTGGCATCATGAGCTCTTCAGGGGCAGTGAATATGAACTTAGGGTTGAAGTGGGACATAGCCTGCAGCAGAGAATGGGTCGTGCGTCCGTACTTCAGGTCTCCAACCATATTGATGGTAAGACCTTCAAGTGTACCCTGAGTCTGAAGGATAGAATAAAGGTCGAGAAGAGTCTGTGATGGATGTTGGTTAGCTCCGTCACCTGCATTTATGACAGGTACACTGGCTTCTTCTGATGCATATCTTGAACTACCTTCCAGAGGATGACGCATCACTATCATGTCTACATAGTTCGAAACCATTTTGATAGTGTCCTTAAGCGTTTCTCCCTTGCTCTGGCTTGTGTTGCTTGCGTCAGAAAATCCGATGACCTTGGCTCCGAGACGGTTGATTGCAGTCTCAAAACTGAGTCTGGTTCGTGTCGAAGGCTCAAAGAAGAGGCTTGCGATTACCTTTCCTTCAAGGAAGTTCTGAACCCTGTTCTGTTCAAACTCCTTTGCTGTTTCCAGTACATGCAGGATTTCCTCTTTTGTGAAATCCCCGATAGAAATCAAACTTTTCTTGCTCATTTTTCTGTCTTTTATGTCATTCCCGACCTGATCGGGAATCTAAATTTCATCTATCCTGCATCCCTCAACATCTCCCATTCTTTCAAGGAATGTGTCGACTAGTGACAGGCGGACACTTGTGTCAATGCTGCATTCCATATCAAATTTCTGGTTCTTCTGCTCCAGTCCCATATCCTTCATTACCTTCATCACATCATTCATATTCAAGTAGCCGAAGTGTATGCGGTAGTGTTTGGATGCAATCTTTTCAACAATTTCAGCATTTGCAAGTGCATCTGCTGTCGAGGTCTTGTAGGCCCTTATAAGTCCCGGGATGCCTAACTTTATGCCTCCGAAATAACGGACAACTACGACTAATATGTCACTGAGCTCGTTGGAATCAATCTGTCCCAGAACAGGGCGTCCGGAAGAGCCGGAAGGTTCACCGTCATCGTTTGCTCGGAACTTGTCTCCAAGATGCCCAAGGCGATAGGCATAGACATGATGCCTCGCATCGTAATACTCCTTTTTCAGGGCAGCAACGATTTCCTTTACTTCTTCTTCTGTTTCAACGGGATAAGCATGGGCAATGAAACGACTTCCATTGTCCTTGAAGAGTCCTCTCGCTTCAGATGCGATGCTCTTGTATGAATCCTTTATCTGCAGATTGTCCATACAAGAATCAAAAATAATCATTTTTGTGTTAAAACTGAAAAAAACTTTCACTTTGTTTTTGTCATAATCTTTCTCGCATTTTTTTGCATTGGCTGAAAGAAAATTTTACTACCTTTGGTTCCGCTTTGCAGAAATAAGCCCTTAATTCAACAATTCTAACTATTCTATGATACTGAGATACAGAGTTTCACTCCCTGGTTTGAAGGGATTTGCAAGAGTCTATGAACTGAAGGATACTACGACTCTTTACAGTTTCCACAAGCAGATGAGAGCGGATATGGATTTCCCGCAGGACCAGCTTGTACTTTTCAAGGCGTTTGATCAGGATGGTGCAGTAAGTGCGCGCTATGGAATTTTCGATCTTGGAAGCGGAACAATTGATACTGTAACAGCAGGAGAGTGCCATAAGAAAGGGGAGGATAAGTTCATCTATTTCTATGATACGACTAATGTAAAGAGTGTTATCGTCACATTTGATGGAGAAGGTGACGTGGTTCGCAAAAATGCGATATACCCTCTTCTGGTTGAAAGCAAAGGTCCTAATCCGATTGAGTTTGAGAACGGTTATGTGGCTTTTGAGGATCTTCCTGATGATAAGAAGAAGGATCCGGATGATGATGACTTTGACGATGACGACGATGATGTAGCAGATGATGATCGCGAGGATGTAGAGGAACTCTACGACGATGATGACGATGAGGAATAGACTGATCATAATATTGGGCCCGACCGCTGTAGGAAAGACCGACTACAGCATTGAAACCGCGCTCAAGTATGATTCTCCTATAATTTCCTGCGACTCACGTCAGATTTATAAGGAAATGACAATCGGCACGGCTGTGCCCTCTGCTGAGCAGCTTTCGGCTGTTCAGCATTATTTTATCCATTCACATTCTGTTGAGCAGCTGTATACGGCGGGACGCTATGAAATGGAGGCGCTTGAGCTGATTAACAGACTTTTTGCGGAAGGGCATCAGACTCTGGTAATGGCTGGTGGCTCGGGTTTCTATGTTGATGCGTTGGTCGATGGGCTTGATGACTTTCCGGCGGCGGATCTGAAACTCCGCAATGAGCTTACGACTCGTCTTAAAGAAGAAGGCGTGGAGTCTCTGCGACTTGAGTTGAAGAGTCTTGATCCCGAGAGTTATGCCGCGATAGATATTGCAAACGGTCAACGTGTGGTAAGGGCTCTTGAGGTGTGTATAATGACAGGAAAGCCGTTTTCTTCATTCAAGACCAACAGCACAAAGAAGAGAGACTTCGACGTTGAGAAGATAGGTCTGATACGCCCTCGTGATATACTTTATGACAGAATCAACCGAAGGGTGGTCCAGATGATTGATGACGGCCTCGTTGATGAGGTCAAGTCATTGACTCAGTACCGTGATCTGGCTGCATTGAAGACAGTAGGTTACAAGGAAATCTTCGATTGGTTCGATTATCAGAACGGTCTGGTCTCGACAGAGGGTTGGGGACCGACTTCTCCCGGAGATGGCCCTGTGACATCATTGGAACGTGCAGTGGAACTCATTCAACGCAATACCCGCCACTATGCAAAAAGGCAGCTCTCCTACTGGGGAAGAGATAAAAGCATACGCTGGATGGAGATTTAGAGAGGAAGCTGAATAAGCTTCCTGTTTTCATAATGTGCAGCCCACTTGAATCCGAGGGACTTGACAATCGCAGCATATTTCTCAAACTCAAGTCCTACGTGCTCCAGGTAATGTGAGTCTGAGCCGAAACTGATGATCTCTCCGCCCATCTCGCGGTATCTCAGGAGAATATTCTTGTCAAGATTTGCCTGTCTGCCATTAAAATTCTGGTAGCTCTTGGTGTTGATCTCCAACGCCTTTCCGTTGTGGATGATGTAGCGGAAAATCTCATCAAAGATGTCGCTGAAGTCTTTGTAGAGCAGATCGACCTGTTCATAATCACAGTAACGCACTATGTAGTCGTAGTGTCCTACGATGTCAAAATCTTCGACAGCCTGAATCTCCTCTGCAATGGTTTCAAGATAACCACCATAGGCTGTTTTCCAGTCACGACCTTTGTAGTAGCCTCCGAAGAATGGGTCTGTATCCCCGACATAATGTACTGAGACGATAACCTGGTCGAAATGATTGGCTGCAACGAGGTCGCGGATTCCCTGTCTGCACATCGGGTGCATTCCCAATTCGATTCCCTTGAGAATCTTTATGTCAGGAAACATGGCCTGAACCCTGTCTATTTCTGCCTGCTGGGCTTTGATGTCAAGCTGGTCATCTGCATGGGAGTTCTGAGCTTTGGTTTCATCAGGGACATAAATGTCATTGTGGTCTGTGAAACATATGCCGCCCAGGCCCTTCTCGAAAGCGGACCTTGATGATTTTTCTATAGATGTGTTCTTTCCGTCAAACGAGAACTGACAGTGGCTGTGATTGTCAAATAGATTCTTCATCATACTAGCTTAATCCTTCTATCTTTCCGTCAATGATGTCGATCTTTGTTGCCTGAGGAACCTTAGGAAGACCAGGCATGCGGATGATGTCACCGGCAATAGCGACAATCATTTCAGAACCACAGTTGATCACAATGTCCTTTATGTCGAAATTGAATCCTTCAGGTGCTCCATACGCTGTCTGATCCTGTGAGAATGAGTACTGTGTCTTTGCGATGCAGATAGGGAAGTGGGACAAACCCATTGCTTCTGCATTTGCAAGCTTCTTCTTCGCAACTCCCGAGAATGTCACGCTGCCTGCCTTGTAGATTCCATTTGCCACTTTCTCTATCTTTTCCATGAGTCTGTCCTGATCTCCGTATGTGAACTGGAGAGGACCGGATGGCTTGTTTTCAATGGTCTCTACAACGAGGTTGGCAAGATCTATGGCACCTGCGCCACCTTCTGCAAATGCATTGTTGAGGGCAAAGGCCACTCCCATTTCTGCGCAATGGTCTTTAACGAGAGCTATTTCTTCTGCTGTGTCTGAAGCATATTTGTTGAAGCATACAACTACTGTCTGGCCGAATCCCTGAAGGTTGCGGATGTGTCTGTCAAGATTTGCAAAACCTCTTACAACACCTTCTGCATCGGGTTTCTGGATGTCTGCCAGAGGTGTTCCTCCGTGCATCTTCAGGCCGTTGAGGGTTGCTACGAGAACTGTCAGATCTGGCTTGAGTCCGCTCTTGCGGCATTTGATGTTGAAGAATTTCTCAGCTCCGAGGTCTGCTCCGAAACCGGCTTCTGTTATTACATAATCTCCGAATGTCAAGGCAGTTCTGGTGGCTATGATCGAGTTGCAGCCATGGGCGATATTCGCAAAAGGACCTCCATGGATAAAGGCTGCAGTGTTTTCTGTTGTCTGCACAAGGTTTGGCTTGATTGCATCCATCAAGAGCGTAAGGATAGCTCCGGTGATGCCAAGGTCCTTGACCTGGAAAGGAGTTCCATCCATCTTGTAGCCGAGGAGGATGTTGTCTATGCGTCTCCTCATGTCATCGAGGTCATTCGAAAGACAGAGAATTGCCATGATCTCTGATGCAGGAGTGATGTCGAATCCTGATTCCTGGGTGAGGCCGTTAGTGCGTGGCCCGAGTCCTGTGACAATGCTTCTGAGAGAACGGTCGTTCACATCGAGAACTCTTTTCCAGAGAATCTCCTTGAGAGCGAAGCCTTCCGCCTGATGCTGATAGAGATAGTTGTCGAGCAGGGCTGAGATCATATTATGGGCAGATGTGATCGCATGGAAGTCGCCTGTGAAGTGGAGATTGATGTTTTCCATCGGAACGACCTGAGCATATCCTCCACCGGCTGCTCCACCTTTCATTCCGAAGCACGGTCCGAGTGAAGGCTCGCGAAGTGCAACGATCGCTTTCTTTCCGATCTTGTTCAATCCGAGGGCGAGACCTACGGAAACAGTGGTCTTGCCGATTCCAGCCTTGGTCGCAGTGATGGCGGTTACAAGAATAAGCTTGCTCTTTGCCACCTTCTCGGGATCGATGAGTGTGCCCGGCACTTTTGCCATGTAATGTCCATACTGAGCGATGTCGTCTCTCTTGATTCCGATGTTTTCTGCGATTTCGGTGATTCTGCGCATCTCGACGCTTCTTGCGATTTCAATGTCTGTCTTCATCTGCGATGATATTAAGTTCTTTAAAACCCTGCGAAATTAGTAAAAAAAAACTACTTTTGCATTTTATGTGAATAGAGATTTCATTATGATTACATTCGGATATAGAAACAGATTGAATGGCCCCCTCAGAGCAGCGGTGGCCATTGCCATCGGTATCGTCATGGTAGCCAGCAAGGCTAATGCTCTTGAGCTTGCAGTGCGTATAATCGCAGCCCTGCTTGTAGCTTCAGGACTTGTCTCATTCATCTACGGATACATCAAGCGACAGGACGGCGCTATGAGTCTGATGGGATTTAATGCTGTCGTGGATCTTGTGCTCGGAGCTCTCATATTCATATTCCCGGGAGTGGTCTCGAATCTCATCATTTATATAGTCGGATTCGCTCTTCTGATTTTCGGACTTTTCCAGATAATAACCCTTATAAGTGCAATCAGGGTTCTCGGTGGTGGACTTGGTGCGTTCATAATGCCGGTGCTTGTGACTCTAGCAGGTGGATTCCTTCTTGCCAGACCAGCTTTCATAGGTGAAGCAATTGGCGTTGTTGCCGGAATTTCTCTCATAGTGTATGGGGTTTCCGAGTTCCTGTCATCTTGGAAGATGAGAAAGGCTATGGATGAATCGGATCAGGTTGACGAGCAGTAATGATACCACGCGATATAGTAGACAAGATTCTTGACACCGCACAGATTGTTGATGTGGTGGGGGATTTTGTAACCTTGAAGAAAAGAGGATCGAACTACACAGCCTGCTGTCCGTTCCACAATGAGAAGACTCCGTCTTTTTCTGTCTCGGCTTCCAAGGGAATTTACAAATGCTTCGGCTGCGGCAAGTCCGGTACAGCTGTCGGCTTTGTGATGGAGCATGAGCATCTTTCTTATACAGAGGCTCTTAAATATCTGGCTAAGAAATACAATATAGAAGTCATTGAAAAGGAAGAATCAGCGGAGGATATAGCTAAGAGACAGAGGCACGAGAGCCTTCTTCTTGTGTCTGAATTCGGAGGCAGATTCTTTCAGGAAAGTCTTGACACCCCTGAAGGTCAGGCGATTGCCTATCAATATTTCCGTAGCCGAGGTCTGCAGGATGAAACCATCAGGAAATATGGATTGGGTTGGGCTCCGATAAGCCGTAAGGCCTTGTCGGAAGCTGCACGTTCTGCCGGTTACAAGGAGGAGTTTCTGATAGAGACAGGCTTGAGCATCAAGTATGATGACGGAAGACTTGTGGACAGATTCTTTGACCGTGTCATATTTCCGATACACTCGGTCAGCGGAAGAGTAATTGCTTTCGGCGGAAGGACCCTGAAGACAGACAAGTCTGTCGCAAAATATGTCAATTCCCCTGAAACAGAGATATATGTAAAGAGCAAGTCTCTGTATGGAATCTATTTTGCCAAAGGAGAGATTTCAAAGAAGAACAAGTGTATTCTGGTGGAAGGTTATCTGGATGTGCTGTCAATGCATCAGTTGGGCATCACCAATGTGGTTGCATCCAGCGGAACATCACTCACCGAAGACCAGATAAGGCTTATACATAAGTTCACAGACAATATTACCATTATCTACGATGGTGACAGTGCCGGTATTCATGCCGCCCTCAGAGGAACCGATATGATTCTCAAGGAGGGAATGAATGTGAAGATAATACTTCTTCCGGACGGACAGGATCCTGATGACTTTGCAAAAAAACACTCTCTTGAGGAGGTGGAAGACTATATTGCCGGAAACGAGCAGGACTTCATCTCGTTCAAGACGGATGTCCTTCTGAAAGAAGCCGGCAATGATCCTTTGAAGAGAGCCGAACTTATAAATGACATTTCGGATACCATTGCAGTAATACCTGATGCTGTAGTCCGTGCTATGTACGTGCGTTCTAGTGCGGAAAGATTCGATATAGATGAGAGACTCATTCTCGACCGTATCGGCAAGACCAGGACTGCGATGATCGAGGCGGAGGTGAAGCGCCGTGAGAGGGAACAGCATAAAGCTGCGCAGCAGGCTGTGACTCCGGATTTCGGACCTGTACCTGACTATATGGATTATCCGGAGGATTATATCTACGATGATCAGCCGGGCTATCCTGAAGATATTCCTGTAATGGCCCAGAATCCTTCAGGCATCGAGTACCCGAAACTTGCAACCTTTGAGAAGGACCTTCTCAAGTTTATTCTTGAAGAGGGCTGTTCTACTCTCGATTTTGACAGGGATTCCAAGTATTATGTAGAGGGAGTCAAATATAATGTAGCTGAATTCATTGACGGAAGTCTTGCTGAGGACGAGGCGGATTTCTTCAATTCCAAATACAGGAAGACCTATGAAGAATATTTCCGATTCTATGAGGAAGGATTGAGTCAGCAGCAGATTCAGCAGCGTCTTCTCAATAATGAAGATGAACAGATAGTGTCAGTGACAAAGGAACTGCTCATTGAGAAGTATCAGATCACAGTCAAGAATTATGAGAATTCCATGACTGCGGTTTCAACAAAGCTAGTGATATATGTTCCGAAAACCCTTCTTGCCTACCAGTGTGCAAAAGTAGAGCTTCTGGTAGAAGAACTTGTGGCTGAACTTTCTACCTGCGAAGATGCTGAAAGACAGATGGAGATTCTTCAGCAGATAGGCGAATACAACCGTACCCGTACGATACTCAACAACGAGCTGGGCAGGGTATAGGGCTTTCCGCTATTTTTTGTAACTTTGCGAGTTAAAATTTAATTATATGACCAAGAATTTCAAACGAACACTTGTAACATGTGCGCTTCCGTATGCTAACGGTCCCGTGCACATCGGTCACCTTGCAGGCGTTTATGTGCCAGCAGACATCTATGTGAGGTATCTGAGAATGAGGGGAGAGGATGTCCTTTATGTTTGTGGATCGGATGAGCATGGAGTTCCTATTACCATCAAGGCTCAGAAGGAAGGATGCACTCCGCAGGACATCGTGGACAGATACCACAAGATCATCAAGAATTCCTTCACAGGACTTGGAATCAATTTCGATATATATTCAAGAACTTCTTCAAAGACTCACCATAAGAATGCGGCAGATTATTTTCGCAAACTGTATGATGAGGGCAAGTTCATAGAGAAGGTGAGCGAGCAGTACTATGACGAAGAGGCAAAGACCTTCCTCGCAGACCGTTACATCACCGGCACATGCCCACGCTGTGGTGCTGAAGGTGCTTATGGTGATCAGTGCGAGAAGTGTGGAGCCACTCTCAGTCCGGACGAACTCATCAATCCTAAGTCGGCTCTCAGCGGAGGTGAACTCGTAAAGAAGGAGACCAAGCATTGGTATCTGCCGCTTGATCAGTATGAGAAGTGGCTTTCGGAGTGGATTCTTGACGGTCATAAGGAATGGAGAAGCAATGTCTACGGTCAGTGCAAGAGCTGGATCGACGGTGGTCTTCAGCCACGTGCCGTGAGCCGTGACCTTAACTGGGGTGTTCCTGTTCCTGTAGAGGGATCTGAAGGTAAGGTCCTCTATGTGTGGTTCGATGCTCCTATCGGTTACATTTCGAACACTCAGGAGCTCCTTCCACAGTCTTGGGAGCAGTGGTGGAAGTCAGAGGACACAAAGCTTGTACACTTTATCGGAAAGGATAACATTGTGTTCCACTGCATCGTATTCCCGTCTATGCTCAAGGCAGACGGCAGCTATATTCTTCCTGAGAATGTCCCTGCTAACGAGTTCCTCAATCTTGAAGGTGACAAGATCTCAACTTCACGTGGATGGGCTGTATGGCTTCACGAGTATCTCGAGCAGTTCCCAGGTCAGGAGGATGTTCTTCGTTATGTCCTCACAGCAAATGCTCCGGAAACAAAGGATAATGATTTTTCTTGGAAGGACTTCCAGGCGCGCAACAACAGCGAGCTCGTTGCTATTCTCGGTAACTTCGTGAACCGTGCCGTGGTTCTTACTCACAAATATTTCGAGGGTCGCGTACCTGCTGACCTTAAGCCAGAGGCGATTGATGCAGAGACTCTTGCTCAAATCCAGCCTCTCAAAGAGGAGATGCAGAGATACCTCGACGGCTACAAGTTCCGTGAGGCTCTCAAGGAAGCGATGAACATTGCCCGTCTCGGTAACAAGTATCTAACAGACACTGAACCTTGGAAGGTTGCAAAGACAGATATGGACAGAACAGCATCTATCCTTAATGTCTCTCTCCAGATCTGTGCTTCACTTGCTATAGCTTTCGAGCCGTTCCTTCCGTTCTCTGCTGAGAAACTTCGTGGTATCCTCAATGTAGGTATTGCCGCAGGTGCTGACCACCGTGCGGGTGAGGAGGGCGCTGTAAGTGAGAACATCTACACTGCTGAAGAGGGTGCTGCTCTCCATACAACTTCATATAATGTTGCACAGGTTGACAATGGCGTCATTACCGACTCGATCGGTAATCTCTCTTGGGATGACCTTGGAAAGGCTGCACTTCTTCCTGCAGGTCACCAGCTCAATCCGGCAACTCTCCTTTTCGCAAAGATTGAGGATGAGGTTGTGGATGCCCAGATTGCACGTCTTGAGGCTATCCGTGCTGAGCGTGAGGCTGCTGCAAAGGCTGCAGAGGCTGCGGTGGTAACTCCTCAGAAGGAGGAATGCACTTTTGATGATTTCCAGAAGATGGACATCAGAACAGCAACCGTTCTTGAAGCAGAGCGTGTTCCGAAGACAGACAAACTTCTCAAGCTTACCATCGATACAGGAATCGACAAGAGAGTCATTGTTTCAGGTATTGCAGAAGAGTATGCTCCTGAGGATATGGTAGGCAAGCAGATCTGTATTCTTGCCAATCTTGCTCCGCGCAAGATCCGTGGCATCGAGTCTAAGGGTATGATTCTCATGGCTCGCCAGAATGACGGCAAGATGCGTTTCGTTACGCCTGCAGAGACTCTTTGCAATGGTGCAGAGATAGGTTAACAATTGTCATCCCCGGCTTGACCGGGGATCTTTTATATTATGATCAACACGGCTTACTATAAGGACTTGACCAGAATGAATACCTTCAGGATGAAGGTTAAGGCAAAGTGTTTCATAGAATATGATTCGATTGCCGATCTTGTGGATATAGAGTTTGATGAGCTGTCGCGTCCGATATTGCATATCGGTGGCGGCAGCAATCTTCTTTTTACAGAAGATTTCAAAGGTACCGTCCTTCACTCCAAGATTGACTTTATCGAAATCCTTGACGAGTGCCAAAGTATTCCGGAGGCCCCCTCCCAAGCGAACTTGGGCCCCTCCCCCTACCCGGGGGTGGGAAAATGCCTCCTTCATACAAATGTCACATCGTCTGACAGCGCGGAAGTCTTGGTGTCCGTAGGTGCAGGTGTGAACTTTGACGATTTTTGCGATTGGGCAGCCAAGGAAGGCCTATGGGGTGTGGAGAATCTGTCTTATATCCCTGGTGAAGTCGGTGCTTCAGCTGTTCAGAATATCGGTGCCTATGGTGTTGAGGTCAAGGATGTCATCAAAACGGTTTATTGTTATGACACAGTTGAGGAGGAGTTTGTAAGCTTCTCTAATGAAGAATGTGAGTATGGCTATCGTGATTCCATCTTCAAGAGTCCGGAGATCAAAGGACGCTACATTGTAACCCATGTTGTGTTCGCTCTTTCCCGCGAACCTCGTCCGGTACTGGAATACGGGCATCTGAAAGACGCCGTTTTTTCTGCTGCAGGGGTTTCTGACGACCCCCGCCCTCTACGAGGGCACCCCCTAGCCGTGGGTGGCATGTCGCAGGAAACCCCTGCAGCAGAAAAAACTACGAAGCGCATCACTCCGGAGATGATAAGGAAGGTAATCATCAAGATCAGGAAAGAAAAGTTGCCGGAGCCGTCCGTGATGGGCAGTGCGGGCAGTTTCTTTAAGAATCCTGTGATCTCTGCAGAACATTTCAACAAAATCGAGCAGGCAGCTAAGGCTGAGTCGGGTGCTGACTACAATGTGCCTCATTATGATCTTCCTGATGGAACTGTAAAGGTCCCTGCGGCATGGATGATAGAGCAATGCGGCTGGAAAGGTCGCAGAAGCGGAGGTGCTGCCGTATATGAAAAGCAGCCGCTGGTCATTGTGAATTACACAGGAGAAGCCTATCCGGAAGAGATAATAGGCTTGGAACGTCGTATTATTGCATCAGTAAAGGATAAGTTCGGAGTAGAACTCCATCCGGAAGTCGATCACATCTGATTAAAAGAATCGTCCTAGAAACAGGCTGGCAGCAAACAGAATAGAGAAGATTGCCAGGAATCTTAAAGTTCTCAGATGCAGCGATCCGATAATCGCTGTACTATTGTTTATAGCCACCTTCTTCATTGTCTCTCCGCATCCCACTGCAACGGGAGCTGTGAGGAATATGAACACTGTCGATAATGGCAGAACCTCGCCAAGAGAAAATACTGCAATCCACAAGAAAGGAAAGATCAGTTCTATTCTGTAGAGCCATGCAAAGCATTTTGATACCTTGTCATGCTTTGTTGCCCAATGTGCCTGTATTATTGCAAGAACGATAGAAAGCAGAGGTATGATAACTACCAGATATAAGCTACAATGTGTCATATTTATGCGTGCAATTATTGTATGAGGATGCAAATATAGCAAAAATCTCATATTTAGTGTTATCTTTGGTCTCAAGGTCATTATGATGAGTTTTATTGTTTGTTAATGCTGTCTTATATGAAAATACTTGACTTTTTTAGTAGATATCTAAGCGTGGTGCTGCTGTATGCCGGAGTGCTTGTGACTTCATGTGAGGAAAAGCCGTTAGACTCAGATGAAGAAACTGGAAAGGATTTCCATGCTGTTATACCAACGGGGTACGATAACCTGTCAGCATCGTCAACAGCAAATTGTTATATTTTGAATCATAGCGGTGCATACTGTATTGCTGCGGTTAAAGGAAACGACTCTGATGCATGGCTGACAAAGACGAAGTCTGCACAGGTCCTTTGGGAGACCTTCGGCACATCTACAGCTCCTCAGGATGGAGACTTGATCAAGTCAGTATCATATAAGGATGGATATATAGCATTTCAGACACCAACTCAGTTTAAAGAAGGCAATGCAGTGATTGCAGCGAAAGATGCAAGCGGCAATATTCTCTGGTCATGGCATATATGGATGACGGATCAGCCTCAGGAACATGTCTATAAGAACAATGCAGGTACCATGATGGATCGCAATCTTGGTGCGACATCTTCAACTCCAGGTGATGCAGGAGCTCATGGCTTGATGTATCAGTGGGGACGTAAGGACCCGTTTTTGAATGCATCTTTTATTGTTGAGAATTATGTGACTTATCTTCCACACGCTAAATCAACTATCAGTTGGACTTCTATAGTGCCGGCATATCCTTGGTATGGTACATTAGATTATGCTACGTCTAATCCTACGACTCCTATATCTGTTCCTTACATGCCAGGTAATTACGATTGGTTATATAATTCATCCTCCAATCTGACAGACAATACGCGATGGACGGATTCAAATAGTCCAAAGTCTATTTATGACCCATGTCCAGCAGGATGGAGAGTCCCTGACGGTGGGCTGGATGGTATTTGGGCACGAGCTGGTTTTAATGATGCGGTCTTTGATGATACCAATAAAGGAGTATCCTTCAGTATAGCATCTCCTTCAGTTGCATGGTATCCTGCTTCAGGAATACGAAATATATGGGATTGTGGTCTCGGTTATGTCGGCGTTTCGGGATATTATTGGTCAGCATCTCCTTGTGATATCAGGGCACATGTCTTGAGATTTGATTCATCACATTGTTCCCCATCGGATGATGAGTTTCGTGCTGTGGCTTTATCTGTCCGTTGTGCAAAAGAATAAGCTTTGATATGAAACTAAGATTATTTTCAAGTGCTTTCCTTGCAGCTGTTCTTTTAGGTTGCGTGAAAGCCCAAGCTCCTCAAGAGATCGATGATGATTGGGATATGATTGATTCTATTGATTATATCGATGAGTATGGTGTCAATCATGGTCCTGGCATAAAGGTCGGGATTCATATCTGGTCTCCGGTGAATTGTGGCTATCATGCTACAGACTATAAGTATGGAAAATTATATCAATGGGGAAGGCTGTATGGGCAGGGTTTTGGTGACGATGCCACTGTTCCAACTTGTGAATCTGGTGCAGTTTCGTTGGAGGTCGGTAATGACAAGAGTAATGCAAATGTTATATTTGAAGGCTCCTATGATTCACGTTATGATTGGTTGAGTCCCCAAAATCATTTATTGTGGAATTCAGGTCCGGAGTTTGAACCAGTCAAGACAGAATTTGATCCCTGTCCTGACGGTTGGCGTGTTCCGAACTATGCCGAATTGGATGAATTGTTTAAGAATTATTCCGCAATCACTACAGATATTTACGGAAGGGCTGGTCGTTGGTTCAGTGGGCCAAAGCCATATTCGACTGATGTACCTCAAATATTTCTGCCAGTAAGTGGTAAATATCAAAATAGGGAGTATATAAGAGATGATAATGGGTACTATTGGTCATCTAGCACGTATCGTCAACAGTCATTGTTTATATCCTATACTCGTAAATCAGTTCAGTTGCGCCCAGCTGAAAGTTATCGAAAGAGTCTCTACTCTGTCCGTTGTATTCAAGAATAATACAAATCTTCAATCAAGATAGCGGCCTCCCGATTCACATCGGGGGGGGCCGCAGTGCAATTCTAACCTAAACTTAGAATTACAAAAAGGTAAAAAGTGTAAAATCTTAAAACAAATATTTGCCTATGTTAACGAAATAGTTAACTTTGCAAAAATAAATATTGGGAACGATGAAGCGGGAGATTATATTTTACAAAAACTATTTCAAAGAGTTTTATGTAGCTCAAAATGAAAAGGTAAGACGTAAGATAGCGCAGACGTTGGTGTGGTTGCAAACATTAGACAGGTTGCCTGTTACGATTCTAAAAAGCATTGAGGGTAAGAAGGGATTGTATGAGATTCGAATAGAATTTGGTGGGGACATATTTAGGGTGTTCTGTTGCTTTGACAAAGGCGCACTTGTGATTCTATTGAATGGATTTCAAAAGAAAACTCAAAAAATGCCCCAGTCAGAGATTGATAAGGCAGAAAAATTGATGAAAGAGTATTACAATGAAAAATAACAGAGTTATGAAAAGCACAAATGATAAGGCAATAATGGATTGTAATAATCTTGACGAACTTTTGAATGTTGAGTTCGGGGAGGTTGGTACTAAGTCACGTGAAGAATTTGACGTGGAGACCGAAGCGTTTTGTCTTGCGCAGACTCTAAAGGAAGAACGATTGCGTGCTGGCCTTACACAAGAGCAGTTGGCAGAGAAAATAGGCACCAAGAAGACTTATATATCGCGTCTTGAAAATGGTAAGGCAGATATTCAACTGAACACATTGTTCAGGATATTTGAGGGACTAGGTCGCCGAGTGGTTCTTACAATACTATAACAAGGAGCTGTATTAAAGAATAGCGGCCTCTCGATTCACATCGGGAGGCCGCCGCAATTCTAACCTAAAACTTAACCTATGAAAAAACTATTCGGTTTAAGTTTATTGCCAATATCGTGCCAGAAATTGGGTTTACATTAAATAATCCAGGACTTCACGGATATTCTTTATTACGATGATGCGGTCTGATTCAGGCATGTCCATCATCTCATGAACCCAGACTACCTCGTGAGGGGTGTTGATGGCAACGCCACCAATGTTCACTACCGGCGCGATGTCCGACTTCACGGAGTTTCCGATCATCAGTATCTGTTCTGGAGCAAGATTGTGCTTCGCTGCCAGTTCCAGATAATTCTTCTCATCCTTGTTCTCCATCACTTCGCAGTGGTGGAAATACTTTTCAAGTCCCGACTGACGGTATTTGTATAGCTGCTCGGTGAGATCACCTTTCGTAGCCACGACAAGGGTGTATTTGCCCTGAAGTGCCTGCAATGTCTCCTCAACGCCGTCGATCAGCTGGAATTCATGGAAGGCCAGCTCCTTGATGATCTCCTTGATGCCAAGATAAATCTTTTCCGGGAGTGTGCCACCGCATAACTCCATCGCGGCATCAGTCATACCGATCATATAAGTCTTGGAACCATAGCCGAAGAGAGGAATGTTATCCTCCTGCTTGCGCCAGAGCATCTGCTGTACTCCTTCGGGACCTGTATAGTCCGAAAGGAGCTCTGCGAACTTGGCTTCTGCATCCCTGAAGAACTGTTCGTTCTCCCAAAGGGTGTCGTCAGCATCAAAGAAAATATGTGTGAATTTTCCTCTCAAGTCCATTCTTACTCAGCCTTTGATGTGGTGTCTACCTGTACTTCTTCCTGAGCAACCTCTTCCTCAACTGGTCTGATGCTTTCGATGATGACATCTTCATATGGTCTGTCGTAAGGGTCAGTTGCAACAGCTGCAATTACATCGATTACTTCAAGACCTTCGATCACCTCACCGAAGATAGAGTACTGACCATCAAGGTGAAGACATGCATTCTCGTCATGGACGATGTAGAACTGTGAACCGGAAGATGCCTTCTTCGGATTCGCAAGGTCGCCTTTACGTGCAGCAGCAAGAGCGCCTTTCTTGTGCCAGTATTCATTTACGAATTCTGCAGGAACAGTGTAGTCCGGACCACCTGTACCCCAGGCGTTGATCTTAGCAGTGTCTCTCGAGAATGGGTCTCCTGTCTGAATCATGAAACCTTCGATTACGCGATGGAAACGGATCCCGTCATAGTAATTCTCGCTCACTAGCTTTGCAAAATTATCTCGATGCTTAGGAGTCTTGCTGTAAAGCTTCACCTTCATTGTGCCGTGAGTGGTCTTTATTTCATACACGGGCTCTTCAATTCTTTTATTTGCCATTTCAATTGCTGTTTTAGTCGAATCATTGAGTTCTGCATCGGCAGCTCCCTTATTGTTATTTCCGCAAGAGCAGGATGAAAGAAGAGCTGACATCGATGCAATAATTATTGAAGTAAGTAATATTCTTTTCATATCTTGTTGACTTTAACCCGACAAAAATAATTATTTTTGTGCTCATTATGGCAAATCCGTTGAAACAATTGGCCGGTCAGACAGTTATTTATGGTCTGAGCACAATACTGGCCCGAATAATAAATTTCCTCTTTGTTCCGATTTATACCAGGCTCCTCACTCCGGAAAGCTATGGCGTGGTTACGGAGTTTATGGCGTATATAGCTGTACTTCAGGTTGTTCTGGTCATGGGACTTGAGACGGGATGTTTCCGTTTTGCAAACAAGGAAGGAATTGACCCGAAGAAGGTGTATTCCAATGCCTTTGTCACAGTGTTCTGTGTAAGCGCTACCTTCCTTGCACTCATGATAGCATTTGCCGGACAGATATCTTCGGCGTTAGGCTATGTCGGATATGAGGCATGCATAATGTATATGGGTGGTATATTGGCGCTTGATGCTGTTACTGCCATTCTTTTTGCGAAACTTCGTCAGGAAAACAAGGCTCTTAGATTTGCCGTCTTCAAGACCATAAAGATTGTTACAGAGACAGTAGCTAACCTTGTGCTCTTTCTGTGGTTTCCTAAGCACGTCGCTTCTGCACCTTGGCTGCTCAATTTCATTCCGGAAACTCCAGACTTCAGTTATGTGATATTTGCCATATTCATAAGCTGTATTGTCTGCGGTCTGCTCTTCATTCCGGAGTATCTCAGGCTTAGCTTCAGTCTGGATCCGAAGCTTCTCAGACAGATGCTGGCTTATTCGCTTCCTCTGATGGTTGCAGCATTACCTGGCATTGTCAACGATTTCCTTGACAGGATACTGTTCAGATATTTCGACACAAATGCAGAAGCATGGCGTTCAAGCCTTGGCCTATATCAGGCAGCTGTCAAGCTTGCCGTCATCATGAACCTCTTTATTCAGATGTTCAGATATGCAGCGGAACCATTCTTCTTCAGAAGAGCTAAGGAAAAGGATTCGCGTGAACTCTATGCTTCAGTTCAGGAGTACTTTACTGCATTCTGCGGACTCGTTTTCCTTGGAGTAATCCTCTATATAGATGTGATTGCACTCATCCTAGGCCCTCAGTTCCGTTCGGCTGTGGGAGTTGTTCCTATAATGCTGCTCTCATACATGCTTCTCGGAATGCTTTTCAATGTTTCGATGTGGTACAAGCTTTCGGGCAAGACGAATATGGCTATATGGATTACGCTTGCAGGACTTGTCGTGACAGCTCTTGTGATTGTGATCTTCATGCCGAAGTATTCGTACTGGGCAGCCGCATACGGCCATCTTGCCAGCTACGTGGTGATGTTCGCAATCAGCTCTATCTTGGGTGCAAAGTACTATCCTATCCCATACAGATGGTCTCGTCTTCTGATGATAGTTCTTACAATGGGAGCAATGTATGTGGCATCCATCCTGCTTGATTCGATTCTCTTTGCTGATGTGACCTTTGGAAGTTCATCAGCAGGTGCTGTAGTTATGAAACTGGCTGTTCATACAGTTCTCATATTCATATATATGTTTGCGTCTTGGAGACTTATCCGTAGAAAATAAACAATATGAAGAAATTATATTTTCTGTTTATGTTCATGCTTGTGCTCAGTGGGTGCAGGCATGAAATGCTCTTGGAGACCGAAGCTTTCTCTTACAAGGGTGGCTGGAAGGTGGATCAGCAGTTTATGGATGTCATGGGTTCGCCTTATCTCATCGCCCACGGGGCTGGAGTGCCTGTTGATGCTGCCGTGACTGAGGTAAGGCTTCCCGGCAAGGGAATATGGCATGTTTATGTGCGTACTTTCAACTGGACTTCACCATGGTATGAAGGGAAAGGACCGGGAATGTTCCATGTGGAGGTTGATGGTAATGTGCTGCCTAAACAGTTAGGAGTCACTGGAAACTCATGGATGTGGGAGTATGCCGGAGAATTTGAAGCGACCTCCCGCAAGGTGTCTGTGGCTCTGAAAGATCTTACAGGCTTTGATGGCAGATGTGATGTGATATATTTCTCACGCGAGAATCACGCTCCCGTTGAGGGAATGTCCCAGCTTCGAGAACGTCTGATTAAAGGCTATGATAAGCCGGTGAACAAGGGGAAATATGACCTTGTTGTGGCTGGTGGCGGTGTTGCCGGTATGTGTGCTGCAGTAGCGGCTGCAAGACTAGGATTGAAGGTTGCCTTGATCCATAATCGTCCGATTCTTGGAGGAAATAACAGTTCTGAGGTACGAGTTCATCTTGGAGGAGCCATTGAATGCGGCCCATATCCAAACCTTGGCAATATGATCAAAGAGTTCGGTCATACAAAGAAAGGTAATGCCATGTCGGCAGAGAACTATGAGGATTGGAAGAAGCATGAATTTGTTGAGGCAGAGAAAAATGTTTCTCTCTTCCTGAACTGCCATGTTGTGGATGTCGAAAAGAGAGGAGATAAGATTACAGCCCTTCTTGCAAGAGATGTCTGCACCGGAGAGTTGATGCGTTTTTCTGCACCGTTGTTCTCTGATTGTACAGGTGATGCGAATGTGGGCTATCTTGCAGGAGCTGATTATAGGACCGGACGAGAGGCGTTTGCTGATACAGCTGAGCCAAGTGCTGTCGAAGTGGCCGATTCTCAGGTGATGGGAGCATCAGTTCAGTGGAATACCGTCAAGAAGTCAGAAAGTTCACCATTCCCGATCTTTGAGTATGGCAAAGTGTTTACCGAGGAAAGTGTCCAGAAGGTAAAGAAAGGTGAATGGACATGGGAGACAGGCATGTTGCGTGATCAGGTCTTTGAGGCAGAGCGAATCCGTGATCATGGTCTTCTCGTAGTATATTCCAATTGGTCCTATCTGAAGAATAGGTCGGAGGTAAAAGCTAAGTACGATAGTCTTGCTTTGGACTGGGTGGCATATGTTGCCGGTAAAAGAGAATCCAGAAGACTTCTCGGTGATCATATCCTGACCCAGAATGACATACTTAATGAGGTGTCTTACGAGGATGGTTCTGTGGCAACCTCTTGGTCAATAGATCTACATTATCCGGATCCAGCCAATACTGCATTCTTCCCTGGAGAAGAGTTCAAGTCTATCTGTACTCAGGAATATGTGGAAATTTATCCTATCCCATACCGTTGCCTCTATTCACGCAATGTTCCAAACCTTTTCATGGCAGGACGTAATATCAGCGTAACTCATGTGGCTCTGGGAACAGTACGAGTCATGAGAACCACTGCTATGATGGGTGAGGTGGTTGGTATGGCGGCATCAGTCTGTCATAAGAATGCTTGCCAACCGCGTGATGTCTATACGACTCATTTAGACCGGCTTAAAGAACTTATGACAGAGGGTTGCGGCAAGAAGGGCCTGAAGAATAATCAGAAATTCAATGTCGGCCGCAAAAAACGTCCGAAAAAGAAATGAGGGTGACTAAAAAGTCTTAATTGACTGATTAGTCACCCTCTTTCTTTATATATGATTGCACCGGGAGGATAGTAGTGATTGAGGAGGACTCCGTTCGCTTCGCTCACTCCGGACCCTCCCATTGTCATCTGCGTCATCGCTGCGCGATAACTTGCTGTCAACGGGCCCCTCCCGCTACCCGTGTCCGCGGGTGGACACGCCTCCTCAATCACTACTATCCTCCCTCTTTCAATAAGGGTATAAAAATATAGCTATTCTTTTGATAATCAAAGGAATAGCTATTGTTAATGTCAGGAAGTTTTGTTATATTTGAAGTGCGAAATCAAAATAATACCTTAACTCTAACTGACATGGCAAAGGTAACATATAAATCGTACAATCAGAACGATAATCTTCTTTTTCCTCACTGCATCGGTGACTTTATTCCTGAAAATGATCCTGTACGCGTACTTGATGCCATAGTTGAGCATCTGGATATCAGCGCAATCGAAGCCACTTATAAGGGTGGCGGTGCAAGCAGCTTCGCACCACGCATGCTGTTAAAGGTCATCCTATATGCATATCTCCAGAACATCCACTCAGGCCGCAAGATGGAAGCTCTGCTCAAGCGCGATGTGAACTTCATGTGGCTGAGCGGCATGCAGCGTCCTGACTTCAATACAATCAACCTGTTCAGAAAGAACCGTCTGGCCGATGTCATGGATGACATCTTCACCCAGGTCGTGCAGATGCTTGTTGATGCCAAGTTCGTCAGCCTAGAAGTTCAGTATATTGATGGAACCAAGATCGAAGCCAATGCCAACAAGTATACTTTTGTCTGGAAGAAGGCCACCAAGACAAATCAGGACAAGTTGGATCTCAAAGTGAAGTCAATCCTCCGCGAAGCAGAAAGAGTGCTCAATATGGAACTCAAGGATGAGTCCGATAATGTTATGACAGCAGAGGAGATGCAGAAACGCACTGATGACATCCTTGCTCAGATGGACGAGAAAGGCATAAGTGACAAGAAGTTACGCAAGGAAGTGACCAAGGTAAAGGAGGAATCAGTTCCGAAGATGAAGGAATATGAGGAAAAGCTGGAGATTGTCGGTGAACGTGGCAGCTACAGCAAGACCGACAAGGACGCGACGTTCATGAGGATGAAGGAGGATGCAATGAACAACGGCCAGACCAAGCCTGGATACAATGTCCAGATCGCTACAGAGAACCAGTTCATCACAAACTATGGCCTGTATCATCAAGCAAATGACCAAGGTACGATGATCCCGTTCCTAAAATCTTTCAGCGAGCGCTATGGAACGCAGAGTGCGACTGTATGCGCAGACTCCGGATACGGCAGCGAGATGAACTACGAGTATATGGTATCCGAGCAGATAACTCCTTTTGTCAAGTACAACATGTTCCACGCAGAGATGAAGCGCAAGAGGAAGAACAATCCCTTTCTCATAGAGAACATGTTCTATAACAAGGAGTTAGACTTCTATGTGTGCCCTATGGGACAACGTCTCGAGTTTGTTGGAACTAAAAAAGAGACCAGCGATCTTGGATATACATCCACCAAAAGCCTTTATCAAGCTAAGGACTGCTCCAACTGCCCACTCAGGGGCATGTGCTACAAAGGCAAGTGCAGAACCAGAACTATAGAGGTCAACCACCGTAATAATGAGCTGCGAGCTATGGCCAGAGAACTGCTGACTAGTGATGAGGGCCTGATGCATCGTAGCAGGAGACCGATTGAGCCTGAAGCCGTGTTCGGACAGATCAAATATGACAACCACTTCAAGAGGTTCAGCTATAGAGGAAAGCGACTTGTAAATGCTGAGTTCGCTACAATAGCTGTCGCTCATAATATCCGAAAAATGATATCAAAAGGTTATTGTGTGTGCTCTGAAGTGGCGGTAGGGTAAGTTTGGATGGCATGGCCACCCTCGGCCATGTTAGAGGGAGGGGCCCGCGACGAAGTCGTGGGAGGGATGGAGTCGGAACTTAGTTCCGACGGAACCTAGCCAAACTTACCCTATCGCCACTGTCTTCATATAACGAAAAAGGAGATGACCATATTAGTCATCTCCTTGTTATAGAATATTTTGTGAAGGTTAGTATCCGAAGATTTCCTCGAGTGTGAGGGTGGTAACAGGACCAAGTGTGTTGAGATACTTGGTGTCAAGATCCTTGATTTCTCCGAGGATTCCATAATGGTATGTACGTCCTTCAACCCATTTGTCCTGAGTCGCTTTGACATCCTCAAGGGTAAGAGTTGGGAGTACTTCATAAATCTTCTTTGAACGGTGCTCTGTAAGTCCCATTTCGCGAGTATTACGATAACTGTAGAGAATATTGCGACCAGTGATGCGCTGAGTGCGGATACTTGTCATAAGAGCTTCTTTAGCAATGTTGAATGCAGTCTCTGATTCCGGCATATCGTTGATGATTTCGTCAAATGCCTGGATTGCAGTCTGCATCTTGTCGTTCTGTGTCGCGATGAATGCGAAGTATTTGTAGCTGTCGTCCTTGTGCTCTGGCTCAATAAGTCTTCCTGAAGCCGAGTAGGCGAGTCCACGTGCCTCACGCATTTCCTGGAATACGATTGCATTCATTCCACCTCCGAAGTATTCGTTGTATAGTCTGATATAAGGGTCAGATTCTACATCAAGTCCTTCTCCTTTGTTTGAGTACTGCAGATAGTAGATCTGCTTAGCATCGTACTGTACGAGATATACGTTGCTTGAAGGTGTTGGCACTACTGCTGGAAGTGACTTCTCAAGAGTCTTGAG
>JBGVPH010000006.1:0-16491 GCA_045126915.1 Candidatus Cryptobacteroides sp.
TACGGAGCTTGAAGTTAGAGATGTCCTTTCTTGAGTGAGTCACCACAGCCTTCTGACCTGTGATGATAGTGAGCTCCTGAGCTGCTGTCTCAACGAGCTTCTTGTCACCTGTTGCATCGCCGACACCCTCATTGATAGTGATCTTGACGAGCTTAGGGCACTGCATTACTGTAGTATAGCCGAACTCCTTCATGAGCTTAGGGACAATCTCCTCCCTATATACCTTCTTCAAAGCTGGCATGTATCCTGCTGGTACTGCTGCAACTTCTGCTGTTGTATTCTTCTTTGCCATTACTTAATCTCCTCTCCAGATTTTTTAGCATAGCGGACATTCTTGCCATCTACAACCTTGCGGCCGATTCTTGTAGGA
Organism: Candidatus Cryptobacteroides sp.; assembly: GCA_045126915.1. GTDB lineage: Bacteria > Bacteroidota > Bacteroidia > Bacteroidales > UBA932 > Cryptobacteroides. The sequence goes on from JBGVPH010000006.1 coordinate 371, forward strand.
GCTCCAGTCTTTGGATCAACTACCTGAAGGTTAGAAATGTGTACGCCAGCCTCCTGTTTAACAATACCACCCTGAGGATGCTTTGGGCTTGGTTTAGCGTGCTTGCTGACAATGTTGATGCCCTCAACAATAGCGCGATCCTTTGAAGGGATAACCTCAAGCACCTTACCGGTCTTTCCCTTGTCGTTACCGGCATTTACATAGACGGTGTCGCCTTTTTTGATATGTAACTTCTTCATAATGATTGCGTATTAGAGGACCTCTGGTGCCAGTGAAACGATCTTCATATAGTTCTCGCGAAGCTCTCTAGCTACAGGGCCGAAGATACGGGTACCTTTAACCTCACCTGCATTGTTGAGAAGAACGCAAGCATTGTCATCGAAACGGATGTAAGAACCATCCTGACGACGAATCTCTTTCTTAGTGCGGACTACGACAGCCTTTGACACTGCGCCTTTCTTAGCGTCACCGCCAGGGATTGCGCTCTTGACTGCAACGACGATCTTGTCGCCCACTCTTGCATAACGGCGGCGGGTACCACCCAGAACACGGATACAAAGAACCTCCTTTGCACCGCTGTTGTCTGCCACCTGTAAACGTGATTCCTGCTGTATCATTGTTACTTAACTTTTTCTACGATTTCTACTAATCTCCAGTTCTTAGTCTTGCTCAAAGGACGAGTCTCCATGATGCGTACTGTATCACCTACGCTGCACTCGTTCTTCTCATCGTGAGCTACGAACTTTGTGGTCTTCTTTACGAACTTGCCGTACATAGGGTGTTTCTCTTTTCTTTCAACGGCAACTACGATAGACTTGTCCATCTTGTTGCTGACCACAACACCTATTCTTTCTTTACGAAGATTTCTTTCCATGAGAATTCAATTTTTAGTTCTGTGACTCTTTTTCAGCAAGGATAGTCATCATACGAGCGATGTCTCTTCTTGCCTTTGCAATCTTTGAAGTGTCCTCTAATGGAGAGATAGTGTGATTGATCTTCATAGTGTCGAGATTAGCCTTCTCGAGCTCGATACGCTCACGGATGTCAGCGACCGACATTTCACGAATTTCTGATGCTTTCATTGTCTTTCTCCATTAAATTATTCTACATAATCTCTACGTACCACGAACTTCGTAGTCACAGGAAGTTTCTGAGCTCCGAGACGAAGTGCCTCTCTTGCGATTTCGAGTGAAACACCCTCTGCCTCAATGAGGATACGACCTGGAGTTACAGGGCATACGAATCCCTCCGGATTACCCTTACCTTTACCCATACGAACTTCGGCTGGCTTCTTAGTGTAAGGCTTGTCAGGGAAAATTCTGATCCAGATCTTTCCTTCACGCTTCATATAACGTGATACAGCCTGACGGGCAGCCTCGATCTGACGGCCTGTAAGCCAGCAGTTTTCCAAGGTCTTGATACCGAAAGAGCCAAATGCAAGCTGGTTTCCTCTCTGAGAGAGACCTTTCATGCGGCCTTTCTGCTGCCTTCTGAATTTTGTTTTCTTTGGTTGTAACATTTCTCTATTACTTTAAAATAAAAATTTTCACAACATCCCTAACTAATTGAGTATCAGCTGGTTGGGCGGAGTCGTCCTCAATTAATGGGTTGCAAAGATACAAAAAAAATCTGAATTGCAAACATTTTTTACAAAATTCATCAACATTTTCGACCAGCATTTTTGAATGCTAAATCGCGTGTTTTCACGCACTTACGAGATGTGATAAAATTTTCTTTCGCGCATTTTCGACATCACTGTTTCGGGTCGGTTTCGAGATCGTTTCGAGGCAGTTCCTTAAAAACATACTCTTCCTTCCAGGAAGTTCCATCCGACTCCACTTCCGAATCAACGAGAACAGACTTTGTTGAGCTTACTGATTCCAAAGCAAAAGTCATAATATCGGAGTAACTGCCAATCTTCACCGTTACTGAATCCTTAGAGCAAGACGAAAAGAAAGAATCATAGCCACAGCAGCGCAGAATACTGCAAAAAATCTGAACAATGTTTTCATATGCGATAGTTTTTAATCTCACACAAAAACACCAACTTCTCGAGAAATAAGCAAACGCAGCGAGCATAAGAGTTTAAAAAAGATTGAAACATTATAAAAAAGAGAAAAATCCGCATAGTACGAGGCCTGAATTCTCGGAATTTTCTTCCGAATCAGCCATCTTTGGATCAGCGACCGACGGAATCCCAGAAGACACCCCAGAAGGTTCGTCCATAAAAAGAGCCGGCCTAATGGACAAAGATGGGTTCCGAAGGGACTTGTCCATGAAAAGAGCCAATTCCATGGACAAGGAGCACTTCAGGAGACAGTTGTCCATGAAAAGAGCCAATTTCATGGACAAAGATGAGTTCCGAGGAGACTTGTCCATGAAAAGCACCAATTTCATGGACAGGGAAGAGGTTTTATTGACAAATAACATAAAATGAATATGAATAATGACACCAGTGCTTTGAGTTTTTCAGAGAAAGAGAGAATCTGTGAGGAAACATTCAGAAACAATGGTCCCTACTGGCACATATACACAGACGGCACACAGATGCAGAACATCTTCTGCAACGATGATGAATTCCGTACGGGGATGTGGGTGCTTGCCAGTTCTTGCTGTCTTGTCAGGGAGGTAGAGGTCCTGACATTCGAATTGATGAAGAACCATCTGCATATGATTATGGCAGGACCCAAAGAAGCATGCATACGATTCTTTGACACAACTGCATCAAAACTCAAGCGCACATTCAGCAGAAAAGACAAAGCCATCGACTGGAACAAATTCAAAATGGACATCCTTCCCATAGAGACATTGCAGGCTTTGCGTAATGAGATAATATATGTCAACAGGAATGGATTTGTCGCAAATGCCTGCTACACGCCAGATTCATATCCTTGGGGTGGAGGATGCGCATATTTCAACGTATGGATGGAGCATCTTCAGACATCACCGATAAGCATATTGAGGATTGAAACTCAAAGAGAGATCCTGCACACCAGGGATGTAGCTCCGTTTTCCACACTAAAGGAGATCAACGGAATACCATTCATACCATCATTCTGCAACACCGCACTCGGAGAACAAATGTTCAGAGATGCCAGAAGCTATTTCAATTCCCTGACCAGGAATGCAGAGACCTTCAGCCAGATTGCAGCACGGCTCAAAGATGCCGTATTCATGACCGATGACGAGATCTACTCAGTGACAATCGCACATATAAATAAGGAGTATGCTGCAAAGGGTATCCAATTTCTAAGCGGACAACAGAAAATCGAGACAGCACGCCATCTGCGCTTTAACTACAACGCCACAAACCAGCAACTCAGACGATTGTTGCGTCTGGATATTTCCGTTCTGGAAGAAATGTTTCCACAACAAGGCTGACACTATTCTTGATGATTTGTCCATGTAAAGAGCTAATTCCATGGACAAGGAGCGCTTCAGGGGACATTTGTCCATGAAAAACACCAATTCCATGGACAAAGAATGGTTCGAAGGAGACTTGTCCATGAAAAACACCAATTCCATGGACAAAGAAGAGTTCCGAGGAGACTTATCCATGAAAAGCACCAATTCCATGGACAGAGAATGGTTCGAAGGAGACTTGTCCATGAAAAGCACCAATTCCATGGACAAAGAAGGGTTCCGAGGAGACTTATCCATGAAAAGCACCAATTCCATGGACAGAGAATGGTTCGAAGGAGACTTGTCCATGAAAAGCACCAATTCCATGGACAGAGAAGAAATGAGGTTGAGCATAATAGGGGGATAGGGGGCGGGATGAAGATTTTTTGTAGATTTGCGGCATGAAAAGGATTTTTACTATAGTCTTTCTGCTTACAATGGCAGCAACAATTGCCGCGGCACAGAAGAGAGGCATACACGTGTTTGCCCATAGAGGCTGCTGGAGCAGGAACGCGGCCAAAGAGTTCGTCATCCCGGAAAACAGCGTGGCAGCCGTGGCCGAAGCCAGGCGCAGAGGATATGAAGGCATCGAACTGGATGTAAGGAAAACCACGGACGGAGTCATGGTCATTCTGCATGACAAGACCCTGAACCGCACAGCCAGAAAGGCAGAAGACTATTCAAGACTCGGAGCTCCGGTAAAACTGAAAAACCTTTCTTTCGAGGAACTAAGAAGAGACTATGTCCTTGAATCCGAAGACCCCGCTCTTCGCACACCCATCCCGACTCTTGAGGAAATCCTCGAAGAGTGCAGGAAGCAAGGCATAACTCCGATGCTCCATAGCTCCGTATGGGAATCATACGAGGTGGCCCAAAAGATGTTCGGTGACAACTGGGTCTGCTTCACGACAGATCTGGAAACACTGCAGAAAGTCCGATCATTCTCAAACTGCACCATCCTGCTGTCAATCAAGGACGGCACAGCAGAGGAAACAATCAAGAAGCTTGAATCAATCGGGGGTAACTGCGGAATCTCGACAATGAACTACAACCTGTACACCCCAGAGTTCTGCAAGGCACTCACAGATGCGGGCTACGAAGTCCAGGCGTCAATCTTCCCTCACGAATGGGAAAAGGCCGCAATCAGCAATGGCATAACCTACCTCCTCACCGACCGCATCCTTCCAACCCGTAACTGGAAAAAGATCCGCACAAGGCATTAATATTGCAGGATAATGACACCGCTGAAATGAAAAGGCTTTCTTGCATATATATTATGACATTTCTGATTTTGCTTGCAGGATCGGGTATGGAGTGCCATGCCCAGAGGTTCTGGGAGAAGAAGCCTACAAAAACCAGCAAGACAAAGAAAGAGTCAAAGAGCATTCCGTTCCAACCAGCTCGCGCAAGCGCTCAAAGGGACAGCAGTAACGTTCTGGAATTCATCGTTGAGGAAGGCGATACCATATATATAGATCAGATCAAGGCATCCAAGGTATACTCTATGCTGCCGCGTCAGAAGGGCAAGGACTGGAGAAAGTATTACCGTCTGGTACATAACTTCAGCAAAGCCTACCCATATGCTCTCGTAGCCAAGAAACTTGTAACAGAGGCAGACAGCGTGATCGCAGCCCAGAATCTCAAAGGCGCAAAAAGGGAAAAGTATATAAGTGGCGTCCAGAAGGAACTGTTCGATGTGTTCGAAGGCCAGATGAGAAAACTGACCGTGAGTCAGGGAGCCCTTATAATGAAGCTCGTCGACAGAGAGGTCGGCAAGTCGTCATATAATATTATCAAGGGTTATAAGAACGGTATGGCCGCCGGTTTCTGGCAGGGCATTGCAAAGATATTCGGCTCAGACCTCAAGAAACCTTATGATCCAGAGGGCGAAGACAGGGAGGTTGAAGAGTTGGTGAAGCTGTGGCAGGCAGATGAATTCTATATGCTCTACTGGTCACTCTTCTGGCAAGAGCCCCCTAAAGTCGACATCCCGGCCAAATATCTTTAAAAGACTTCTCATAGTGTTCTCCACCTGTCAGTTTTGCAGCAGGTCGAGAACACGACTTTTTAATAATGGGTTAATTATCACATACTTACAAAAAATCAATGTTCCCCACCTGCTGATATTTTAGCAGATGGGGAACAGTCGTAAGCGATATCAATGGATTATAGAACCTTCAGGTCCGAGCCGTCGAAAAGGAGGTATGGAGAGCTGTGTATCCAATCTTTAAGAACAACGAGCTGTGCTCCGGACGGAAGGGTGAGACGAACATCCTGATGATAGTGTCCGAATATAAAGTAATCCACCTTATTACGAGATGAATATTCTAAGGCGAACTTATAAAGAGGCTCGTCAGGCCCGGCAAAAGCATATTCCTTGTCGTGGGCAAGCCTGTTGTTCTTCGACCAGTTGTTGCCGAAGCGGAAGGCAATCCAAGGATGCAGCATGCTGAACAGAATCTGCAGAAGGCGACAATGAAATACAGATCGCAGGAATCGATAACCAAACGGCACAGGACCCAGACCATCACCATGACCGAGACAGAACTGCTTTCCTGAAATCTCCACCTTGCACGGCTGCTCAAGACGGATCATTCCAAGTTCCTCGAAATATGAATAGGTCCAGACATCGTGGTTTCCCTGGAAGAAATACACTTTGACCCCACGATCTATCAGATCACACAAGGCAGAGAACACCTTGACATATCCCTTGGGGACGACGTCGCGATACTCGTACCAGAAATCCCAGATATCTCCCAATAGATACAGAGCCTCTGTCTGCTCTGCAGGAATTCCGCGAAGAAATGAGACAAAACGGGCCTCACGACCAGCAGGATCTGCAACCTGCAGACCGAGATGGACGTCAGAGACGAAATATGTCAGTTGTTTTGGGTTCATATTAATTGGATTTCTCAACCTCGAGGAAGCAGACAAGGCTTATGCAAAAATAAATATTGACAAGGCGGCGAGGACACAATAGAGTGCAAACCAACTGAGCTTAGCTTTCTTGACAAGGGCAATCATCACCTTACATGCCAACAATCCGGAAAGAAAAGCCGAAAGGAAACCCAGAAGAAGCGGAACTGCTCCCACAGAAGACTCTGCAAAGCCCCCACCCACTATCTCCAGAAATGCCTCACCCAAAATAGGGACAAGAACCATCAGGAACGAGAACTGAGCCATCACCTCGCGCTTTACGCCACATATAAGTCCTGTGGAAATCGTCGTACCCGAACGGGAAAGTCCTGGAGCCACAGCAAACGCCTGTCCGATTCCTACAGCCAAGGCCTGCCAATATGATATTCCATTCCTATACTCCTTCGCCGGCTGGTCAGATTTAGTGCGCAAGGCAAGTCCTTTACCGGAAGCCATATCCGAAAAGAAAAGAAGTACGGCCGTAACAAGCAAAGCGACACCTACACCGACGATGGATCCAAAAAGACTCTCTACGTAATCCTTGAGGAACATTCCCACAATGAAGATAGGAATCATCGAAACGCATATTTTCAGAAGATAATCAGTCTGATCGTTGCAGACCAGCGAAAGAGAACCATCTCTACGCTCCACCTTCAACCCGCGAAGACCACAGAAAAAGCCCTTGAGAAGGCCCCATATCTGCTTCCTGAACACAACGATAGTGCTCAGGACAGTTGCCGCATGAACGATGACCTCAAAGGCAAGATCATCAGAAGCCTCCACACCAAGAACCTCACGGCCGATCACAAGATGGCCGCTGCTGCTCACGGGAAGAAATTCGGTCAGGCCCTGTACCAGACCCAACAGTATCGCTTCAAACCACTCCATGGACATCAGTCTTTGAATACTCGCATTATAGCCACCACCTCGATTATAATTCCGAGGATGATCACTGCAGGAGCCGCAACAAGCCTGCGGAAGTCGAACATATCGTAGTTGAAGACCTGTGGGTTGTCACTTCCGCCTCCCATCATAAGAAGGTAGCCGGAAACCATCACGATCAATCCTATAAGAAGAAGTTTGAGGCCCCTTCTGGTAATGGGCATCTTTTCGTTATTTTCCATATCGAATCTGAAAATTTCTAATAATACAATTCGTCCTTGCTCAAAGACAGAAGCTTGTTCACTACAAACCATGTACTTGTGAGGCATATGAGAACTCCGCTCACCAACACTATACCCATAACAACAAGCAGCAGATCAAGACGGAATATCTCGAAAAGCTGTGCAAATTCACTCCTCATGAAGAATAGCATTCCGATGAGGATTATTATAGATATGAAAGCGGCAAAAACACCCTGGAATGCAGACTGAACAAGGAAAGGCGCGCGGATGAACGAACGGGTTGCACCCACCAGCTTCATCGTATGAATAGTGAATCTGCGTGCAAAGACATTAAGTCGCACAGTGTTGTTGATCAGCACATAAGAGATGAACAACAGCAGGGCGATGAAAACGCTTATGACAAGGGAGATTTTGCTCAGATTCGCATTCAGGGCATCCACAAGAGACCTCTGGTAAACCACCTCATCTACAAGAGGAGAAGCAGCCAGTTCGGTCTTTACCACCTCGAGACTGTCTGCTGAAACATATTCGGCAGTCAAGGTAACGTCAATTGAAATGGGAATCGGAGAAGTCGTGAATACATCCAGAAAATCCTCACCAAGGAGGGCCGCCATCTCTCGCTGACCCTGTTCTCGGGACACATATACAGAACTTTTGATGTATTCCTCCTTGTCAAGATTCATCTTGAACTTGAGCGCATCTTCCTCCGCAACGGTCTGCTTCATAAGCACCGAGACCTGCATATTTTCCTTGAAATAATCAGAGACTCCCCTGGCATTGACCAGAAGCATGCCGGCAATGCCCACCAGCAGAAGAACAAGGCTGATACTGATTACCGAAGAAAGGTAGGCATTCATCAGCCTCCTACGCATTATTTTATTATCTGTTTTCCCCATACTGCAATCCCAATCGGGCTCAAAGATAGTGAAATATCAAAAAAAATGCTTATCTTTGTAGAGATTTTGTCATTAAAAACCACTGCTATGGGAAATTCTGTCAAAAGGGTACTATTCGTTAATTCGGAGATATTTCCATATCTCCCTGAGACCCCGATATCCAATATAGGAAGATATCTTCCTCAGGGCATCCAGGAAAGAAAGAAGGAAATCAGATCCTTTATGCCTCGCTATGGCTGCATCAATGAAAGGAAGAACCAGCTTCACGAAGTGATCCGTCTCTCTGGAATGAACATCATCATCAATGATGTGGACAGACCGCTTGTTATCAAGGTGGCATCTATCTCTGCGGCAAGAATGCAGGTGTATTTCATCGACAACGAAGACTACTTCCACAGAAAGCAGGTCTACAATGACGAAAATGGTGAATTCTTCAAGGATAACGGCGAAAGAGCTGTATTCTTTGCAAGAGGTGTCCTTGAGACAGTAAAGAAGCTCAGATGGGCTCCTGACGTAATCCACTGCCAGGGCTGGATCTCACAGGTACTTCCACTCTACCTGAAGAAGGTTTATGTTGATGACCCTATCTTCTCTAACAGCAAGGTAGTCCTTTCTATGTACGACGATACCCCTGCTGCATTCCCTGAGGACTTCAAGGAGAAGATTCTGATTCCTGGAGTCACAGAAAAGGATGTAGAGCTTCTTGCAGACCCTTCAGGCATAAATCTTGCAAAACTCGCCGCGACATATTCCGACGGCATTATTTACGGATCTGCCGATATTCCTGAAGAAATCAAGTCTTACTGCAAGGATGCAGGTCTCCCTGCCCTCGAGTACAGACAGGAATCCTTCGAGGACGGCAGTTATATAGAAGATTATAATAGTTTTTACGACCAGTTGTAATGAATTTCAATTTTATCGGTAACATCTGTCGCTGGATGGCTTTCGGTGCGATACTGTTAAGCACAGCATCCTGCGTTGACATAAACGAAGAACTCGGAGAGAATTTCATTCCCACAGATCAGCTGTGGGATGTGTTCATTGAGTCAGAACCGCTAGAGGACATCATTCTCAAGACTGCAGACAGCCTTTCGGCATACAGCAGCACACGAATCACAGTAGGAGCAATTAACGATGGAGTTCTCGGAACAACAAGAAAAGCATCCAGCTTTACGCTTGTTCCTGTGATACCCGACCTTAACCTCGGAGAAAACACAGTGGTGCGCCAATTCCATTTCAATGCAGTGCGCGACACGCTCTCTACAATGAACGATAATGACCAGAGGATGTTGCAGAACATCTACGTATATAGCCTTAAGAATCAGATAGACTCGACACTCCTCTACACCAACTCCTTCACTCCTGGTATCAAGTACGAGGGTGAATCAGAGGACAACAGGGACAGATTTATCGACTTCAGCAGATATATCACAGCCGGCATACCTGTGTACAGCGGTGGTGACTCCCTCTCATTCAACTTCAGCAAGGCTTATGCAGAGGCTGTTGTACAGGGAATCAAGAACTTCCAGAAGGAGAAGACTGAAGAGCAGCAGGATTCGCTTAAATTCTATCTTGACTACGTTCCTGGCATATACATGGAGTGCGAAAGCCCTGTAGGCACAGGCGGACGAATCAATATGTTTGATCTTCCTCTTGAATTCGATGACTATGGCTACGTATCAGGAAACTACGCAGAGCTTAAGATTACAGCCGACTATGACGACAGAAAGCAGGTCGACACATCATTCATATTCATCTACGGCCCGTCATCATTCGTAAAGGAGGGATCATCAAGCAGTCAGATTCCGACCCAGTATTCATTCAACACCATTATCCACGACTCTGAGGCAGTGTATAGCAAAGGAGTCAAGGCAGAATCGCAGATTCTCGTAGAAGGCGGCTCAGGTGTAAAGCCTGTAATCAAGGCAAGCGGCATCAAGGAGAAACTTCACAAGATGATTGCAGAATCAGGAATCAGCAACCCTGAAGAAGTGGTGATCAACAAGGCAACCATCACACTCCCATATAATGTGAACGGTGATTGGGACAAACTTGATAAGTATCCTGTAATCCTCAGCCCGACTGTACGTCTTCATAGCAATGAGGACAGGTACGTGTCATACGCCGGACTCACTGATTCCAGCATCGAGAGCGAAAACCAGGGCAACATCAACAGATCTCTTTCAAACTATGCTCCGGACATCAGCCACCACGTTCAGGAGATTCTGAAGCTCAAGCAGAACGACGGCGAAAGCACAGCAGACTACGAAAAGAGAGTTGAAAAGTATGACATCTGGATGCTCATCATGGCTAACGAAACCACAACAACCTCATCAGGTGGTTCATCTTATGATGACTATTACAACAATCTCCTCTATAGCTCGTACTACAACAATATGATGTATGATCCATATGGATATGGATACGGCTATGGCGGCGGATATGGTGGATATTACGGCGGTTACGGCTACGGCGGATATGGTTACGACAGCTACGGTTATGGATATGGCAGCAACTACTATAACTATCTGATGATGGCTCAGTATGCAAGTGCATCAAGCGGAAGCACAACAAGCGTATCTACAGAGCTTGACAAGGATAGATTCTATAGCGCAATCCTTAACGGACCTGCGGATGCTGCTGCAGGAGATAACATCCCGATGCTTTCTGTAACATTCGCTGCACCTAAGACAGCAGAGGCGAAATAACCAGAATACATAAAACAAGAAAAGGACCGGTCTTTCGACTGGTCCTTTCTGTTTGATATTTCAGACAAAATTATTTTGCGTTTACCTTGTCCTCAATGTACTTAACGGCATCGCCAACGGTAGCAATCTTGTCACCTGCGTCATCGTCTGGAATCTCGATATCAAACTTCTTCTCGAACTCCATGATGAGCTCAACGATATCAAGTGAATCTGCTCCGAGATCATTTGTGAAGCTAGCTGTCTCAGTTACCTCAGACGCATCAACGCCCAACTTCTCGACGATAATTGCCTTTACGTCTTCTGCAATATTTGCCATAACGTTAAAATTTAAGTTAATAATTCAGTATCTAATACACGTAATATTCACGATAATCGCTGCAAATTAAGTAAAAAAAATCGGAATATAAAAATTTTGAGGTTGATTAATGTGCTGAACGACAGGGTGAGTCAGACAATGTCAAAAATCACCTATTGCGCAGTGTTGTTAAGGTGTTTTAATATGCGCTCAGCCAAAGCTCTTCCGACCAATGAAGAAAGATCCTCAACAGAAGTTGCAGCAATACGGGCAACGCTTCCGTAATGCAGAAGCAGGCGCTGTTCGGTCTTCTCTCCAACACCTTTGATTGCGCTAAGCGCAGACTCTATCTGAGCCTTGCTACGAAGTTTTCTATGGAAGGTGATACCGAAACGATGGGCTTCATCTCTTATCTGCTGAAGCACCTTGAGAGCAGGAGAGTTTCTGTCTATAAACATCGGATACGGATCCCCGACCCTATAAACCTCTTCCATTCGTTCCGCAAGAGCAATCACAGTAAGCCTCTCAGTCAGACCTAATTCTGCAAGAGCCTCATATGCAAATGCAAGCTGTCCCTTACCACCATCGATTACTACCAGCTGAGGAATATCCTCGGGATTTTCTTCCAACATACGGGAATAACGCCTGTTCACTACCTCCTTCATCGTAGCATAGTCATTTGCTCCAATAACTGTCTTTACTTTGAAATGCCTATAGTCCTTCTTGCTCGGTACAGCATTACGGAAGACAACACAAGCAGAAACCGGGTTGGTTCCCTGAATGTTGGAGTTATCAAAACACTCTATATGAACAGGCAGTTCATTCATCCCAATCTGCTTGCGCAGAGACTCCATCACCATATTCTTATACGCGTCAGGATCTGTATGCTCCTGCTGTTTGAGCGCATTCAGGCGCATCTCCTTAGCGTTTCTTGCACTTAGTTCAAGAAGCGATAGCTTATCTCCTCTCACTGGCACCTTGAACTGTACACCATCTATTTCAACATCTGGCTTGAAAGGCACAATGACTTCCCTGGAAAGATCTCCAAACTTAGACTGAATCTCCGCAATGAAAGCTCCGAGAACAGACTCCTGATCCTCCTCAATCATCATCTTGAAGCCAAGATTCAATGACTGAACCACTGCTCCGCCTCTGATTCTCATAAAGTTGCCAAAGGCATCAGGTGAATCCACAATAAGAGAAAAGACATCAACATCTCCAACTGTAGCATTTATGATTACAGATTTACTGTAGTGATTATCAAGAGATTGCATCTTCTCTTTATATAGCTGAGCCGACTCAAAATCCATATTCTGTGCAGCCTCAAGCATAAGAGTCCTATAATGCTGGATAACTTCTCTGCCGCCGCCTCTCAAAAGAGAAACGATTTCCTCAATATTATCATTATACTCCTTTCGCGAAATTGCTCCAATGCAGCAACCCTTACACTTTCCGATATGGAAGTTCAGGCATGGACGGAACTTCTTATGAAGGATGGCCTCTGAAGTAATCTTGAGATTGCAGGTGCGGATAGGATATGTATTGTGGATGAATTCCACAAGGTTTCGTGCGTGGACCACACTGCTATATGGGCCGAAATAACGGGACCCATCCTTAACAACACGTCTGGTAAGGAACACCTTTGGGAAATCGCCGGCAGAGACACAGATCCACGGATAAGTCTTGGAATCCTTCAGAAGGATATTGTAGCGTGGCTTAAACTGTTTGATCAGGTTGTTTTCCAGCAGCAGAGCATCTGCTTCCGAATCCACAACCGTATATTGAGCATCAGCAATCTTCGAGACCATGACAGCTGTCTTGCGGGTCAATCGCTCTGCTGGAACGAAATACTGCGCAACACGCTTATGCAGGTCTTTTGCCTTACCCACATAAATAACATTCCCCTCGGCGTCATAATATCGATAGACGCCTGGGGAATGTGGAAACAGTTTTATCTTATCCCTGATATCCATGGAGATAATTGCTCTATTTTATTCCATACTTGCGAAGAATCTTAAGAATCTTCGGTGAGATGCTCTCAAGCATATAGGTAAATCCAAGATCTGTAGGATGGGATCCATCTGAAGTGGCAATATGCTCCTTGCCAAGAAAATCATCAGAAGGGATAAAATATATATGCTTGTCCGTCTTCATCCTATCCCTTATTTCCTCTTCAGCCGCTGCCTGCTTACGCGCTTCATAGTCCTCCCTCCAGGTATCAAAATTACGAGACTCACGGCGCTCCGTCTGCATAAAGATAAGTGGTGCATCCGGATGCGCAGCACGAATGATGTCTACAAACGCATCGAATCTCTCATGTATTTCTTCTGCCGATGGATTGGAGAAAGAATCAAATATAAATGCATCTGCTTCTACATCAGCGAGATATTCCGCATATTCCTTCTGCAGCTTCGACATTCCACTGAATCCAAGATTAAAACAGTAGAATCCGTTATCACGTCCGAACCTTGCAGCATAGCTCATTCCCGGACGAGAGGCAGCAAGACCATGGGTTACACTGGAACCCTTTATTACTATACGATGACGGAAAGGATTATCTATAGGCTCGATGTAGGATTTCTCATCAATGCCAATAAAAAGAGAGTCCAACCTATCATAAAGAGGAAGATACAGAAGGCACTCCTTTCTTCCGGGAGCCATAGATTTTACAATAGTACCTTTATGAGAAGAATATTTAGGACCGTTCTTCATCACAGGTCGTCCCACGCCTGCAAACACCCATTCACCATCCTGCTTGATGTAGAGATCAAGTCCCTTCTGAGCAATTGCAGTCATATTTTCCGAGGCATTCTTGGCTGAAGTCTGCCACTTCGCCTTAATATATGGACTATCAGTCGCAAACAGGACAGCAAGACCAGTGGAATGACAGGCATAGTTTTCAATTACAGGATGATTGAATTTATACGCAGCTGTATCAATTCGTGTAAAAGCCTTCGAAGTGGGAATCGCTTTACCAATTACTGTGAGCTGCGATGCGTCATAATAACGCGTTTCCTGGGCATTGATGACCCAGGAAACAGACATTATCAAAAATGTGATGAGAATTTTCCTTATCACGTCCGTATCAGTTCAAAATTCTACTTGATATATTCTGCAACGGCTTCCTGAATGCCTTCAAGGCCATGGAATCCTCTCTTGAGGATTGTTCCGTCAGGACCGATAAGCATAAGATGAGGAATACCCTCTACACCGTAGATATCGGTAGGAACATTGCCGCAATTGTTGATGTGGAGCCAATCCATTCCGAGTTCACCTGCAACCTCGATTGTGTGTGACTGAGGCTTCTTCTCCCAAACTGCAAGGCTAAGAACTTCAAGTCCCTTATCCTTGTACTGATCATATACAGTCTTGATGTTAGGAACCTCTCTGCGGCATGGTCCGCACCAAGGTGACCAGAAATCAACAAGCACATAAGTGCCCTTTCCTACATAGTCAGAGAACTTGACCTCCTTCTTCAAAGGCTGTGGATCTACGCTTCTGTCGTATCCGAAAACATGCTCAACTGTGAAGTCAACGAACATATTACCTTCTGCTGTTGCCTTTCTTGCATCAAGACCCTTCTTAATATAAGCTACCTTCTCATTCTCGAGCATTTCCTCCGGCATCTCGTCTATAATCTCAGCAACCTGCTCATCCTCGATCATGCCACGAAGATTCATAAGAACCTGAACCGCAACATCGTTGTCTGGGTTCTTCTTAGCTGCCTCAAGATTGAACTCAACGTACTTCTCAACAAAGTCGTTGTAATATGCTTCAGCCTCAGCAGGATTTGCTGAAAGCGAGTCCATTGTCTGTCTAAATTCGGCAATCATAGCCTCATGAGTCTCCTCATAAGCCTTGATTCTCTCCTCTGCGGTCTGACCGCAAGAAGATACAACTGCAACTGCAAGAGCTGCAAAAAGAATTGATTTCAGTTTCATACTCATAATGTTAATAATGACAAATATACAAAAAAGGGATGACTTGTAAGCCATCCCTTTCAGAATATTGAGTTTCAAGTAAATTACTTGTTCTCTCTGCGACCACCACGGCCACCGCGACGACGATCGTTGTTGCGACCACCACGGTTGCTGTTTGGCTGCTGTGCCTGAGCTGCTACGCCTGCGTTAGGAGAGAGATCCTTCTTTCCGTAAACCTCACCGTTGCAGATCCAAACCTTGATACCAAGAACACCAACCTTAGTGTGAGCCTCAGCAAGTGCATAGTCAATGTCAGCGCGGAATGTGTGGAGAGGTGTACGACCTTCCTTGATCATTTCGCTTCTTGCCATTTCAGCACCACCAAGACGACCGCTGATCTGAACCTTGATACCCTCTGCACCAACACGCATTGCAGTTGCAATAGCCATCTTGATAGCACGACGGTATGATACACGGCCCTCGATCTGACGAGCGATAGAGTCAGCTACGATGTGAGCGTCAACCTCTGGCTTCTTAACCTCGAAGATGTTGATCTGAACATCCTTCTTGGTTACCTTCTTGAGCTCCTCCTTAAGGAGATCAACTGCCTGGCCACCCTTACCGATGATAACACCTGGTCTTGCTGCGTGGATTGTTACAGTGATGAGCTTAAGAGTTCTCTCGATAACGATCTTTGAGAGAGATGCCTTTGCAAGACGGCTTGAGAGATACTTACGGATCTCGAAGTCCTCTGCGATCTTCTCTGCGTAGTTACCACCTACCCAGTTAGAGTCCCAACCACGGGTGATACCGATTCTGTTGCTTATAGGATTAGTTTTCTGTCCCATGATTATGCCTCC
>JBGVPH010000007.1:0-3979 GCA_045126915.1 Candidatus Cryptobacteroides sp.
CAGTTACTTCTCCATTGAATGTATATCGTTTGTTCAATTCAAATGATTCGTTATGACGCATTTCAATACGGATAGTATATGATCTTTCATTTGAACTGATTCTCCGAGCTGTGATAAAAACGAATTCATCATCACTTTCGATCAATTGATGAACATTACCACCATAATTTAATATCTTCTCAGGAGCACTTTGGAATAGTGTCCCATCTATTTCAGCGGAGACTGGATTATCTACAGTATGATGCACAAGATTATTATTCTTATCGCATGAAACTAAGCTGAAAAATGTTGTGGTAAGTATTAACGTTTGCAATAACCGTTTCATAACAATTTATTTTCTTCACTTACAAGATGCTTGTAACACTTAATCCGTGACACACAAATCCCGATTTATCGGTGTAAATTTAAAATATTCCGCGTTGAAATCCTACACTATGAGATACTCACGTACAAAAAAAAGTCCGGGATTGCCGGACTTCGTTAAGCGAACTTTATATTGGACGGAAGCATGTCGCTCCAGGACTCTCCTACCTCGGGCTTTCTGCTTAATATCTCACACATATATTTGTATGGATCTATCTTGCATAACTTGCAACTTTCTATGATTGAATAGATCTTACATGTTCTTTCTGCACTCATTTCGTTCTGACAGAATAGGTAGTTATTCCTTCCCATCGCATGACCTCTCATGGTACGCTCTGCCATGTTGTTAGAAACATCCAACAACCCGTTCTTAATGACCTCATAGAGGCCATTAATCCTTTCCAAAGTATACGTTACTGCTTTCCCGATATTGCTTTCCGCAAAGAAGTCTTTTGAGTTGCGCTCCTTCTTCACCCATGACTTCAACTTATCTAGAAGTGGTCTTAGTTCAATCTCTCTTTTTGCCTCAATAATATATGGCTCCAATTTCTGTTCTTTGTATGTCTTCTCATTGTGGAAAATTTCATCAATTATATCCAGCGCCTCCTCAGCTTTTCTTCTGTGGCAGCTCAGGCTGTCTACAAACTTTCTTTTCATGTGAGCGAGGCATGGTATATTGATAATTTTCTTGCCGAGTCTCTCTCCTACATTTACATAAGCTCCATAACCGTCATGCTGTATATATAATCCCTTGTAATCCTTAAGCTGCTTATCCAGAACTTCCATACCTCTTGATCCGTTCATTCTCGTGAAGAACATGAGTCTGTTGGTTGGACTGATAAATCCCCAGTCATATCCTTTCCTAGTGTTATGATTTTCACTGTCAATCACTGGCATTGTAGTTTCATCGATGTGCAATCTGTTGTCCGATAAGACTTTCTCGCGGATGGCCTCGTAGACACCTTCTATCGAGTCAATTCCAGCAGTGGTCCAGTTATGAAGTGTTGTCTTTGCGACCTTGATATCTCCACTGTTAATCATATCCATCTGGCGTTCAATAGGAATGTGATATAGGAACTTGTTTACTAGAAGCGAGGCTATCAGTTCAGGCGTTGTATGTCTTTTCTCAAGGTCTTCAGGGACATACGGAAGCTTTGGTGTAATAAGGTGACCATCCTTGCAGTAGATATATCTGTCATATTGAATCTTGACAAGTCTGCCTGGAATGTATAGGAATCTATACGAACTTGTTTTCTTAACGAATCTTGCCCCTTTCATCTCATCTTCTGAAGGATAAAGCTCTATAATTTCTTCAGCTGGTATGTCGCTGTAATCTCTTTTGTGTGGATGCGTGTAGGACTTTTTCTTACACGTGTCTTTCCCCTCTCCGGCCTCTTCCTCCTCTATTTTTTCTTCACCCACTTCAGAGTCGTTCTCTCCCCCTTCTGTAAGGTTGTCATCGTCATCTTTCTTCTTTCCCTTATGTGATTTCTCACTGCTTGTACCGAATAGACGTCTCTCGTAAGTAGAGATTACACCTGTCATTTTCTCTATGCTGTTCGACAAGTCCTTGATGGTTGATTCAAGCTCATCAACCCTATTCAGAAGGTGCTGAATCATGTGATCCTTACCCTCTAACTGTCTCATCAAGCCGTCAATGACAGACTGCATATTCACTGTTTCTCCCTTACTTTTCATACTGCTAAGTTACGAAAAATAAGGGAGTTATGCAAATTTAATTTATTGATTATCAAATAATTGAGCAATTATTTTTCAATGGTTCCGTACCCATTTATCAGACGCCTTAACCTCTGCCAGTCTATGTAAAAAGCATCTGTTTCTCTATTGAAATATGGATAAACGAAGTACCCGTGGTAGATACGTCTGGTATAAAGTGTGAAGCATCCTTTGTTAAAGTGCAGCAGCTTGATAAGCTTTCTGGACCGTGAGACAAAAATATATACGTCTCCATTTCTAGGGTCACGTCCCAGTTCATTGTTGATTATTCCCATCAGACCTTGTATTCCTAAATTCATTTTGATGGGCTTTTGATAAAATATGTAGTGCAGATTGCTAGTCAATCCCAAAACCTGATTCTTCATAGAGCACAACAGCTAGTATTAACATTTGAATGGTTGATTCCTGCACTGTAAGGCAGACTCCGCTCGGGAATGTCAGGGTCGCTTCTCTGACAATGGTGCCAGGGATAGGTTTCTCGAGCTCACAATATATTTTTGGGTCCTGTGGATATTTAGTTCGTGAGCGGCACTTCCTGATGTCCGGTTCCACAACAAGTTCCTTGAACATGTTTTCCGCAGTACTTGGAAAATACTTGTTGTGCTCCGCCCATTTGCCGGCTTTCTCATATCGTTCCATACAATGCTCAACTTTTGGAATGCCATATCTAGTATTCCATTTGTTGACGACATCCACAAATTCCAAGTATGGAAGATTTTTGGATTTGCAGTAATCCACGACATTCATGCCGCTTGACTGAAATCTGATGTATTCCAGTGTTAGATCTGGTCTTGTTAGGTCTCTCATAAAAACAAAAAGTGAAATATCGCGCAAATGTATGCGCATATTCCACTTTTGTCAATGTGCTTTTACCGAACGCTTACAAGGGGAGAGAGCGAAAAAGAAGTTAAGAACAGATAACTGTCCGGTACGTCGGGATTTATTTTCTCGATGAATGCCATAAATGATTTGTATTAAGTGATTAAAAAAGGCCCCACATCGCGTCGTTAGAAAATACTATTCTATACGTTTCAGTCTTCATTTTCTCTCACTGGCACAAGCCTATAGCTGTCGTGATTCCTGGACGTAATCACGACATCAGTTGTAATATCTATAAAAAAGAGATATATTTACATCCATTGCTGTCCGGTAAAAGTTCCGGACGATTATTATAAAGTTTAACAATTAAAACAAACTTGGTTCGGTAGAACCATCCAGTTCATTGACAATATTGTAGTTAGGTTTTGCAAAGAGGTCTATAAGGTTGGTAGTATCTGTTAATGAGATACTTACAATCTGCAGCATCTCGTAGATAGAGCGTTCTATGTTCATCTTTTTCTGCACTATAGCCATCATACAGTAGGCTATGATCGCAGAGTAGATCTGAATGCGGACTGCGTTTTCGGACGTGCCCCAGAACTTTTTTATCTTCAGATGTTGCTTGATCCACTTGAAGAACAGCTCGATCTGCCACCTGTTGTGATAGAGTTCTGCAACCATTACTGGACTGATAGTCAGAGCATTGGTGAAGAATATGAACTTCTTCTTGCTCTCTTTATCCAAGTAGATGACTCTACGGATCTTGTCAGGATACTTCTCCATCGTCAGTTGACCGGCCATGTAGCCGACTGCATCTGACAGGATACCTGATTCAGGAGGAAAACGGCGCTTCCACTTCATCGGTTTGAAGTCGTTGTTGGTCTTTCCTCGGATGACGAAGTAGGCTCCAATGCTTTCGATGTTATGAAGACGTTTGAAGTCGTTGTAACCTCTGTCGAAGATGTAGAATGAGTTCTCTTCATACGGAATGACATCCATTGCTTTTGTATCGTGGACCTTTGCTGGCGTTATGTGAAAGAATGTTGGGATCTGTGTTTCC
>JBGVPH010000008.1:0-9771 GCA_045126915.1 Candidatus Cryptobacteroides sp.
GTTCGCAGACACAATCCTCGAATAATATCCTTTCTCAGCCAAATCCTGAGAATATTCGTATGCTGACCTGTCAGCCAAGTTGAATGCACGATCAAGATTCTCCTGAATCGTCTGCTTCTGAGGAGACAGCGTGAACATCAGTTCATGAAATCTCGTCACGTGATCCTTCACCTCTATCTCCTTACTCATCACAGCATCTGTCTGCAAAGCCAGCAGCAAAGACTTTCCCTGATCCAACACATAGATCTTCTCCCTCTGCTTCTCCGCATAAACCAGAGCCGCCACACCGACTACTGTCGCAAATACCAGCGACATCGCAACGCTCACAACTGCAAGCCTGCTCAAACCTTTGAAGGACTTCTCAATATCCCTCGTCATCAATTCAATTCGTTCCACAACTAGACTAGAAAGTGGGCAAGTGTCGCCTCAATTGAAAAGGTTGATAGATATGGGTTGGATAGAAAAGCCAAGTACAAGACAAGGTAAAGGTGGAGCATAATGCTCCAGAACTGCCGAGGCTATTCGCTTAACTAGACAACTCAGAAAAACTCACTATACAAGATAGAATCAACAAAACAATTGTGTATATATACACATGTGTGTTTGAATGAGTACCATATGAAAATTACAAAGAAACACAATATAACACCCAATATACCATAAGTGCTAGATTGTAATATTGTCAAATCAAAAAAAATCTTTGACCAATTGTTAAAACTGAACTATCGGTCCAACCCCACCTATAAGATATTTCCATATCTTAAACTTAACGGTGTCCTTGAATGCATTACTGAAGACTGACATAATCCCATTTATTTTTATTAAAATTCACTTTAGTTTAATTTTGATATAGGCATCAATTTATTGATTATCAAGCCATCTTTCATTAATGTAATTCCTCCATTTTTACGATTAAGGGATATGGCTGTGGTTTTGTCTGTATGGTATATTGAGTCGTTGTGTTCAGATGTAAAATCCAGGCTTTTCATGTTGCTATCAGTTGAAGATATGAGAAGGGCTACATTGTAACCCATATCTTGTAAAGTATATACATTTTTAGAAACTTTTATCCAATCTACTGTAGAATCAGAAATATCGTATATAGATATTATCGCCCATTCCCCATTTGTAACATCAGGATCTGTTTTATCACCTATACCCAACATCGGAAGAGTAGCACGATTCTCTTTTTCCTCTTCAGAAAGTTTCCAATATTCACTCTGACTGACTATCTTGGTTCCTTTCTTATAATCAGTGAAGTCGATTACAGGGATAAAATACCACGAGTAAACTGCAAAGCCAGCCATAAGAGCAACAGAAGATGCGAAGGCAATATATTGCCACATCTTGGCATTCGACAACTGCAATAATGGAACATAAGCAAACCAAAGCATTCCCATCAAAACAATGTTCTTAATCAAAGTCTGCCAATGGGTCAAATGAATCGCTTCGCCGAAACATCCGCAATGCATCTGCGGATTCCATATTACAAGAGCAAGTGATATCAATGTAAAGATGAATTGCATCATAAACATGGCTATCCTTGCCATATTTCGCCAGAGGCCTAAGACTGCAACTAAACCGATTGTGGCTTCTGTAAGTCCGAGAAGAACCCCTGCAACCTTTGCAACATCCATCAAATAATGAAGATGCATGAATCGAAAATATGCTTCAACAATCAGTCCGGTACCTATAGGGTCCATTAATTTCAGCAGACCACTCATCAAATAGAGCAAACCTATCGCTATGGTTATGATTTTTTTCAAATTATTCATATTTGGGATTTTTTAACACAAACACAGGAAGAACGAAGATGACTGCAATCAGCGAGAAGGCCATTCCTCCTATCGTTCCAATAGCGAAGTCAAACCAGAACACCTCCTGCGGACCGTCGGTAAGGAATGGTATAAGTCCCAGAATGGTCGAGACAACTGTCAGCATTATAGGGGTTATCTTTCTTCCGAAAGCCTTTACATAGCCATGAATCTGAGATCCTGATGCATAACGGGGAGTCTTCATTACATCGATATATGTCAATACAAGATAGATTCCTGCATTCACAACGATTCCACAGAGCATCACAAAGGCAGCAAAACCACCCTGATCGAATGACAGATCGGAAAGTCCGAAAGTCAGAAACAGACCAATGAAGGAGATCGGGACCATGAATATCACCGCCATAGGAAATTTCAACGACTCGAATGTGACAGCAAGCATAATGAAAATGACAGCAACGATAAGGAATATAAGCCACGCATATTTTTCCTTGTTCTTCTCCCACCAGCCCGAGTACGGATCATATGCCTTGTAACCGATCGGCAGAATTTCGTCATTCATATGAGACACTGCATTCTCTATCAAGCGTTTTGACATTTCATAGCTTCCGATGAAATCAAAACACACACTTATCTCATAAGACTGAAGATACTTGCTGATGGTAACTCCAGAGAGTCTCTTTTCTACACTGCCTATGTCCTGAAGCGGAACGGAAACCTCTCCTGCCTTCACCGGCATATTCAGCACGTGCCAATAATCATATTTCTCTCTCTCAGAGGACTGCAGCACTACATCTGTCATTTCTCCATGCGTAATGACAGCGGCTATAGTATTGTCATAAAGCTGCGAAGACAAGGCGGAATAGTACTCATACGGATTGACACCCAGAATAGACATTCTCTCAAAGTCATACGCCATATTGAACTCCGTCCTCGGCCTGCCATCCCTTCCGCTTCCCCATATCTCCGGTCCTGACACTCTTCGGTTACGGGAGAGATAATCCGACAGATATTCCGCATACTGCTTGAGTTCATGATAATTGTAACCGCTCAGAGTAATTGCATTCGACTTGTAATTTGTTACGATATTGTTGTTGAAACCATTGTCATCGATTCCATAGATCGACCAGTTGGCTCCTCCGAAATTAATCGCCATCGAGGTAACAAGTGACTTCAGATGCACAGGAAAATTCGTGTTCTCGTACTCTGGTTTAAACTCGACTGTTATTGATGCATCGGAATATGAAGACACCTCAGTAGTAAAGACTTTTATCTCGTCGAATCCGGCCAGATAGTTCTCCATGGATTTCACTACCTCATTCAGTTGATGGACCGTGCATCCCTCCAGCATTCCTGCATTGATGTGCAGCGTATTCTGCTGCGGTTCACGATAGAAATCAGATCTGCTCAAAGCTCTGTAAAACGACCCGAAGGATGATCCGGCAATCTTGTCTATGGTCTGCCTGTTTTCATCATAGAAATGCCATGAAACCACCTTCTCCAGACCTTTCTGCCAAAGATTCTTGTCATGCTTCTTTTCCATCTCTCCTGCAGTAGGAAGCACGCATAGCGGAAGTCCGAAAGCTATGATGAATACTACCAAATACACCCAACGATGTTTTAGGCCCCAACCGATATATTTCCCATACATTAGTCTACGCCTTGCTTGGCGTCTTAACTTCCTGAATGACGCATCCGACTTGGATGCCTGTATCGGCAGATATTCCATAAGTGCAGGAATAAACAACCATGACACAGCAAGAGATACCACCAGATTCAGACAGATCACCCAGATGAAATCCTTCAGATTTGCCTTCTCACTTTCAGGCAAAAGAAGAACCATCAGAAGCGCAGCTATCGTAGTGCCCACAGCCGCCACAAGCGAAGGAAAAGCCTTTCTGTCACGGAAATGCGCATAGTGGTCGATCATCACTATTGACGTATCTATGACGATTCCAAGAGACACGGTAATGCCGGCGAGGGTATATATGTGGATACTGATTCCTGCAAAGGCGTAGATCGCAAGAGCTATCAGCAGATTCACCATAAGTGTCAGGACTATGATCAGAAGGTATCTCCATGAGCGGTTCACAATAAGAACAAAAAGCAGAAGAATCAGTATGCAGAGCCCGGTGCGCAGATATATTCTGTCCAGCTCGCCGGATACATATTCAGATGAATCGTATGCTATGCTGGCTGTAATCTCCTCAGGAAATCTGCTCTGAAGGTTCAGCATTGTCTCCCGTACATTCTTTGTCACGGCCAGAAGATTTACATCTCCCGCAACGCCGACGGAAAGTGTGATTGTATTCAGACCATTAACCCTGAAATATGACAGGGGAAGTGACTCCTGGTATTTCCAGTCGGCAATATCGCGTAGATGCACTATCCTTCCTTCTGAGTTCTTTACCGGAACACTTCCGAAATCATCGTCATTCATTGATGCTAACCGCACAGCAACGGTTTCATCCACTGTGTCGGAAACACCTATCAGAGTCTCGGAATATGAATTGCTGAATGCTGTTGCTATGTCGGATGCAGTAATCCCCACTGAAGCACACTTTCCTGCATCAAAAGTAATTACCCAGTGATAAGGTGTGGCACCATAAAGCGATACGTTATCCACACCTTTCAGCGCCGAAATCTCCGGCATTATATGCTCCCGGACATATTTCTCTATTTCCTGTGACGGAAGGCTTCCCTTTATCAGGTAAGATACCGCTGTGGCAGTCTTCTGGCCGAGAGCATTGTGGGATATGGAAGGATAGGTGACATTGTCAGGCAGTTCGGAATACAGGTTTCTGATTGCAGAAGCAAGTTCCAGACGTGCGGCTGCCATATCGGTTCCTTTTCTAAACTTCACCCTTACCTTACCTCGACCGACGTATGAGTCAGAAGACACTTCAACCGCACCTGAAATACGGGATAGTACTCCTTCAAGCTTCGAAGTCACTTCGGCTTCCACCGTTTCCGGCGAAGCCCCTGGATAAGAGTAGGAAACTGATATCGTGCGGCTTGAAGAGGTCGGTTTATATTGGATATTGAGCATAGGAAGGCTGGCTATGCCTATCACAGACATAACTGCCATTACCAGCAATACCGAGAATGATGAAATTCCTCTCATTTCACTCTGTCATCAAGAATCTCTTTCCTTTGATATATCGAATAATAAAGTGCCGGCAGAACAAACAGACTGACAAGTGTTCCCACTGTCATTCCGACAATGATAACTATTGACATCGGATACTGAAGGTCATCACCCATGCTCCCTCTGCTGAGGAACGGACACACTGCCAGAATCGTCGTTAGCGAAGTCATTATTATCGCCTTCATCCTGCGGCTGCTGGCCTCTGTGACTGCCTTTCTGAGTTCAAGACCATCCTTCCTCATTCTGTTGATGGTGTCTATCTTCAGAATCGAGTCATTAATTACGATTCCACTGATGACAACAAGTCCGATCATCGACATCAGATTGATGCTCATCCCCATAGCCCACAGCACCAGAAGCGATGCGAAGACATCCACCACTATCTCGGAAAGGATTATCAGAGGCTGGACCATCGACTCGAACTGTGAAGCAAGTATAAGATACAGCAGGAGCACGGAAACCACAAGGACAAGCAGCAGTTCCATCACCATCTTTCTGCTCGAAAACCACGATCCGCCATAACTCACCTCATAACTGTCGTCAGCGTGCACTACATCCTCTACAATGTCAATCACTGCCGGAACATCTGTTGGATCAACATTCAATGATACAGGATAATAATTCCCTTCGGATCCCGAAACTACGGTCTTGAAATCCTCCACATATGTCTGTCGCATCAGTGCAGAGACGGGAATACGTACATCATCCTTGACAATGAACTTTTCGGAAAGGATTTCTGCCAGACTGCCGGCATTGTCGCCCATCACCACAGGAACCGTTCTAGCACCCTGGACTATTGAAAAAAGGCGGTTCTCATTAAGAGAATTTCTCAACAAAGACGCCAACTCCGCATACGAAACACCATACAGATTCATTATCTGAGGATCTGCAACAAACAGCGCGTCTGTCTTGACTGGCACATCATCGACATGAACTCCCTGCAGGTGAGCACGTAGTCTGCCGATAAAACCACGGATACCTTCAACTTCAAGTCGAGGAAGAGATGCAGGCCGTATCCTTAACGTCAGCTGTGCTTCTTCGTCTGCAAAGACTGCATCGAAGATGTTTCCTGACACTTCGAACCGGAACGATGCAGAAGGATAAATCTCAGAAACCGTATCTGCAAGCATACTCTTGACATCATTCAAGGTCTCCATGTCCTTACAGTTCAGGTATATGGACGTCGCTCCCGTACCGAGATCACCGCTATGACCGAGAATGAAGCGCTGCATGCCGACCATAGATGTAGTCTGAAGAGTGCGATATTCAATCATAGCCTCAAGCATCGCCACTCTTCGCTCATTCTCGTCCACACTTATCTGTTCGTTCCAGTCAATGGTCATGATAGTCTCCGTATAAGTCATCTCCGGAAGCCTCTCCTTCGGCATCAACCAGAAACACAGCACGCTTCCCAAGACAGAGACGACAAGTATACACCACGCAATAAGTCTATGGTCAATGAACCAGCCCATTATCTTCTCGTCCCATCTGCGCAGTGGCTCATCGAACGAGATACGCTCAAGCAGAGGATTGGGGCGAAAAGCCGGCTGTCTGCGATACCACCAGTAATAATAAACAGGTATGACAGTCAGAGTCACCACATAAGAAGTCATAAGGACAATAGTCACTGCCATTGCCTGATCGAAGAACAATTCGCCCGCTATTCCGCTGACAAAGACAAGAGGAATAAATACAGCACAGGTCGTGAGTACTGAACTGAGCATAGGACCGGCCACTTCCTTGGTACCATAGACTACTGCATCCTTAAGAGCTTCCCCTCTTTGCCATCTCGAGGTAATGTTGTCAACCAGGATAATCGTGTTGTCTGCCATCATGCCGACACCAAGAAGAAGTCCAGACAGGGAGATGATGTTTATCGACAGTCCCATCACATAGAACACCGCCATCGAGAATATAAGGGCGACCGGCATTGTCAGTGAAACAAGAGCTGGAGAACGGAAGTCCCTCATGAACAAGAAGATGACCAGGCAGGCAAGAATGATTCCGGCTACGATATTCTGTACGAGGTTATTGATGGAGTACTCCAGCAGCTGAGTCTGGTCGCGTGTAACAGTAAAGCATATATCGGGATAATCCTTCGAAAACTCTGTCATCATGCTGTCCATACTCCTGCGCAGATCAGCCATCCTGGCATCACTCTGCTTTATTACAGCCATACATACCGCACGCTTCCCGTCAGAACGGACGATACCGGTCTTCTTCGCAGGCTGGTGCTCTATGACCGCGATATCCTTAAGCTGCAAGACTCTATCACCGGAGCGAAACCACAGATTCGCGATATCTTCACTGTCTGCAACACTTGAAAGGAATTTTACATTGTAACGATACTGACCGTCATGGATTGCAAGCGTACCAAGGTGTATGTTTGATGAATTGACTATATTCTCAAACTGAATCTGAGACATTCCAAGCTGATTGAGTTTCTTCTGGTCTGGAATTATCATGATCTGATCATCCACATAGCCACTCAGGTCAACCATCGCGACCTCCTCCTGCTGTTCAATACGCTTGCATATCACATCCTGCGCAAAGCGGCTCATCTGATTGAATGCCTCTTCCGTATCCTCGACAGGGGTGAGATTGATATAGAATGCCGGAATATCCGTTGCACTGGCTTTCATCACCTTGGGACGGTCTATGTCCGGAAGGGACGACATGCACCGGTCTATCTTTTCGTTCACCTCAACGAATACATAGTCCATGTCCGAGCCATGACTGAAGCTGAGCTTTATGGAACCGGAACCGTCGCATGACTCACTTGTAATCTCCTTCAGGCCGTTCAGCTGCATCAGTTGCTGACGCAGGACCTTGACGACACTCTCGTCCATCTCACGGGCTGACATCTGCGAAGACATCGCCTGGACAGTGATGTACGGTATATCCACATCCGGGATCAGAGATACAGGCAGAAGCCTCGCGCTTACGAGTCCCAGCACGACCACCACCAACATCAGCATTGTCACGGAAATCGGTCTTTCCAAAAGGGTTCTGAGCATGACCTTACTTCTTTAACTGAACTTTCGAACCATCGGCAAGATTGAGGTTGCCATTCACTATGACCTTATCACCTTCATTCAGCCTTGCACCCCTGTCTTCATTCGGAATGACAACATGCGAATCACCATTCGAGCGGATTATATTCACATATGTCCAATGGGCTATACCGTCATCCGTGTAAGTGAACAGAACATCAAGATTATCACGCACGACAACTGCACTTCGCGGAACTACAAGCTGTCCGGGCATCATGCGCTCCACAATCACCTTGACATTCATTCCATCAATCAGGGAACCATCATTGCCAATAGTAGCAGATACTGCAATCTGACCGTTCTTATCAACTGTAGGGTTTATTTCTGTCACCTTGCCGGCAACCGACTTGGCAGGATCTGCAAATGGAATCACCCTAACAGGCAACCCTTTACAGAGAAAGGCATATTCGGATTCCATAACGGAAAAATTCACTTCAAGCCGACTGTCATCTATCACTGTACAGAACGGTTCAGATGTGGCTCTGTCATATTGATTGAGATTCACATCTGCTACTTTTCCACTATAGGGCGCCTTCAGAACAGCCCCGTCATACTCCAGTTTCGTCCTATCAAGGCTGTTTCTTGCGGAGGTGTATCCCGAACGCATCTTTGCCATAGCAAGGACGTCGACAGGGACGTTTGCTGTGTCTTTTGCTGAGTATCCCTGGCCGGCAAGGACGTCATACAGATCAAGTTCTGCTTTCTCCAAAGCTATCCGAGCTGCGTCAAGAGACAGTTTGAGACCAGACCTGTCAAGTTCGGCTATGATATCTCCTGAAGATACGCGACTGCCATTGGAATGATTTACCACCGAAATAACGCCAGAGGTCTCGAACAAGAGCGATGCCCTACGCCCAGCCTTCAGCTTACCGTTGGAAATGACCTGATGTGCAAAATCAGTCCTTTCCAAGGTGATCACCTCAACCTCGTTCACTTCAGGTTCTGTCATAGCCTTGCCTTCCTTAAAATCGCTTCCTGATGGATTTCCACAGGCAACAAGAGTACAAGCCAACAGGCACTGAAAATACCAGATAAACTTTATCATATGCAATTGATACTAAAGAATTTTAAACATCTAGTATAAATCTACCCGTGTCTTCGTGAAATATTATATAAAATCATCTGGCCTCATATCCGGAATTGGTATAGCTTCTTTTGAAGTGAACTGAACATCACACACATCTCCAAACCATTGTGTGCAATTTGCGGGAGAGTGTACAGGTCTCTCAATACCAGCTATAGCTTCAATATTAGCATCAAGAAGACATTTAGATGCGTTTTTCTGAACAAAGAAGAGTGATGTTGCTACTAAGGCTGTAGCAATAAAAGCATAAATCTTTTTCATAAAAGTAAAAGTTAATTAATGTAAATTTCAAATACTATAACTAAACTTCTAGTCACTAAGTTCATATATTAAAATACGAGGGTCTGGCGAACCAGTAAGGCAGTACATTTTATTGGTCTCTGGGTCTATTCCAAAATTTTCAACCGGATTATCAAAGCGATATGTTTGGATAAGATTTCCATCCCAATCGAAATGAAATACCTTTGTCAACCTATTCATATCCTGAGTAGGTATCATACCATTTTTAATTTCTAATCCAAGATAGCCAACCCAGAAACCATTATTGTCAGCAACAACAGTTTTGTATGAAAAATGAGATGGCGAAACAGTTGTCATGTATGCGTCGTCACCAACTTTACGTCGATTGATTGTAACGTCATATATCTTAGGTCCCCTTATTCTCTTTTTCAATAGATTCGATTCATATATGTCGATATAATCTATCTTTTT
>JBGVPH010000009.1:0-6193 GCA_045126915.1 Candidatus Cryptobacteroides sp.
ATATATAACGACTGCAGGACCACAATGAACGGCGGATATGACATCAAGAGGCATTATGTCGTGAATGGTGTGAAGACCGAAAACCACAGGATAACCATCACAAAAGAGACTTCAGCACCATCGGAGCCGAAGTTCCCTACACTGGAGATCAAAGGTGCCAGTCTGAACACACATACTGCAAACATATTTGAGCCTGTGCATTTCTATCTTGAGGGTGACGATTATATGAACTGGAGCCTGTCCCAGCTGTGCGATTCTCTTGTATTCAGCGTTATGGGAGAGGAAGGAAGCCGTAAGGTGTATTATGATGAGAAAGGCCACTCTGAACTGATTGTAGGATGGGATCATTGTTTCTATCTTCCGCAAGGTTGCTTATGCAGGATTCAGGCATACAAGAATAATGAAGTGATCTATACTGATGCCATCGAGGTCAATCTGACAAATGACAATGATTTCCTGATGTACGATTGGGATGAAGTCGCTGATGCATCGAAGCTTGGAACTGTCGGTTTCAATAATTTCATCGAACCTCAATATAGCATTGTTACGGCAGCCTATTTCAAGGAGAATACTCCATCTGTAAAGGTTACTGTCGAGAATCCGGAAAGTCTGGAGGATGCACGAACCTGGCTGTATGAGTATATGAAGAAACTGTACAAGGATCCTGTCTATAGTGAGAGTGCCGAGGTGAAGACGAAATATGCAGAATTGCTCGTTTCGGTACAAGAGGATGAGACTCCATTGTATATCTGGAAAGATGACAAGTCTGTCGTTGCACTTGTAGAACAGTATGACGAGTTCGTGCCTGTGACGAGGGTGTATGTTAGGGCTGAACCATGTGCGGACTGATATTTGCAGGCGATTTGTGAAATTTCTACGACTAAACGAGCTTAATATGAAAAGAACAGTATCCATTTCTTTGCGATTTGTCGCACTTGTAGCCCTGTATATGCTTATAGGTTGGGCTTTCGGAATGTATGAGACATTCAGCATCTGGAGGATGCTTATGATGGGATGTATTTTCTCCGGCATTATGCTTGGCTTCAGTGAGTGGCAGAGCAGAAAAAGGCAGCGATGAAGGTCTCTCCATTTCTTGCTTCGTTATGTCTGTTGTCTTACTTGATTTCTTGTGGTGACAGACAGGGACCGGATGAGAACACAATGTACCTGAAGGCTTTTTCTGATGTGTATGGTGTAGTCAGATGGTTTTATCCTGGAGATGAGGCTCAGGATGTGGATTGGAATGCATTGGCACTCGAAGGAGTCCGTAAGGTTGACTCTGTCAATTCCAAGGAAGAGTTCCAGAGTGCTATGACAGAATTATTCTGTCCTATTGCTTCCGGAGTCGTTTTCTCAAATAATCCTGTTTATGATGACAGTCGGATCATTCCGGAAGATACTGCTGGGTTGAAGGAGATAGCCTGGCAACATTATGGCGTGGATCTTGGCAAATGGAGTAATTCATATGTAAGTAAGCGTACATACCGTAATCAGGATTCGCAAGGGCTCAACAGACTTGTATTCGAGGTAACATTGTCAGCTGCAGATTATATTGGTGATAATCTCACTTTATCAGTGGACATAGAGAATATGAAGCCCTCATCGCTTAAGGTATATGCAAAGGTATCTCTTGATGTCAATGATGCTGATACTTATATCAACTTTTGTGAGTTTGTCCCGGATTATCTTGTGGGCGAAGATTACCAGCAAAGCGTCAGCATAGGAAGGGAGGAGGCTAATAAACTCATCAGAATCGGTGTGTTCACAGAAGGTACGGGAGAGTTTATGCTGAACAGCTGTACCCTGTCAGACGGATCCGAACATGTCGATGTCTTGGAGCTTCCGCACAGCTTAAATCAAACCATATATGATTATTATGATCAATCGCGCAGGATAAGGACAAAGGAAATTCTTTTTGATGATCATTCACACGTGGGTGATGTGCAAAGCCTTGAGATTATTGACGGATTATTTGCCCATATCCCATTAGCCTTGTATGGGAATGAAGAGCATACTTTCCCTTTGGCTGCCCAGCCATCTTCCTACGACCTTTCGGACACTTCCGAGCAGGATATGATGCTTGCTGACCTGATTGTGACTTGGAATGTCATCAAATATTTTCACCCATACATTTCAGATGAAGTGGAGGATTGGGATGGTTGCCTTGTCAGGGCTTTTGAAGAGGTCGGAGAATGCAGTCGGTATTCTTTGGATCCATTGAGGAGAATGATGGCCAATGTGAATGATGCTCATTTTGTTGCAAATTCACCAAAAGAAGTGAAGGATTATGGCTTTCTTCCTGTAAGGGTCAGGAATGCTAACGGAAAGATTTGTGTGGTAAGATCTATTGATGAAGCGATTCGTCCTGGCGATGAAATTATGCTTGTTGATGGTAGGAAGGCAATTGATCTTTATGAAGAGTGTGAGCAGTTGGTGTCAGGAAGCCCGCAGTATAAGAGGTATGTGGCTGAACAGATATGGCTGAGACAATACGTTCCGGAGCTGATTTTAGTTCTGATGCGTGACGGCAAGGAGGTGGCAGTAAGTGCCCGTAAGGTAGAACGTAGTGAGTTTGTTGAGAGGTTGTTGCCTGATGAGAACCTGAATAACAGTCGAAGGATAAACAAGGATACACTCTATCTGAATACGGCTCTTAGTGATCTTCAGGAAATCAAGGAGTTGCTGAGTATGAGGAATGAGAGTCAGACTGTTCTGATCGATATCAGGAATGGAAGCAGATTCCTGCTGATGAACATATTGCCGTATATTGCTGATAAGACTGATTTGCTGCCTTTAAGAGCAGGAATAAGCAGGATACCGAAAGTGTTTATCCCTCAGACTCCGGTAATAAAAGATACTCTGGAGAATATCGATGTTCCTGTTCTCAAGTATGATAATGTTTTCATCACAGGTCCGATGAACTACAGCCACGATGAAGAAGTCGTGGACTATGCTCTGTATTGTGGTATTGCCACTACTGCGGGAGAGCCTACTGCCGGATGTAATGGCAGGATCAATAGGATACCGCTTCCTTCAGGCGGTGCAGTCTATTTTACTGGAACGAAAGTGTTCAGCAGTCTTGGACCTCAGGGGTATTATTATGGCAAAGGGATTTCTGTGGGGAGGGGCCGATGATGATATTATCCAGTGCGGATATTTGCTTTTTTGTTTGATTTGATTACCTTTGCACCATCTCCTTGACCATGTTGTTAAAGGAGGTTACAGGATCGTCGAAAGGCGGTCCTTGCTTTTTATTCGTGATTGGGCGGGATGCCCGATCAGGTCGGGCATGACGGTGAAGTGATCGGGCCATGACGGGGAGACCCCTATAAAAAACCAAACCCGATAGCTTGACGATTCAGAGGCTACCGGGAATAAAGATTGTTTTTCTATTGATTATTGCTCTTGATCTTTTGATTTCTGAGCAAGATCTTTCTGCACTGCCATCTTTCCTGTGACGAAGAGGCCGACGACTGATACCATTGTTACGCAGAGGAATGTGACTGCGAATGCTGTCATTCCGAAGTACACAGCGAAGAAGACTGCGACTGCTATGCAGACAAAGACCAGTATGAATCCGAAGAGTTGTCCTCTCTTACTTTGATCGACCTGCCCTCCGATCGCTTTTGTTTCAAGTGCCATTCTATGCTCTTGCTGTTTCTCTGCCATTTTGAGGATTCTGTCGGCTGCACCTGGTTGAATCTCTTCGTAGCGTGCAAGTGCTTCGGGCGGCGGAATCGGGCCCGAATACATTTCGCTGCGGATAATCATCAAGGCTTCCTTGACTTCTTCTTTCTTGCTTTCAGGAACAGCATCGAGAATGACCTGCACAGGGCTTTCTGTTTCTTGAACTTTTGCTGTCTCTGTTATGACTTCTTTGATCGTCTCTCCCATAACATTAGAATTTATAAGTTCTTAAAACAGAATAGATGTCCTGACCAATGACTCCGAAATCGGATTCAAGGGCTGTAGTGTCCGCTTGCTTTTCAGAACGGGATCCGTTGAAAGTATAGAAAGGAGCAAAGATGCTCAATAAGCTTCCCATACCTGTAAGGAATGATCCCTTTGAGAAAAGATAGTCTGTTCTGTAAAATGACTTTTTCATTTTAATGTGTGTTTGCATTGCAAATATACAAATTTTAGACAATTCACACGGGATTGTTAGATAAATTAGGTTCATAATGATTAAAATTAGAGTGAAAATGTATGTCTTCTTTCCCGATTGCATTCTCTGCTGTTTGGGATAGAAGTAATCTTCCACTGGCATACTTTTAGGAATCGGCGTTTTCATCTAATTTTTCACAACATGAAAACGAACGACAAGAAACATCTCACCTCAGAGAACGGACGCCCCATTGCGGACAATCAGAACACTCAGACGGCGGGTCATCGCGGACCTGTGACATTACAGGACACATGGCTTCTTGAGAAGATGGCCCATTTTGACAGGGAGGTCATTCCTGAGAGAAGAATGCACGCTAAAGGTGCGGGAGCATATGGAACATTCACCGTCACACACGACATTACAAAGTACACCCGTGCCTCGATATTTTCTGAAATAGGAAAGCAGACCCCGTGCTTCGTGCGTTTCTCCACCGTTGCAGGAGAGCGTGGAGCTGCAGATGCAGAGCGAGACATCAGAGGTTTCGCAATGAAGTTCTACACCGACTCCGGCAACTGGGATCTTGTAGGCAACAACACACCTGTCTTCTTCCTGCGCGATCCGCTGAAGTTCCCCGACCTGAACCATGCCATCAAGCGTGATCCCCGTTCAGGAATGCGGTCGGCAAATTCCAACTGGGACTTCTGGACACTCCTTCCCGAAGCGCTGCATCAGGTGACGATCACCATGTCTCCACGCGGCATTCCGGCTTCATTCCGTCACATGCATGGATTCGGAAGCCACACATATAGTTTCTATGATGCAGAGAACCGCCGCACATGGGTGAAGTTCCATCTGCGCACCCTCCAGGGCATAAGGAACATGACTGATGCTGAGGCGGAAGCGGTCATCGCAAAGGACAGGGAGTCGCATCAGCGTGACCTGTTCGAGGCCATAGAAAGAGGCGACTATCCACGCTGGCTGATGCAGGTGCAACTCATGACCGAGGAACAGGCCAGGAACTATGAGATCAATCCGTTCGACCTGACCAAGGTATGGTATCACGGAGACTTCCCTCTTCACGATGTGGGCATACTGGAGCTGAACCGCAATCCGGAGAACTTCTTTGCGGAAGTGGAGCAGGCCGCATTCAATCCGGCAAATATCATCGAGGGAATAGGTTTCTCCCCTGACAAGATGCTTCAGGGACGCCTCTTTTCATATGGTGACGCACAGCGATATCGCCTCGGAGTGAATTATAATGAAATCCCGGTAAACCGTCCTCGTTGCCCGTTCCATGCGTTTCACCGCGATGGTCAGATGCGAACCGACGGCAATATGGGAGCTGCTGTATCATATGAACCTAACAGCTACGGCGAATGGAAGGAAAAGCCTTCAGCAAAGGAGCCTCCGTTAGCTGCTATGGGAGATGTGTTCAGCTATGACGAGCGGGAATACGACAGAGACTACTACACCCAGGCGGGAAAGCTTTGGCGCCTGATGTCAGCAGAAGACCAGAAGGCGACCTGCGAAAACACTGCTAGAGCTATGGCGGACTCGGCCGTCTTCATCAAGCAACGCCATATCCGCAACTGCTTCAGAGCTGACCCCGCATATGGTAAAGGTGTAGCAGAAGCATTGGGGCTGTCACTGGAAGAAGCCCTCATAGCCGAAGATCCGGCACATCCTGCTTGGGATGGAAGATAATATACTGAAGGGCTGACTGCTCCGGAAAAATGTATTTGGGAACGATCTCTTAACAGATATCGTTCCTACTTTATTTTATGAGAATAAGCGGGAATACTCCCGTCTTTAGCCGGGAGAGTATGTCAAAGAATCAACCCGATGTGAAGTATTCTGCGGCCATTCATTTTGAATGTTCTGCTGCCGTAAACGTGAGAAATAGGGGAAATAATAGGGGCTTGTGTATACATTTTCCATAAAATCACATATTCCAGAATGGATTTATGCATAAAAACTTCCTTACAGATAGTTAATTTACTAAATTTACATGATTTTTAGCCGTATTGAAAGACTTCGATCATTGTATTGTGCAAAAAAGTATCCTCAATAGAGGTTAAGCATATAGTA
>JBGVPH010000010.1:0-28131 GCA_045126915.1 Candidatus Cryptobacteroides sp.
TATTACCTATTTTTGAACAACGACATCAATCCCTTCACATAATCCTCATTCAGGGCTATTGACACCTTGTCCACATTGTATTTCATGAACAGACGTGAAGCCGTCTGTCTGGCATTTTCAAACCAGGTCTCGTAGGCGAGCCTCATCTTCCTGCTTGAGGTATCAACCCATGCAGACTCACCTGTCTCCGAGTCCTTGATATGCACAAGTCCCACGTCAGGAACCGAACACTCTCGAGGGTCATATACCTCTATCACCGACAGGTCATGTCTGTTTATCGCCACCTTAAGAGCATCTTCATATCTCGGATTGCCTTCCGCATCAACATCGATCATATCGGAAAGAAGGAAGGCTGCACATTTCTTCTTGATGGCATTGGTCAGATATCTCAGAGCTTCTGAAATGTCAGTTCCGTCTGTTGTAGGTTCGAACTCGATGATCTCGCGGATAATATGCAGAAGATGGCTCCTTCCCTTCTTAGGAGGGATGAATTTCTCCACCTTGTCACTGAAGAAAAGAGCTCCGACCTTGTCATTATTGATGATTGCCGAGAATGAAAGTACAGCAGCAATCTCTGCCAGAATATCCTTCCTGCTTGCTCCGGCAGTACCGAAAAGACGCGAACGGCTGACATCCACAAGCAGTACGACAGTAAGTTCTCTCTCCTCCTCGAAGACCTTGACATATGGGCTGCGGAGTCTGGCTGTGACATTCCAGTCCATATTGCGGACGTCATCGCCATACTGATACTCACGGACCTCACTGAACGCCATACCACGACCCTTGAATGCCGAATGGTATTCACCGGCAAAGATCTGGTGCGAAAGCGCCCTTGTCTTGATCTCAATCTTCCTGACCTTCTTCAAAAGGTCGTTAGCGGATAAATTACTCATAAATTGTCATTGCCGGCCTGACCGGCAATCTCTACTATGGAACTTCTACTGCATTTATGATTTCAGAAACGATCTGATCGGTAGTCATGTTCTCAGCCTCTGCCTCATAGGTGAGACCGATACGATGACGGAGCACCTCATAACATACCGCACGCACATCCTCAGGGATGACATATCCTCTTCTCTTGATGAATGCATATGCCTTTGAAGCCATTGCAAGCGAAATGCTGGCACGTGGGGACGCGCCATAAGAGATAAAGTTCGCGATGTTCTCAAGGCCATATTCCTTAGGAGTACGGGTAGCATAGACGATGTCTACGATATATCTCTCGATCTTTTCGTCCATATACACATCCTTGACCACCTCACGAGCTCTTACGATATCTTCCGGCTTCAGAACTGGCTGAGCCTTAGGGAATTCGCCAGAATTGTTCATCCTGATTATCTGACGCTCCTCCTCCTTCTTAGGATAGGTAACAACAACCTTCAGCATGAAACGGTCAAGCTGAGCCTCTGGAAGCGGATATGTACCTTCCTGCTCGATAGGGTTCTGGGTCGCCATCACCAGGAAAGGCTGAGGAAGTTTGAATGTCTCATCACCGATTGTAACCTGGCGCTCCTGCATAGCCTCGAGAAGAGCAGACTGAACCTTTGCAGGAGAACGGTTGATCTCATCCGCAAGTACAAAGTTTGCGAAGATCGGACCCTTCTTGATCTGGAACTGCTCTGTCTTCTGAGAATAGATAAGCGTACCTATCACATCGGCAGGTAGAAGGTCTGGAGTAAACTGAATACGGCTGAACTTCGAATCAACAGCATTTGACAAAGTGTTGATTGCCAAGGTTTTAGCCAAGCCTGGAACACCTTCAAGAAGGATGTGTCCATCTGCAAGCAGACCGATAAGGAGAT
This sequence comes from Candidatus Cryptobacteroides sp., assembly GCA_045126915.1. Lineage (GTDB taxonomy): Bacteria > Bacteroidota > Bacteroidia > Bacteroidales > UBA932 > Cryptobacteroides. The sequence continues at coordinate 1,803 of JBGVPH010000010.1, forward strand.
TCTCTACAAGCTGCTTCTGTCCCACAATGACCTTGTTCATCTCCATTGTGAGAATATCAACAAATGAACTTTCCCTCTGGATGCGATCGTTCAATTCTTTGATGTTTATGCTTTCCATAAATATGATTTTTGATATTTTTGCATTTGAAAACTTACAAAGTTACTGATATTTTTTGAATATGCGATATCTCATAAGACTCTCTTACAACGGAGGCAAGCTTTGCGGATGGCAGATCCAGCCCAATGGAGCGACCGTGCAAGGCGAACTCGAAAAGGCATTACAGCCCCTCCTCGGGATGCCCGTACCTGTCACAGGTGCAGGACGCACCGATTCCGGTGTGAATGCCGTAAACTATATCGCCCACTTCGAATTTCCTGATGACAAGCCATTCGACGCGGCGCAGATTCACTACAAATTAAATGCCATCTTACCTCGCGAAATTGCAGTCCACGAGATATCAGTAACACATGAGGACTTTCACGCGAGATTTGATGCAAAGTCACGAGAATATCACTACTTCATCCACTTCCGAAAGGACCCGTTCTGCGAAGGGTTCTCCTACAGAATGAGGCATCACCTTGATCTGGAAAAGATGAATGAAGCTGCAGCACATCTTCTCGGAACCCACGATTTCAGCTGTTTCGAAAAAGTCGGAGGCAATAACGCAACCTCCATCTGCACCATCACGGAAGCACTCTGGATGCCATACACCCCAACTCACGTCGAGATGCTCGGTTACCCGTGCGAGGAAGGTGACTACATCGTGTTCAGAATCAAGGCAGACAGGTTCCTCAGGAATATGGTCAGAGCAATTGTCGGATCCATGATCGAGGTCGGAAGCGGCAAAAAAGATCCTGATTGGATGGCTTCACTTGTGGCTTCCGGAACACGTTCAGACGCCGGTGCATCAGTGCCTGGAAATGCATTATTTTTCAGTGGAGCAAAATATGCCGGAGAATGCTCTGAAACAATGAAATAAATTTTAGATTTCGCTATTTTTTGACTACTTTTGCACGATTATGCAATTTAACATTACGACTATGCTTTTTAACCTACTTCAAGCAGCAATAGACACTACTGCACTTGCACCTGCAACACCAGTTGCACAGGAGAACACTTTTTCTTTGATTGAAATGGCAGTCAAGGGAGGATGGCTTATGCTTATACTTCTCATTCTTTCAATCATTGCCATCTACATATTCGGCAACAAGTGGTGGATGATCCGCAAGGCCGGTCAGATCGACAAGAACTTCATGAAGGACATCCATGACCAGATCCACGACGGAAAGATCAAGTCGGCAATCGCACTTTGCCAGAGATATGACTCACCTATTGCAAGACTTGTCGAGAAGGGCATCGAAAGAATCGGAAGACCTCTTCAGGACATTCAGGCAGCAGTTGAGAATATGGGTAACGTAGAGGTTGCAAGACTTGAGAAAGGTCTTCCTATGCTTGCTACAATCGCCGGTGGAGCTCCGATGATCGGATTCCTTGGAACAGTGACCGGTATGATCCGCGCATTCTTTGAAATGGCAAATGCAGGCAACAACATCGACATCACCCTTCTCTCAGGAGGTATCTATGAGGCTATGGTTACAACAGTGGGAGGTCTTTTCGTAGGTATCATCGCATACTTCGGTTACAACTTCCTCACTTCACAGATTTCAAACCTCGTGTTCAAGATGGAAAACACTACCATCGAGTTCATCGACATGCTTCACGAACCATCATCAATGGAGTAAGTTATGGCCATCAAAAGATCAACAAGAGTAGATTCAGGATTCTCAATGTCTTCAATGACAGACATTGTGTTCCTGCTTCTTATATTCTTCCTGGTGACTTCAACGCTTATCAATCCCAACGCATTGAAGCTCCTCCTTCCGAAGAGTACAGGACAGGTATCTGCCAAGGCAACTGTGAGCGTTTCCATCAAGCACTGGCAGAACAACGACACATTCTCTTATCATATCAACGGAAACGAGAAGCCTGTAAGATTTGACAAGATTGAAGACGGACTCATCGAGCTCCTCCAGAACGAAGAGGACCCGACCTTCTCAATCTACGCAGATGAGACAGTTCCTATCAAGGAGGTTGTTGCAGTAATGAATATTGCCAAGAGAAACCACTACAAGGTGATTATGGCGACTTCGCCAGAATAAGTCTAGAACTGAGCTATGGCAGACAGACAGTATATACGCGAACGTGATCGACAGAGCAAGGTTTCCAGGACGACAGGTGTCGTCCTGACCGTGTCTGTACACGCCTGCTTGATTGCCTGCTGTTTCTTCTCGGGATTCACTTATCTCGATCCTCCACCACCTGAAAAGGAACAGATATTGATTGAATTCGAGGAAGTAGAGATAAAGAAGCCGAAACAGACCTGGAGGGGCACAAGCCCTCGTGCAGAAGTTCCAAGCAAGGAAATCAATCTTGTTCAGCAGTCACAGGCACAGAATCTGGGCACAAAGACTAATGAAGCTCCTGAAGCGACTATAGGTGACCAAGGAGACATAGAGGTACCGGAGCCACCACGCGAAAAGCCGATAGACAGAAGGGCTCTTTTTGCAGCGGCAGACAATAAGACTGAAAAGGACACTCTTGCTGCTCAGACAGCCCGCGAGGTAACCGACGCACTGAAGGCCGGACATGCTCTCGGAAACACAGAGACAGGTGAGACACGCGGAGAGCCTAAGGCAAAGCTTGCGGGAAGAACTGTGAACGGAACATTACCTAGACCTAGTTTCGGTGTTCAGGCAGAAGGAACGGTAGTCGTAGATATATGGGTAGACAACTACGGACAGGTACAGAAAGCTGTCGCAGGAGCAGAAGGAACGAATGTAACAGACAAAACTCTGTGGCAGGCAGCAAGAAAGGCTGCGCTCGGAGCACATTTCAACATGAGTGCTGATGCACCAGCCCTGCAAAAGGGAACTATAACATACATATTCAAACTAAAGAGATAAAACAGTTGGCGTGAGCCAATATATATTAACACTTTAAATGCCGGGAAGGCACAAAACAATGGAAGACAACAGAAGAGGCGGCATGGGCCGCACCAAGAGACCTAGAATTTCAAGGTCAGAAAGCAGAAGCAACAGCGAAAGCACAAGAAGCTTTGGCGGTGAAAGAAGATCATTCGGTGGTGACAGACCAAGAAGATCATTCGGAGAAAACTCTGAGAGAAGAAGCTACGGAGATGGTTCAAGAAGCTTCGGTGGTGAAAGAAAGTCATTCGGAAGCGACAGACCAAGAAGATCATTCGGAGAGAACTCTGAGAGAAGAAGCTACGGCGAAGGTTCAAGAAACTTCGGCGGTGAGAGAAAGTCATTCGGAAGCGACAGACCAAGAAGATCATTCGGAGAGAATTCGGAAAGAAGAAGCTACGGTGAAGGTTCAAGAAACTTCGGCGGTGAAAGAAGATCATTTGACGGAGAGAAGAGATCATTCAACGGCGAGAAGAGATCATTCAACGGAGACAGAAAGCCGTTCGGAAGAAAGCCTGCAGGTGGAAGAGGATTCAACTCTGCAAAGAAGAGCTTTACAAAGAAGGACTTCAACTATTTCCGCAACGAGGAGGAAAGCGGAATCAACAAGATGATCGAGAGAAAACCTCAGCTCAATGCTGATCTCTATTCTGACAACGATATGGTGAACATTCCTATCAAGGAAGAGGTTCGTCTCAACAAATACATCGCAAACTCTGGAGTATGTTCAAGAAGAGAGGCTGATAACTTCATCCTTGCAGGTGTGGTTACAGTAAACGGTGAGGTTGTGACAGAACTTGGAACCAAGATCAACATCAACACTGACGACATCAGATTCAATGGTGAGAGACTCAAGGGCGAGGCAAAGGTATATATCGTAATGAACAAGCCTAAGGGCTATGTGACTACAGCAAGCGATCCACACGCAGACAAGACTGTTATGGACCTTCTGAAGGGTTGCCCATCAAGAGTGTTCCCTGTAGGAAGACTTGACAAGAACACTACAGGAGTGCTCATGTTCACTAACGACGGCGAGATCGCAGAGAAACTCACACATCCTTCATACGACAAGAAGAAGATCTATCAGGTGTCACTCGACAACAAGCTCAAGAGAGAAGATTTCGAGCAGATTCTTCAGGGAGTGGAACTTACTGACGGAATTATCGCAGCTGACGAACTCGAATACATCGAGGATGATGACCATCGCAAGCTTGGCATCGAGATCCACTCAGGAAAGAATCGTATCGTAAGAAGAATCTTCGAATCTCTCGGCTACGAGGTAAAGGCTCTTGACAGAGTTTATTTCGCAGGTCTTACAAAGAAGGGATTGAAGAGAGGTGAGTGGAGATACCTTACTGAAGGAGAGATCAATCTCCTCAGAATGGGCGCATACCTTTAATTGATAAAAGGTCATTCATTATTATATGAGCGAAACCAAGAAGAAACACCGTGCGGGATTTGTCAACATCATCGGAAATCCGAATGTTGGCAAATCTACGCTTATGAATGCCCTTGTCGGAGAGAAGCTATCCATAGTCACAGCAAAGGCTCAGACGACAAGACACAGGATAATGGGAATCGTGAACGGTGACGACTACCAGATCGTCTACTCCGACACACCAGGTATCCTCAAGCCAAACTACAGGCTGCAGCAGAGTATGATGAATTTTGTCGACACTGCCATCGGCGATGCTGACATAATTCTTTATGTGACAGACACGGTCGAAAAGGGCGACAAGAACGATGAATACATCGCCAAGCTTCAGAAGATCGACTGCCCGGTCGTACTTGTGATCAACAAGATCGACATCAGTTCTCAGGAGCAGGTACTTGAGCTTATGAACTGGTGGAAGGAGCAGCTTCCCAAGGCGATAATCTTCCCGGCTTCAGCTCAGGAGAAATTCAATCTCGACAACATATTTGACGCGATCGTCGCAAACCTTCCTGAAGCACCGGCTTGGTATGATAAGGATGTATTCACAGACAAGAATCTCCGTTTCTTTGCATCAGAGATAGTCAGGGAGAAGATCTTCCTTAACTACAAAGAGGAGATTCCGTACAGCTGCGAAGTGGTCATAGAGGAGTTCAAGGAGGGAGCGGAGAGATATGACATCAGTGCAGTGATTTATGTAATGCGCGACACTCAGAAAGGTATCATCATCGGAAAGGGAGGACAGTCTCTCAAGAAGGTTGGTACTCAGGCGCGTATCGAGATGGAGGATTTCTTCCAGAAGAAAGTGTTCCTGAGACTCTTCGTAAAGGTCGATGCAGACTGGAGAGAAAGCAAGAAGGAACTTAGAAGATTCGGTTACGAATATTAACAGGCAATAGATATGAGTATTGAGGAAATCGATCTCCAGGAAGAGGGATTGAACGAGGAGAATTCGGAAGAGACGACGGTAGATGCCACGCCAGGAAAGTTCGACAGACTGCTTGGAGAACATAGCAGAAAGTTCAAGCTTTCAGGAATGTTCAAGGACTGGTTCCTTGATTATTCCTCGTACGTGATTCTGTACAGAGCGGTTCCACACATCGTGGACGGTATGAAGCCTGTGCAGAGACGCGTGCTTCATGCAATGTGGCGTATTGATGACGGCAGATATACAAAGGTTGCCAATATCGTGGGACAGGCTATGCAGTTCCACCCTCACGGTGACCAGTCAATCCTTGGAGCCCTCGTGCAGCTCGGTCAGAAGAACTATCTTGTAGACTGCCAGGGTAACTGGGGTAATATCCTTACCGGAGACTCCAATGCGGCACCTCGTTACATTGAGGCACGTTTGAGCAAGTTCGCTAAAGAAGTGGTATTCAACCCGAAGACCACAAACTGGATGACCTCATACGACGGTCGTAACCAGGAGCCTGTAGAACTGCCAATCAAGTTCCCTCTGCTTCTGGCGCAGGGAACAGAGGGTATCGCAGTAGGTCTTGCGTCAAAGATTCTCCCTCATAACTTCAACGAGCTCATCGACGCATCCATTGCTATTCTTCAGGGAAAGGATTTCGAGATATATCCGGACTTCCCTACAGGAGGCTTTGCAGACTGTTCTAAATATATGAAGGGACAGAGAGGTGGAGTGGTCAAGGTGCGCGCAAAGATCGAGAAGATCGACAAGAACACCCTAGCTATCACAGAGATTCCATATGGAAAGACAACTCATGTGATCATCGACTCAATCCTCAAGGCTAAGGATAAAGGTAAGATCAAGATCAAAAAGATCGAAGACCTTACCACAAAGACTGCAAACATTCTCATCCATCTTCCTAACGACGTGTCACCGGACAAGACAATCGACGCACTTTACGCATTCACCGACTGCGAGGTTTCGATTTCACCTAACACATGCGTTATCGTAGATCACAAGCCTCAGTTCCTCAGTGTCGATGATGTTCTCATCTATAGTACTGAGCACACCAAGTCTCTGCTTGGTCAGGAACTTCAGATCAGACTGGATGAGTTGGAGAACGACTGGCACTACAGCTCTCTCGAAAAGATATTCTTTGAGAACAAGGTCTACAAGATTCTCGAGGGTGATGCCAAGAGTTGGGAAGATCAGCTGCAGACAGTGTTCGCCCAGATGCTGACCTACCAGAATCTTCTCAAGAGAGCCATTGTGATGGAAGACATCCACAAGCTCGTAGAGAAGCCTGTAAGAAAGATTTCAAAGTTCGACGTAAAGGCTGTAGAGGAGAAGTTGAAAGGCATTGAGGATGAGATGGAAGAGGTACAGAACCACCTTGCACACCTTACAGAATTCACAATCAACTACTTCAAGAACCTCAAGAAGAAATACGGCAAGGAATATCCTCGTCTTACTGAACTCAGCAGTTTTGAATCCATTGCAGTGACAAGGGTTGTGAACAACAACGCTAAGCTTTATGCAAACAAGGCTGAGGGCTTCGTCGGAATCAACCTCAAGAAGGAGGACAATGCAGAGTTCGTATGCGACTGCTCTGACCTCTCTGAGATCATTGTCATCCGCAAGGACGGAAAGTACCTTGTGACCAAGGTTTCTGAAAAGGCATTCTTCGGAAAGGATATACTTTACGTAGGTCTGTTTGACAGAAATGACCAGAGAACCACATACAACGTAATCTATCGAGAGGGTAAGACTTCGATAAGCTACGCCAAGAGGTTCAATGTGACAAGTGTCACACGTGACAAGGAATACGACATCACTCAGGGCACACCGGGTTCTGTAATCCTTTGGTTTACGGTTAACCACAACGCCGAAGCTGAGACTGTAAAGATTTACTACAGACAGCGTCCTAAGCTCAAGAAGCTGATTGATGAATATGATTTCTCACAGCTTCTGATCAAGGGTCGTGCTTCGCGAGGTAACCTTGTGTCGAAGAACTCGATCCAGAAGATTCTTCTCAAGTCAAAGGGTATTTCCACAATCGGTGGCAAAGATATATGGTTCGATGAGGATATCCAGAGACTTAACGAGGATGAGCGCGGTCTGCACCTCGGTCAGTTCAACACCGGCGATCACATCCTTGCTATATTCAAGGACGGAACCTACTACACGACGTCATTCGACCTCAGCAACAGATATCAGGGCGATCTCCTGAAGATTGAGAAGCTTGATGTAAACAAGACATATACAGCCCTCTACTATGACAAGGGTATCGGTTCGTTCTATGTGAAGAGATTCTCGTTCGATGTGAGCGACAACACTCCTGTAAGCTTCATTTCAGATTCAAAGGGTTCATACCTTGTTGCACTCAGCGATGACAAGCACCCTCAGTTTGAGATTACATTCGGTGGCAAGCATGAGCATAGAGAGGCAGAGGCTGTAGACGCTGAGGAATTCATCGCAAAGAAGGGTCTTCAGGCCAAGGGTAAGAAGGTAAGTGCGATGGATGTAAAGAGCGTCAAGTTCATCGATCCTTTGCACAAGTCTGAGGATGACATGACTCCTTCTGAGGAAGAGGCTGTCGATCATGCAGGTGAAAATCAGGCTGGAGAAATAGACAATACAGACGTTGAAGAAATCATCGATCTGGAACTTCCAGACGACGGACAGTTAAGCTTGTTCTGATGATCATTACATTGACAGGATTTATGGGATGCGGCAAGAGCAGTGTCGGGAGATGTCTCTCGGAGCTGCTCTGCTGTCCTTTTATAGACCTTGATGATGCCATCTGCGAAAGATCTGGCAGGAGCATACCGGAAATATTTGCCTCAGAGGGAGAGACGGAATTCCGAAAACTGGAAGCAGAAACCCTCCGCTCCATCCTGACACCATCAGGTACTGTAAGGACGGAGAAACAATCCCTCCCATTGCAAGCGATGGGCCCCTCCCTCTGCGGCCGGAGGGGTAGCACGGTTTCTCCGTCCTTACAGCACCGGATGGTGATTGCATTAGGAGGAGGTACCGTAATGACACCGGAATGTTCTGAGATTGTGAAGGAGAGATCGGTATGCATATACCTGAAAGCGTCGATTGACACACTTGTCAGACATCTTGAGACTGAAGCTTCAGGACGTCCCATGCTTCAGGGAGACACCCTCAGATCAAGAATTGAGGAGCTGATGAATATCCGCACCGAAACCTACGAATCTATAGCCCACATCACAATAGAAACAGACGGCAAAAGCGTAGAGACTATTGCCGAAGAAATAATCAATAGACTTCAATAATTGATTAGACAAGTTCGTCGCGTTCGCGAAGATCTTTGACGCGAAGCTGAGTATTTGCTGTTCCGCGATAATAATTTTCTACAATCGAGTAGCACACATCAATCGGATTACCTGTCTTGATGTGGTCAAAGTATGATGCCATATTAAAGGCAATAGCCGAAATGTGGTGATAAGGATGAGATTCCTGTATCAACTCCAGTTTAAGGTGTCCGCCTTCGGCACCTACCTTACGACCCATACCGTTGTCATATACATTATCTGTACGGAATACAGGGGCACTGTTGCCAGGACCGAAAGGCTGGAACTGCTTAAGGATACGGAGGAACTTAGGAGTGATCTGCGAGAAATTAAGCATAGCATCGATATCTACCACCGGTGTCTGCATCTCAGGAATGATCTTACCAGAGATGAACTTCTCTATTCTCTGACAGAATTCCGTAAGATTCTCTTCCTTAAGTGTAAGTCCTGCTGCATAAAGGTGACCTCCGAAGTTTTCAAGAAGGTCAGCACAGCTTTCGATGGCATCATAGAGGTCGAATCCATGAACACTTCTTGCAGAACCCGTCACGAATCCACACTGTGACATCGTGAAGACGATTGTAGGTTTATAGAAGGCCTCAACAAGTCGTGAAGCCACGATTCCGACCACGCCCTTATGCCACTGAGGATTATATACGATGGTAGCCTTTCCGCTCGAAAGACAGTTGCCCGACTCGACCATCTCGAGGGCCTCCTGAGTGATTCGGCGGTCAATATTCTTTCTCTCGTTGTTATGCTCGTTGATTTCTGTTCCAAGTCGGATAGCCTCACGTGCATTGGATGCAGTAAGTAATTCTACTGCGATTCTTCCAGACTCCATACGTCCGGCAGCATTGATTCTAGGTCCTATCTTGAAGACGATGTCATCAATGGTAAGATGTCCCGGCTCAAGTCCAGAAAGCTGAATCATGGCAAGAAGACCCTCACGCGGCATAGTATTCAGCTGCTTGAGACCATAATGTGCAAGGATTCTGTTCTCATCGGTAACAGATACCAGATCAGATGCAATGCTGACTACAAGAAGATCCAGAAGAGGAATAAGGGTCTCGAAAGAAATGCCGTATCTCTGCGAATAAGCCTGCACGAGCTTGAATCCAACGCCACAACCGGACAGATCATCAAACGGATAGTTACAGTCCTCACGCTTAGGGTCAAGCACAGCGACTGCCTTTGGAAGTTCATTTTCCGGGAGGTGATGGTCACATATGATCACATCGATTCCTCTTGCTCGTGCATACTCAACCTTCTCGTTAGCCTTGATACCGCAGTCGAGAGTAATAATAAGTCCGAAGCCGTTCTCAGAAGCCCAGTCTATGCCCTTATACGATACGCCGTAACCTTCATCATATCTTTCTGGGATATAGAAATCGACTGACCTTGTGAGACGTCTGAGAAAAGAATATACCAGAGAAACAGCTGTCGTTCCGTCCACATCATAATCTCCGTAGACAAGGATCTTTTCACCTGACACAACGGCCGCTCGTACTCTTTCTACAGCCTTGTCCATGTCCGCCATAAGAAACGGATCATTCAGATTATCAAGGCTCGGACGGAAGAACGAACGAGCCTGCTCAAATGTATGAACACCCCTCTGAACCAAGAGTTCCGCAAGTACGGGATCTACTCCAAGTTCAGAAGAAAGTCTCTTGACATCATCAGTGTCAACGCCTTCACGCAATTTCCATATCTTTTCCACCGCCATAGCATACAAAGATATGGATTTTTTGTTAAATTTGTGGGATTTTTGGAATAAACAATAAAAATAATATACTATGAGCATTATGGACCTCAACGAGCAGGAGCTATTCAGAAGAGAATCGCTTGCTAAGCTCAGAGAACTTGGAATCGAGCCATATCCGGCTGCACTCTACCCTATCAACACATCTGCTGCGCAGGTTAAGGCTGAGTTCAGCGAAGAGGCTGGCAACTTCCAGGATGTAGTAATCGCCGGACGTATCATGTCAAGAAGAATCATGGGAGCCGCATCTTTCGGTGAGCTTCAGGATGAGACTGGACGTATCCAGATTTATGTAAACAGAGACGAAATCTGCCCTGGCGAAGATAAGACCATGTACAACACAGTATGGAAGAAGCTTCTTGACATCGGAGATATCGTTGGTATCAAGGGTTTCGCATTCATCACAAAGACCGGTCAGCTTTCTATCCACGCTAAGGAGCTAACTCTCTTGAGCAAGTCACTCCGCGTACTTCCTATCGTCAAGGAGAAAGATGGAGAGGTATTCGACGCATTCTCAGATCCAGAGCTCAAGTATCGTCAGAGATATGTTGACCTCATCGTAAACCCACAGGTTCGCGACACATTCATCAAGAGAAGCCAGATCGTCGCTACTATGCGTGAGTATTTCAACGAGGCCGGCTGCCTTGAGGTGGAGACCCCTATCCTCCAGAGCATCCCAGGCGGTGCAACAGCACGTCCGTTCATCACTCACCATAACGCACTCGACATTCCACTCTACCTCCGTATCGCAAACGAGCTCTATCTCAAGAGACTTATCGTAGGTGGATACCACGGTGTCTACGAGTTCGCAAAGGACTTCCGTAACGAGGGAATGGACAAGACTCACAACCCTGAGTTCACTTGTATGGAGATCTATGTTGCCTACAAGGACTATATCTGGATGATGGAGTTCGTAGAGAAGCTTCTCGAGAAGATCGCTCTCAAGCTTCACGGACAGACAGAGGTTACAATCGGAGACAAGCAGGTTGACTTCAAGCCACCTTTCCGCCGCCTTCCTATTCTTGAGGCAATCAAGGAGTATGCTGGTGTTGACGTAGCAGGAATGAACGAGGACGAGCTCCGTGAGACTTGTAAGAAGCTCCACGTTGAGACAGACCCATCATTCGGCAAGGGCAAGCTCATCGATGCAATCTTTGGAGAGTACTGCGAGAAGCACCTCACTCAGCCTACATTCATCACTGACTACCCTGTGGAGATGTCACCACTCACTAAGCGTCACCGCAGCAACCCTGAGCTTACAGAGCGTTTCGAGCTCTTCGTATGCGGTAAGGAGCTTGCAAATGCATACAGTGAGCTTAACGACCCTATCGATCAGTACGAGCGTTTCCAGGATCAGCTCAAGCTGAAGGACAAGGGTGATGACGAGGCGATGTTTATCGATATGGACTTCGTACGTGCTCTTGAGTACGGTATGCCTCCTACATCAGGACTCGGTATGGGAATCGACCGTCTTACTATGTTCATGACCAACTCCCCTACCATCCAGGACGTTCTCTTCTTCCCACAGATGAGACCTAAGAATGTATAACGTTGATATGGCATTCTGCCACTGACGGTCCTTCCCACAGAGTGGGCCCCTTCCCTTTTCGGGAGCCAATGCCGTCCGATGGCAGAATGCCATATCAACATCAAAGGAAAAGCGAAAGGCTACTCGAATGAGTAGCCTCTTTTGTGTGCTATCTGCGTGGGCCGCCTCCCATAGGGCCTCTTCCGCCCATAGGGCCACCTCCTGGGCCACCAGGACCTCTGCGTCCACCGCCCTGATTGAAGTTACCGAAGCGGTAAGTGAGAGAGAGGATTATGTAACGTCCAAGAGTGTTGTTACGGGTTTCCTGATGATAGTTTGCATTGTCACTTACAGACAGGTTCTTTGACTGCCCGAGGATATCATATGCCTTGAGAGCAAGTGTGAACTTCTTCTTAAAGAGAAGCTTTGTTATTTCTGCATTAAGAATAATCTCATCCTCCTGAGGAGTAACATGTCCGACATACCAATTGTAATCAGCTTCAGCAATAAGGTTGATTCCTCCTGGGATTGTCCAGTTCATAGAAGCATCCACTCGGTTGCTCCATGTGTACTGCTGATTACTGTTCGGAATTGTATACCAAGACTTCGACATTCTTGTTCGACCACCCACATTGAGTTCAACAATATCACTTCTGTAGGTAAAGCGAAGACGCTGGGTCACAGAAACGGTCTGAGTGATGTTCTTGATGAACATAGCCGGATCGTATATATCAATCTCTTCGTTGAATTCCTTGTACTTGAACTCAGCCTTCTCAGGATCGTAATATTTCTGCGCCTTATTCGTTTCAAAATCATCAGTTCCTACAAATGTTGCTGATTCATTGTAGTTTGCAAATGTCATCGAGAAGATTGAGAAGTTCGACTTTCCGAAAGGAGAGTTGATGAAAAGATTCGCATTAACCGACGCTCTTGTAGGTCCGTTTACAGGAATTGAAAAGTTGGTTTTATTTGTATACCATGTTGCAGAAGTGATCGGATCTTCGATCAACGAAGCATTGAGATTCACATTTACTGATGTAAAAGTCTGCTTGTTGGTGTATCCGAAACGGCTTCTAAGATTGTGAGTAAAGTATGGATTAAGATTCGGATTACCTAGTGAAATATTCATAGGGTCTGAATTATCCGGAACAGGAAGAAGCTGTGATGTAGAAGGCTGTGATGAACGACCGAAATAGAACAATCTGAAATTAGTGTTGTCATTCGGATTATAGAATACCATTGCCTGAGGTGACCAGTTTACAACCTTATTATCATATGCATCATGACCAGTTGTCTCATTGTGCGTGATAGTAGGATTGACTGATGCTCCGAGCTGTGCTCTGAATTTCTTAAGCTGATAGCTGAAGTTCACTCCTGCCCTGTGGTTCTGAGAAAGGTTTGTGATCTCGTTAGAGTAGATTCCATCAAGCACCTCACCGTTTCCGTATGCTCCAGTATACTGAAGAAGACCATCAACAATCTCATTCGAAGTACTGTTATAAGTATTCTTGAGTGAATGGTTCATATTCCAGCTATAGCTATAGTTTGCCTCAAGGAAGAGGTTCTTTGCTATAGGCTCAGTGTAGACGAGTCTACCGGAAAGTGATGAACTATTTGACTTCTGATCATAACGCTGGTTGATGATACCATCGTCATTAGGATCGAGTGTACCATCCTCGAGATATTTATTTGTAATGGACTGATTGTATCCATCCAGTTTATTGTTGCTGAAACTGTATCTGATGTTGGCGGAAATCGTTCTTCCTTCCTTGCCGAGACGCTGTCTGAGAAGAAGGAAACCACTGGTTGACCAGTTGTCATTTGCACCGCGATTGCTATTGTATCCATCTGTCTCCTTCTGCTCCAGATTAGAGACTTCTGGCTTTATCGCCGTGTTAAATCTGGAAAGTTCATTGAAATTTCCACCTCCGAAATTGAACTGCGGTTCAAAGAGGATAGATGTATTTTCAGAGAACTTATGCTCGAGACGCACACCTAATCTATGACCCTGTGAAAGTGTTGTACTTGCACCGGTCTCATTGCTTATCTGATGGTCGCCATCCGGCCTATAGGTAATTCGCTTCTTATCTTCTTCAACGTCCCTTTTGTTTCCATTGTAAAGATAGTTACCCGCAAGGTCCATATCTCCATCAAACAGTGTAAATGCTCCGTTAACACCACCCATCCATGATGTAGCGATACCATTGTTACGGCCCCAGCCACCAGTTCCCTGGCCCATGCCACGACCACCACGCATATTGCCCATCATACTTCCTGCAATATCATTGAAGCCTCTGTTGTTGGTGTTGTTTCCATTGAGAATGATACTGAGCTGGCTCTTGTCAGTAAAGCGACCGATCATTGCTGCTCCCTGATAACGCCAGTCATTCATATCAAGTCCTCCACCAGGAACATCATGTCCACCACCGGCCATAACATTACCGAACCATCCCTCTGCCATTCCTGGACGCAACTTAAGGTCGATGATTGTCTCCTCTTCACCGTCATCGATACCTGTAAACATGGCCTGATCAGATTTCTTTTCAACGACCTTTACCTTATCAATGATCTTAGCTGGGATATTCTTCGAAGCCAACTGAGGGTCATCAAGGAAGAAGGTCTTACCATCGATGGTAATCTTCTTGATTGTCTGACCATTAGCTGTGATTGAACCATCAGCCTCTACCTCTACACCAGGAAGTTTCTTGAGAAGCTGCTCGAGCATATCGTTGTCAGATGTCTTGAAAGAAGATGCATTATACTCAATGGTGTCCTTCTTGATTGTTATCGGATTACCCACAGCAGAAACCTTTGCTGCATCAAGAGCAACTGCATCCTCTACCATTCTTATATCTCCTATGTTGACATTCTTTTCAACAACAAGTTCTTGAGTATAAGTCTTGTAACCCATGATTTCAGCCTTAAGGGTATATGTTCCCTTAGCAACTTTGGTAATAGCAGCCTGACCGTGATCATCAGTAAGAATATACTTTGATGCACTTGTGCTTCCCTTTGCAGTAAGCGATGCTGTTGCAAAAGGAACAGGCTCACTTGTCTTATCATCAATGAGTCTAAGTTTTACGGTAAACTGAGCCTGCGCCGAAAGAGGCAGGGCAATAAAAAGAATCGCTACAGCTACTACTGTCTTGAAGAAACGTTCAAAAAGGTTTCTGACCATAATAATTATTCTAGTTAAAAAACACGTGCCTTTAGACAAGGGTCTAAACATATGGTTTAAGTGGCAATTTACTTATTTTTTAATTCTTTCGGGATTATCCGCAAGAAACTTCTGCCAATCACTCTTTCCTCCCAATGAAGCAAGAGGACTGGACAGCTGATAGTGATGACAGAGAGCAATTGCCAAAGCATCTGTCGCATCCAGATATTTAGGATCAAGATTCACCTTGAGTGTCTTGGAAATCATCATTGCAACCTGTTCCTTCGATGCTGCACCGTTTCCACAGATTGCAATCTTAGCTTTTCTTGGAGCATACTCCGCCACTGGTATTCCACGCATCACAGCAGCTGTAAGAGCAGCTCCTTGGGCACGACCGAGCTTGAGTATGACCTGGGCATTCTTACCATAGAATGGAGACTCAACAGCAAGTTCATCAGGTTTGTGCTCATCCAGAAGTTCAGTGACTCCGGCAAAGATGTTTGCAAGCTTTTCAAAAGGATCCTTGATCTTACGAAGATCGAAAACTCCCATATCGACATAGTGTGGACCCTTAGAGTCCACACGTATGATTCCATAACCAAGAATATTGGTACCCGGATCTATGCCGATTATGATCTTATCCTTAGTCAATGTAGTCAAATCCTGTATATGGGCGAAGTGCTTCAGGAATTTCGATGCGGTCACCCTTCTGGTTGTTCTCGAGAAGAGCAGCAACCACACGTGGAAGCGCCAATGAGCTACCATTCAGAGTGTGTGCAAGGTTTGTCTTGCCATCAGCATCCTTATATCTGAGTTTCAGACGGTTAGCCTGATATGACTCGAAGTTTGAAACTGATGAGATCTCAAGCCATCTTCCCTGAGCTGCTGAGTACACCTCAAAATCGTAAGTAATCGCTGATGTGAAGCTCATATCACCTCCGCAGAGACGGAGAATTCTATAAGGAAGTCCGAGAGACTTTACAAGACATTCTACATGATTGATCATTTCATCAAGAGCTGCATATGACTCCTCTGGCTTCTCGATACGGACAATCTCAACCTTATCAAACTGGTGGAGACGGTTAAGACCTCTCACATCCTTGCCATATGAACCAGCCTCACGACGGAAACATGGAGTGTAGGCAGTCATCTTCACCGGGAAGTCGTTGTTGCCGAGGATTACATCTCTATAGATGTTTGTTACAGGAACCTCAGCTGTAGGAACAAGGTAGAAGTTATCAACAGTAGCATGATACATCTGACCTTCCTTGTCAGGAAGCTGACCTGTACCGAAGCCAGAAGCCTCATTCACCATTACAGGTGGCTCAACCTCAAGGTATCCTGCCTCAGTGTTGGCGTCAAGGAAGAAGTTGATGAGGGCTCTCTGAAGTCTTGCACCCTTACCCTTGTAAACAGGGAAACCAGCACCTGTAAGCTTCACACCAAGATCGAAATCAATGATGTCATACTTCTTTGCAAGCTCCCAGTGAGGAAGACAGTTCTCGCCGAGCTCCGGAATCTCGTTTCCTGATCTCACTACGACATTGTCCTCTGCGCAGTTTCCTTCTGGAACCTGATCACAAGGAATATTTGGAAGAAGAACAAGGAGAGACTCAAGCTCTGTGTTGTTCTCCTGAGATTTCTTTTCAATTTCGGAAGAACGTGCCTTGAGAGCAGCAACTTCCGCCTTTACAGCCTCTGCCTCTTCTCTCTTGCCTGTCTTCATAAGTCCACCGATCTCAGCAGCCTTCTTTTTCTGCTCTGAGAGGCAGTTGTCAAGCTCTACCTGAAGAGCTCTTCTGTTCTGATCAAGAGTGTTGATCTTCTCAACGATCTCCTTTGCATCAAAATTCTTTACAGCGAGCTTCGCAATCACGAATTCCGGATTCTCGCGAAGCAGTTTGAGTGTAAGCATATTGTGTGTTTTTAGTGTTTACAGAAAAAAGAGGACCGTACCCACTCGGGTAAACAGTCCTCTATCTCTTTGATCAGATCCCGAGTCTTAGTTCTCAAAAGGGAGAACCGAGACATATGATCTGTTGTCAGCCTTCTTGCGGAAGCATACTCTTCCGTCGATCAGCGCGTAAAGAGTGTGGTCCTTACCCATTCCTACATTCAGACCTGGGTTATGAACAGTACCTCTCTGACGAACGATAATGTTGCCAGCCTTTACTGCCTGATCACCATATTTCTTGATACCAAGTCGTTTGCTATGTGACTCACGACCGTTCTTGGAACTACCGACGCCTTTTTTATGTGCCATAATTATTCCTCCTCAATTAATTAAGCGATCGAATTGATCTGAAGTTTAGTAAGATACTGACGGTGACCGTTACACTTCTGGTAACCCTTGCGACGCTTCTTCTTGAAAACAAGAACCTTCTTGCCCTTGCAAGTGTCGTCAAGCACTGTTGCTGTAACCTTAACACCATCAACATAAGGTGCACCTACCTTAACTGCTCCGTCTGCTTCAATAAGAAGAACCTTGTCAAACTCTACAACAGCGTCCTTCTCTGCCGCAAGGCGGTGAACGAAGATTTCCATACCAGCCTCAACTTTGAACTGCTGGCCTGCAATATCTACAATTGCGTACATAAAAACTTAAAATATTAAAAGTTTTAGACAGCAGGCGGCTGAATTCAGCTCTTTTACTTGGCCTGACAATCTGTAAAATATCTTCAATAAAAAATTACTGCTCGTCCTGGAGCTGCATCTGCTGAACGTAGATAGCCTTCTGCATCTGCATTCTCTTCTTCACTGATGGCTTCAAGAAAGTCTTTCTTGCGCGGAGCTCACGGATTGCACCTGTCTTCTCGAACTTTCTCTTGAACTTCTTCAGAGCCTTCTCGATGCTCTCACCATCCTTTACTGGAACTATAATCATACTCTTATCACCTCCTTTTCATTATAGGGCTGCAAAGATAGGTATAAAATTTTAATTTCCAAGTATATTCCTTACATTCAGAGAAATTGTTTACCTTTGTGTTCCTTAACTGTGAAAACACTTCTGAGCAAACCCTATTTCTACGGACAAAATATCATCAACATAATGAAACGTATTCTGATTCCACTGATTCTGACAGCTCTGTATTTTACAGGTTGCAAGACTTTGACTGAAACTGAAATCCTCAACGCTCAGGCCGCCGAGGAGTACCTCCAGCCTATCCGTCCCGGCTACGAAGGCAGAAACCCTTTCTGGAACAAGTTCGCAAAGAAATTCATCTATGCTCCAGCGTTCGATTTCCCTGAAGCTGAAGGCGCTGCAGCATATATGTTCACCGTGAAACCAGTCAAGGAAAGCTCATCGGTATGGTCCTTCACAGCAAAGACCCCTAAGGCGCCGCTCAGTCCAATCTGGAATGACATCACCCCCGGCGATGTTGTCCTCACAGTCGATGCAATCGATGCAGAAGGCAAGGTCATCGCATGTGTCGGTGAGCGCAAGTTCCTCAGGGACTATCCGTTCTGCGGCCCTTACCACGATGCCGTACGCGACTACAAGGATGCAGCAAGAATGGCAATATACTATATACATATGATGCCTGCTGTCCAGAGTTGGAAGACTCAGACCATCCCAGACATGGGATATGACTACAACACCTACCCATGCAAGATCGTCGGAGCAACAATCCGCAACGAGGTGATGGTGGCACGCGAGTTCCCGCTACTTGCAGAGGAAGCCATAACAATGGCAAAGAATGCCGCTACATTCCTCATAAACATGAGCCATCCGGCAGAAAGCCCTCTCGCATACTTCCCTCCTACATATTATCTTGATCTCCGATTCTCCAAGGAAGACTGGAATCAGGGCAAGACCATGACACTGGAAGCATGTGCAGCAGGACACGCATTCTTAGACCTTTATGATTACACAGGGGAACAGATGTATTATGACAGGGCACTTGGAATTGCAGACACCTATCTCAAACTCCAGAGAGAAGACGGTTCCTATCCTATCAAGATTGACTTCAAGACAGGAGAGCCGGTGAACGAGGTCGGCGCCATGCTTCATCCGCTCCTCAACTATATCCTCCGACTTCACAATCAGTACGGTCTCACCAAATATGACATTATCACAGAAAAGGGAGAAAAGTGGATGGATGAGGTTGCTATGGAGACATTCAATATGACCGGACAGTTCGAGGATGTGAATGTAATGGGTCTCGAGCCATATGAGAATCTGACCAACTGCACGGCAGCACCATACGCTTCCTATCTCCTCAATAAGGAGAGTATGAACGAAAAGGACCTCAACAACGCAATCGACCTCATACGCCTGAGCGAAGACCAGTTCACATTCTGGAACACGACTCCTAATGAATATGGCCTGAGGATGATGGCCACCCCTTGTGTATTTGAACAGTACAAATACCAGAAGCCGGTGGATCACAGTGCGCACAATGTTGCAATGGCTTTCCTCGATCTTTATGAAAAGACCGGTGACAAACTTGCTTTTGCTAAGGCAAAGGCTCTCGTCGACAACATGACGATCGTACAGAACAAAGGTAATGGCCAGATGCCGACTACCTGGGATTTCAGAACCCCATATCACGACAGCAACAGATCATTCTGGACCAACTGCACATATGCTGCAGTAACAGCATTGCTTAGAATGGCTGAGATCACTGAAAATGAAAAATAGCCTCCTTATTCGGAAGCTATCAATCTCTGAAAAGTCACCATACCAGTGGTGGCTTTTTCTTTTATATGAGTTATCCTACCATCTCTGACAGGAACATCCTTCGGATCAATGATATATATAGGAGTATCGGATTTCGCATAGCGATAGAGTCCGGCCGCAGGATAGACCTGAAGCGACGTACCAACAATCAGCAGTACGTCCGCAGCCTCAACGGCATCGATTGCAGCCTCAATTTTGGGAACGGCCTCGCCGAACCAGACTATATGAGGTCGGAGCTGTGCACCATTGGGAGCAAGATCTCCTATCTCAATAGAATCTGAACCAATATCAAAGACTGTTTCCTCAGAAAATCCATCTCTTTCATTGCAACAGTTCTCCGGACGCACCTTGGTAAGTTCGCCGTGAAGATGGATTATGCGCGTGCTGCCTGCCCTCTCGTGCAGATTATCCACATTCTGTGTCACTACGGTAACATCCCACCCATTTTCCAGCTCAGCTATGCGTCTGTGTGCATCATTAGGCTTCACACTGGCAAGCTGTGCCCTTCTGGCATTATAGAAATCCAGAACAAGAGCCGGATTACGATACCAGCCTTCAATAGATGCAACATCCTCTACTTTGTGGTTCTCCCACAGACCGTCACTGTCGCGGAAGGTACTTATACCGCTTTCCGCGCTGACTCCCGCGCCGGTCAGTACTGTAATTTTCCTACGCATTATCGTCTTTCAAAGAAATGATTGCTAACCCAGTATTCGAAAAGCGGATCCAGAATCACCGGCTCATCCTTCTCGTTGAAAGTGATGACTTCCTTCTTCTTGAGAGCATCCTTCACTCTTCGCACATTCGCAGACGAATTGAGACGATATTTCTCTATGACTTCAGAAGCACTGAATCTTGTGACTCCGTCAAGGATGGCAAGCAACAGACTGAGCTGATGGTCCGTGAGATCGTTGACAATCGCATAGAAGCGAGGTTCATGGATTGAGATGATGGTCTTGAGGGCTTCCATGAGGATTCCTTCATTGATATAACCTCTTGACATAGTGTCACATATCGAAGTGAAGTGATTAAGATACCACATGTCTCCACGGAAGAGTTTGCATGCCCCAAGGAGAAGATCCCTCTCTATCACCTTTCCGCTCACCATGAATCCCTTGACGATATATTCGATTATCTCCCTGTCGTCAACGGCGCTCATTGTTATCTTCTCCACAAGGCGATAGAAATATTTTTTCTCTTCGAATATGAACTTCATCGTATTGACCTGAGAACCGGCGATTATGAACGAAGCTGACGCGGGCTGCATCCTGTTCCTTTCGCGGAACAATTCTTCCATAAGCTTGAATACATCATCATATTCTTCTGCAAGCATTATGTTCTGGAAATCCTCAAGGATGACATAATATGGACGGCACCTCTCCTCAGCGATTCTCTGAGGAAGCCTTATCATCTTGTACACGTCGTTCATATCCGGAGTCCAGTTCAGGGACACCACCTCGTCACATGAAGCAAAACGGCTTCTGTCAAAGACGAAATGCGTACCATCCAGATACTTGGTGATCAAGGCTTCATATTCAACAGCAGTTGATGAAACAGCCTTTATGACCGCAGTACCGAATTTCAGGAGGAACTGCTCAAGATTCCTCACATTGGAAAGACTGGCATGGGCTACCATAAACTGTCTTCCGGACATTCTTCTGTTGAAGAGGGTCTGCTGGACAATCGACATCTTGCCGGACTTAGGACGTCCGTACAGAACTATATGTTCTCCGGATTCCAAGAGGTTGGACATTATGGTACATTCTGTCTTTCTTCCGATAAAATTCTTTCCCGTCACAAAACGGTCATATACAAAAGGTGTATCCATCGTTCAAATCTTTAGTACTGCAAATTTAATCTATACTTCATACTTATGCAACAAAAATGTTTACTCGTCGATAGTAATAATTTTGTATATTTGTATGTTTATATGGAAACGGCTATGAATAGAAATATAATCAGAAAGACAGTTAAGTGCCTTGCATGGATTGCAGGCATCTGGATGATCATTCTCGTTGCACTTGAGTTGTTCCTCACCTCATCTGCACTGACAGGCATAGTCAACAGAATCGGATCTGAATATATCGACGGCGAACTTTCTTTCGGAAAGGTCGAACTTTCTATGTTCAGACGTTTCCCGAGCGCCAGCCTCAGTCTGGAAGATTTCACCATAACATATCCTGCGGACAGATTCGACGAAGATGAGGAAGCAGGAGCAAAGGGCAGACTCTACAGCAGCGGATGCGGCGAAGTATCCGACACGCTGGCATCTTTTGAACGATTTACTGCAAGCGTCCGCATCGGGGCTCTACTGACAGGAAAGATAGGAATCCCATATGTAGAACTCTCAAAACCGAGAATCTACGCGCACCAGTACGCCAGCGGAAGAGCAAACTGGGACATTTTCAAGATGGGAGAGGATGAAGAAGAGGTTGAGGACACAACATCGACAGATCTGCCGCCAATCATGCTTGGAAAGATCCGTCTCAATGGAAATCCAAGAATAGTTTACACAGACAACAGCGACACTCTCGCCGCCCTGATCAACCTGAAGCAGATCGGCTTTAACGGTAGGCTCAACACCAGAAGCGTGAAGAGCAGCAGGATAGGATTCCGTATAGACAGTCTTTTCGCTGCAGGAAGAATGAAGGGAGACACCTTGGCATTCGGACTTGACCACCTCTTGATAGGAGAGAAGAACAGACGCGTAAGAATGACGGCATCAGCCAAGACTTTGGCTGCCATCAGTGGACTTGGCAGGTTTGCAATCCCTATCGAACTGAACGGAGACATCACAATGCCAGGACGCGCCGGCAGGACAATAACGATCAATAGTTTTACTGCAGATATCGCAAAAGTTCCGATGAACGCTTCCGGAGAGGTCTCAGTCTATGATGACAGACTTGGTCTGGACATCAAGGCAGGAATCGACAGCTGCAGAGTCAGTGACATACTCAAGGGACTTGTTGTAAACATCATTCCTGAAGCAAAGAACATCACCACGGATGCCATCATAGATTTCAATGCTACGGCAACAGGTGACTACGTTTTCGGCGAAGACAGACGCCCTTCCATAACAGCCTCATTCAGAGTTCCATCATCAGGCATATCATACAAAGGTATTCCTGGAAGAGTGGGCCTGGAGCTGGCAGTTGATGCGTCTACAGACACAGAAGGAAGGCTCAACGTGGACAGCATGAGAGCGGGAATAGAAGCGAAAGGCGCAGAGCTGAAGGTAAAAGGCAGCATTTCCGATCTTCTTTGCGACGACCCTAAAATCTATGTAGACGGAAATATGGATGTCCTTTTGGACTCTTTGGCGACAATGATTCCTGACACTCTTGGGGTAAGTGCAAACGGCAAGATCCTCGCACAGCTGAAAGGAGGAATGCATCTGTCACAGATGGATATGTACAGATTTTCAGATGCAGACATCATTGGAAAGATTACAGCACAGGACATTAATGTCGCGGCTCCGAAAGACACATTGAAAGCTTTTATAAACAAAGCCGAAATCAGTATCAATCCGGAAACCAAGAAATCCAGAAGCGGAGCGACATTCAGGATGCTTGCCCTGAAATGCAAGGTTGACAGCACCAACATCACATTGGGTACAATGGGTGTCAAAGGAAAGCAGCTGCAGATGACTGCCATGAACTCTGCCGACTACGACAAGGATACCAGCAAGGTCCACCGATTCGGTGGCAAGGTCAGCGCCGGTCATCTCCTTCTCGTGGACAACGCCGGTATGGCAATCGGCATCAACGGAAGTGACAACGGATTCCAGGTTCTCCCGAAAAGAGATAATCCTAAGATTCCTGTACTGACCTTTACAAGCCGCAACAAAGCTATCTTCCTGAAAGACAATGTCAACAGAATCATATTGAGCAACGCATCAATTGGAGCAGATGCAACGATGAATTCCATCGAAAGAAAGCAAAGGGCAAAGGCATTCATTGACTCTCTCTCTAGAAGATATCCTGAGGTTCCAAAGGATTCACTTTTCTTCCATATGGCAAAGCAGGGCAGACAAGGTGGAGCTATGCCAGATTGGCTCAAGGAGGACGACTTCAGAAAGCAGGACATCAACTTCAGACTTGATGAGACTATTGCCAAGTACTTCCGCGAATGGGATCTCAACGGCAAACTTGCCATTGAAAGAGGAATGCTTATGACTCCACACTTCCCGTTGAGGAATTCTCTCCAGGGTTTTGAGGGTCATTTCAATAACAATCAGGTTCGCATCGACACCCTTGGAATCAAGGCAGGACAGTCTGTACTTGCAGCAAAAGGATCCCTGACAGGAATCCAGAAGATTCTCAGCGGACGAGGAAGAAATATGCTGAATCTTGATGTAGACATCACTTCGAAGGGCATAAATGCCAACGAATTGATGAAAGCATACACCTTAGGATCACGATTCAATCCGGAATCAATTGACGAAGGCCTCTCGGATGCATCTGATGAGGAATATATGGAAATCATCACTTCCGACACCACAGCACTGTCTTCAGAAGCATCAACTCTTCTTGTCGTACCATCGAACATCAATGCCGACATAAGGCTGAATGCGGAAAATATCACCTATTCCGATCTCGCCATCGAAAAGCTCACTGCTAATGCCATAATGAAGGAAAGATGCCTGCAGATAATCAATACTTCTGCCATTTCGAACTTCGGTGACATAAGTTTTGACGGTTTCTATGCAACACGAAGCAAGAGTGATATCAAGACAGGATTCAACATCCAGTTCGACGATATAACTGCAGAAAACGTGATATCACTTATGCCTGCAGTCGACACACTGATGCCGATACTCAAGTCATTCTACGGCAGACTTAACTGTGAGATTGCAGCTACAGCTCAGCTTGACACAAATATGAATATCCTTACTCCAAGCATCAACGGAATCATGAGAATCACCGGCGATGACCTTGCAATAAAGGACAGCCCTATGTTCAAGTCACTTGCGCGCAAGCTCCTCTTCAAGAACAAGAATGAGGGTCATATAGAGCACATGTCTGTCGAGGGCATCATAGCAGACAGCGTCGTGGAGATCTTCCCGTTCATCATAAAGATGGACAGATACACATTGGCTTTGAGTGGTATCCAGAATCTGGACAAGTCATTCAAATATCACGTATCATTGATCAAATCACCATTCCTGCTGAGACTGGGTCTTGACATCACAGGAGAGGACTTTGACAATTGGAAGTTCAGAATAGGAAAGCCAAAATACAAGAATGCCGAAGTTCCGGCCTTCTCATCTGTAATCGATGAAACCAAGGTCAATCTTGTAAAATCGATCAAGGACATATTCCGCAAGGGTGTAGATGCAGCAATGAGGGAGCACAACCTCAACTCGATCAAGGAGTTCAAGAGACGCACAAATTATGTCAGAGCTGTGGATCAGCAGCTTGAAGCACTCTCAGCAGAGGAACAGAAGAAACTTGAAGAAGAAGAGGCTGCAGCAGAGGCAGAGGAAGCTGCTGGAACTGAGGAGACAACAACAGAACCGTCAAATACAGAAAACAATACGAATCAATAAGTTATAGATATGAACAGTCAGGAATACATTGAGGTTTCAATCAAAATAACTCCGTTCAGCGAGGAAAACGCAGAAATTGTAACAGCTGAAATCAGTGAGCTTCCGTTCGAGTCCTTTACATCTGAGGATCCGTATCTGAAATGCTACATCCAGAAGGAGTGCTATGATGCTCAGGTTCTGAAAGTCGTGATGAACGGCTTGGAGGACTATGGTTTCGAGGTTGAATATTCGGCGAATCTTATGCCTGCAGTCAACTGGAACGCAGTGTGGGAGAGCCAGTTCTCCCCTATCGTAGTGGACGGCAAATGCACCATCAAGGCTTCATTCCATGAAGGTCTGAAACGCACAAGATTCAACATCACCATCGATCCTAAGATGGCCTTCGGAACAGGTCACCACCAGACCACCTTCATGATGTGCCGCGCTCTTCTCGAAAACGAGGATGCAGTTAAGGGTAAGGTTGTGATGGATATGGGATGTGGAACAGCAATTCTCGCTATCCTTGCAGCAAAAATGAAGGCAGCTAAGGTATATGGCATCGACATCGATGCTGTAGCTGCAATTTCCGCATACGATAACGCCCGTGCAAACAAGGTCGGGAAGATTGTGGAGACTTATTGCGGAGATGCATCACTTCTCCAGCGAAACACCTACGATGTACTCCTTGCGAACATCAACAGAAACATCCTTCTTCAGGATATGCCGACCTACGCACACTCACTCCACAAGGGAGGTCTGCTGTTTGTCAGCGGTTTCTATGTTGAAGATATGCCTATGCTGATGGGAATGGCAGCTAACTGCGGTCTCGACTACATAAGTCATGACTCTATCGACAACTGGTGTTGCATCAAATTTTGCAAGAAAGAAAAATAGTCGTATATTTGCAGTCCAATCGTCGCGGGCGTGTTGAAATTGGTAGACAAGCCAGACTTAGGATCTGGTGCCGAGAGGCGTATGGGTTCGATTCCCTTCGCCCGCACAAAAAGAGCTTTAATTCTTAACTGAT
>JBGVPH010000011.1:0-15169 GCA_045126915.1 Candidatus Cryptobacteroides sp.
ATTGAGTCAATCTGAACAAGATTGACAGGATTTCTGTTGCTGTAACAGAAAAATAACAGAATTTTATTTACCTGATATATAACAACTTATAGATTTGGTTGAAAATATTATGTAGGTTGTGCTTGGATTTCAACTGGGAAGATACTTGCGGCATTGAATTCTATTGTCCGCTTTGGGAAGTTTGTTTACCGAGGATAAATTTGAGTCTCAATTGAGTCAATCTGAACAAGATTGACAGGATTTCTGTTGCTGTAACAGAAAAATAACAGAATTTTATTTACCTGATATATAACAACTTATAGATTTGGTTGAAAATATTATGTAGGTTGTGCTTGGATTTCAACTGGGAAATTCCGATATGTCGTTGTAAAATTACAAAATATCGGTAAGAAATGAAAGCCATCTCGGCTTCACTCATTTGTATCAGCAAATGTAGATTCCTCTTCCGGGCACATCCAAGAACCGTTCATATAACTAATCCGTCAGAATCTCCACACACTCTGTGGTTGTATTCCGGCGGATTTTCTTGTCTGTTGCCGTCATCGGCCCTGTGGGTGCTTCACAAATGAAGTCGAACCCGATAGGGATAGTCCTATGAATGGAATTCATCAGGAAAAATCACAATCAATAAAAGTAATTGTCATGTTTTTTACAGAAATCAACAGGATGATGACCGAAGGCGTTGACATCACGCTGGTCATACGAAGAAGTGGCGGTCATATGATAGTGTCTGCCATGCCGAAGGCTAACGGTCTCAAGGACGAGGCGCAGAACCATATCATCCCGCTTACTATGACGGGAACACCGGAGGAAATGGACGATGGCTTTCTGGATGCAGTGTCGAAGCCTCTGACAAAGGCAAGCGGACTGCTGACCAACATCGCGGAGTTTGAACGTCAGGCGGATGCTGCTGCACAGAACAGCAAGGCAGTCAAGGAGGCTAAGGCAGCAGAAGCAAAGGCGAAGAAGGAACGGAAGGAGAGTTATGACAAGCAGATAAAGAAAGCTGAAGAACTTATCGCATCCAAGGACTACAAGGCGGCGATGACAGTGCTTCAGCAGGCTCAGAAGGTTGCCTCCGAAGCAGAACAGAAAGCTCTTGGAGAAAAGATGGACAAGATCATCGAGGATATGAACCAGGGCAGTCTGTTCGGTGATGAAGATGCCTCACCATCTCCAGCACAGGATGCTGACCACGGTCTGGACCCAGAGGAGACATGGGAAGATGATGACGACCTTCCTCTTGACTGAAATGAGACTTATACAAATTATATTTAAACAAACATATTATGGCACTTGTAATCAATGAAATGACAAGAACCTTTACCTTCAAGAATGGTAATGAGAAGATCACTCTTGCAGATCCGAATCCGAATGATACGCCGGAGATGGTGATGAACTACTATTCCAACATGTATCCAGAACTCACGACAGCAACGGTTCATGGACCGAAGATCAATGAGGACATGGCGGAGTATGAATTCAAGACCACTATCGGAACAAAAGGATGATGATATGGAAACAGACAATAAGGAGGTCAAAGAATGCACGAGGTTAAACGCTTATCAGATGGAGTCGCTATCCAGGCTCATAATAGAAGCATTGGAGAGGAACCACCGTATAGGGGTTGTGAGGCAGGAACGGATTACGGCGCCGAGCGGAGCCGTAATCCTTTTCTAGAGGAAACATACACCCTCAAGGCGAAGGACGAACTGGTCTGGTGCAGTTGGAACGGGGAATCACACAATCTGATAACCCGGGAAAACTACGAGTACCTGCGGGACTCATATCTTCGCTACGCCTGTCTGCTGGGGAAGGACTCCCGGCATTCTCCTGCGGAGTCTATCGGAGTCGGGATCGCTAACCTGTATGCAGAGATGTCCTCGCTTCTGGGAGATGATATGAATGTCAATCTGGAAGAACGTGATGGCAGGCTCTACTTCAATCTGTGGAAGATGCACAAATGGGGAGACCATACTCTGTATTACTTCCCCATACGCTTCACCGAGAAGCTTCGTCCACGTCTCAGGCGGATAGTCCTGACCTT
Organism: Candidatus Cryptobacteroides sp.; assembly: GCA_045126915.1. Classification (GTDB taxonomy): domain Bacteria; phylum Bacteroidota; class Bacteroidia; order Bacteroidales; family UBA932; genus Cryptobacteroides. The sequence goes on from JBGVPH010000011.1 coordinate 2,048, forward strand.
CTATCATGAGTTCATGAAGGCTAACGGGCTTTCCACTATCAATGACGATGATGATTCGTTCTGGGCGCAGGACATCCTTTTGGACTCTTGTTACTGCGAGGATGAAGATCCGTCAGAGCGTAGAAGAAGACATCGCCGCGTCCGGTCATATGAATCGGGAGGAAGGGTGTACAAAGCGCTCAAAACGCTTGAATCCAGGTCTTATTATGCGGACTTGTGGAAGGCGCTCGAAAGATATCCTTGTGCCGATGAGATGGAACAGACTCTCATTGATCTCATAAAAAAGGGAATGAAGTTCGTGTCCAAGGAAAAATCCATCATGAACTATCAATACGATCCTTTCTACGAAGAGGATTCTGATTTCACACCGATGCAGATGTGGCAGCAGATCCGTATTGTCTATGACATAAACGGAGATGTAGAAAACGAGATGGCAGACCTGTTCAATTTAAACAGCAGGGAAACCTACGAACTGATACCGACATCGACATTTGAACTTACACCCGACACAGACAGGGTCTTTGTTCTAGAGGATGACTATCCGGAAAGATTCTTCGAGTGGGCTGATGAGTTTCTGTGTTTTATAAATCTGACATTATGCAAACAAACGAATTGACTAGAGAGATAAATACGCTCTTGCGTCCGCGGGCAGCACTTATTGCCTATTCCACAGACGGTGGTGGCTCACACTACCTTGAATTAAGGAAAATCGGTCCGGACGGCAGGATGTGTGAAGGGGTTCCTGTTACCACTGAATTCATAGACCAGCTGATAGAAGGTTACTCCGAGCATCGCAGCACAACACCGTATGGAAAGCTGCCGGAGAATATGCTATGGAGCAACACCCGCAAGGGCTGTGAGAAATATGTGTGGCATAACCCGCCACGCAAGAGGGTCATGTACTTCCATTCCTCCCTTGGAATTGAGGATGGAGAATACAACCTTCCGGGGGTAATCTATAGTGTCAGCGGCAACAGCCTTGACATATATGCCTACAAGGATGAGACTCTCACTCCGGAAACACCCCTGTATGCAGCCCCGTTCTTCAATGTGACGGGATCGCGTGTGTGTCTAGGAAATGCAGCGATAGCAAAGCCGTCAGACCTGACATACGAGCATCTGATAGAATACTGGGAGAAGAAATTCTGGCTTACCGAGTTCCTGCATCTTGGCGGAGCCGGCAATCCTACCCGCAGCAATCTTGTGCTGGTTACAACGGCAGCCGGAAAGGCTCCGTTCGATACGGATGAACTTATACCTCTTGGGGAAATGAAACTTAAAGACATACTGAAATGAAAAGAGTACATTTTACAGAAAGTTACCTGCTCAATCCACGTCATCGTGTCACCGTCAATCTCATCGGCTGCGGAGGAACCGGTTCGCAGATGCTTACCTGTCTTGCCAGGCTTGATGTGACCCTGCGAGGGCTGGGACACCCCGGACTGTTCGTTACTCTGTATGATCCTGATACCGTAACGGAATCAAATGTGGGACGCCAGCTCTTCAGTCCGGCGGACCTTGGTCTGAATAAGGCACAGTGTCTGGTCACTAGGATAAACGCCTTCTTCGGAAATGACTGGCGTGCAGTTCCGGAAACTTATCCGGAAGACGAGAATCTTGCCAGAAAGGAACATATGGCCAACATCACTATTACCTGTACGGATAATGTGAAGTCCCGCCTCGATCTGTGGAAGGCATTGAAGGGTGTGAAGGCGGTACGATATGCCGACCATACGACCCCATTCTATTGGATGGACTTCGGAAATGCACAGACTTCAGGTCAGGTGGTAATCGGGACCGTTCCGAGGAAGATCCCTCAGCCGGATTCAAAGAGATATGAGGCAGTACCGTCGCTGCGGGTGGTGACCAGGATGGTACGCTATGACAGGGTGAAGGATGAAGATTCCGGTCCGAGCTGTTCTTTGGCAGAGGCTCTCTCCAGGCAGGATCTGTTCATCAACTCGACGCTGGCCCAGCTCGGATGCGACATACTCTGGAAGATGTTCCGTCATGGCATGACTGAACACAGCGGTCTGTACCTGAATCTTGACACGATGAAGGTGAATCCGATAATGGTGTGATGATAAGAAACAGTTGCAATGATGATTATGAAGAACATAAATGACAAGAACTTTTGCCCGATGGCTGGTGAGGTGGAAAGCCTGCTCAATACCGTCAGACCATCAAGCGTTCATCTTGAAGAACTGCTCAAGAGATATCCGGAAAGGATACTGAAGGATTTCTTCATATCCTGTATTCTGTGCTGGGCGGACTACGGAAGATTCGACGACAGGAACATCCGTGCCGTACTGGTCAGCAGGGAGATTGTCTCTTACTTTAAGACCCTGAATGATGATGTGAAGGACAGACGTATGCTGGATGAGGCGTCAGGATTCGTGCTTTTCGCCCACCGGGCTATCCATCAGCATCTCTTCGAAGTGATCTGCCTTTATCTCAAGAATACAGGTTACAAAGGGATAGCCTTCTGGCTTGACAGAAAGGCGTTCGTCGTAGACCGTGTGCTTTCAATGGCGGTCCCCTCAGGCGAATGAATATGCGACATCTCTATACGGACGGTGGTGTGTTAGGGAATGTATGTAAGCAAACAAGGCAGCCCATTGGACCACCTTGATTGTTCAACGATTTGTCTGCACCTCGTTGATGAATGCCACAATCAACTTCTTCTTGGAAGTTTCCTGCAGTGTGTCCTGACAAATTCCCATTTCCCATTTCGGAATCGGATATAGTCACGGACACTGACAGGTTTCAATCGTGATTTACATCTGCATCTACCCATAGATTTGTGTATTTGTTTAATAAATATCTCCACAGCAGTAAATGATTGAGTTTTTCCTGAAAATTTTTCAGAGTATTCGATTGAAACTGTTTATGGCTGATTTTTTGTTGTGATTTAGAAAACCTTTTATATATAAAGTTGTTTATATATAATTTAATTTATAAATTTGTTGCAGATAAAATGTAATCGTTATGGTAAAGAATTTAGTCGGACCTCCTGTTACTGGAGATAACTTTGTAGGAAGAAGAAATGAAATCGAACGTGCAGTGAGTATTCTGGAGCAGGGGAATTCATTATTGCTCGCATCCCCTCGAAGGGTGGGAAAGTCTTCGTTCTCTCAGAAGATGCTTGAAGTCTTTGAACGTAAAGGCTACAAACCTGTCTATCTTGATCTTCAAGGCGTGAAAAGTGAGCAGGAGTTTGGTGACCGTCTTGCTGATAAGTTAAGGGAAAAACGTTCCGAGGAGTCGAAGATGCCTAACATATTGGACAAGTTTGAAGGACTTTGGAGAAGAGTGAAGAAAGTGGAGTTCAGAGGTCTAGGAGTGGAATTCCGAGACAATCCTGAGAAATTTTATAAGTCTGTCGAGAATCTTCTGAAGATGGATGGTAAGTTTCTTATAGTGGTCGATGAACTTGCCATATTCCTTCAGGCTTTGGAAACGGCATATGGCTTTGCTAATGTAGAACTTTTTATGAACTGGTTCCGGAAACTCAGGATAAGTACCAAGGATAATATTGTATGGATATTATGCAGTTCGGTGAGCATAACTAATTATTTGAGCAATAATAAGATAAGTCATACAATCAATGAGGTGGTATCTTTGAGCCTTGGTGAAATGACCGATGCCGAGGCATCAGAACTTTTGCAGAAGTTGTGTGAAGGAGCTGGTATCGACATATTCGACCATAATCAGATAGATGTCATTTTGAAGAAGATAGGATGGAAACTGCCATTCTTCATTCAGAATTTCTTTCAGTACTATAAATCCGGAATGAATACAGGGCAATATGTCGGAAATTCCATTGAAGATGTGGTTGATTCTATAATCGAACAGATAGTCAAAGAACATCAGATATCATCGTGGAGTGAAAGACTATCAGGTTATGGAAGATATGAGAGGGCAGCTCAGGCGCTTCTGAATTATCTCTGTCAGCCTGGCCACAGGTCACAAAGATCCCACCTTGAGACTATTATAGCCTCTTCGTGTCCTGAGGGAGAAGACCCTGGAGTTGTTTATGCGGAGGTCAGACAGATGCTGGGGAATGACGGATATATTATGGATACTGAAGATGGTGATATTGTATTCCGTTCTCCGATAATCAGGCAGTATTGGTTCAATAAATTTGTGAGATAGCATTATGGATTATCTGAACATACACGGTCCGCTTTATACTGAAATCCTGCAGGGCATATTGTCAGAGGCTCCTGATAGTATACCTCAATGCTATTATGTCGTTGGACGCAGAGGGTATGGCAAGACAGGACTGTTACGTAATTTGGCAAAGACCTTGAGTGAGTCCGCAGGACACCTTCCTCGATATGTTGATTGTCTTATGTCTCCGTCATTTGACATCAGGGAAGCGATCTTAGAGTATAATGATTCAGAATCCAGGCTGGTACTGCTTCTTGATGATATGGATGTGCTTCTGGATAATATGGAGCGTGACGAAATGTTCGTCATTAGATCTCTTCTCTATGAGAAAGGAGCTCCTGTTATTGTTGGTGCTGGAGCAGAACTGTCGGATGAATTTACGGAGTATCAGGCTCCTTTCTACGATGCCTTTATCCTGCATCATCTGAAAGAGCTTTCACGGGATGCCTCGATTGACCTGTTTGCAAGGATGAGAGGCGAAACCCCTCTACGTAAGATAGATGCATCCTCCAAGTTCGTGTCCGATCTTTTTGATGAGATTGGAAGAACTCCAGAGAGTTGCAGGCTTCTGTCTGGCGTCACCTCCTTCGATGGAGGTCGTGCAAAGGTCCTGTCGGAAGCATTGAGCCCGTTGTCATTATATTTCAGAGGCAAGATAATGGCTCTATCTCCTTCGCAGAGAAAGACATTGGTCTTTATGCTCTCGCAAAAAGAACCCGTACTACTTAAGGATATTAGAGAGGCTACGGGCCAGACTGCTGGTGATGTCTCTCCTCAGTTGAAGGCTCTTGGCGCCAAGGGGCTGGTTTTGGCTACCAGACCCAGCGTAAAGAAAACAGAATATGCAGTTGCAGACAAGACTATGAACGCATGGTTTAGGAACTGTGTCGTAAAGGATCAATTTGAACTGATATAGGTGTGATTATGATAGAGTTAGTAAACCAGATTTCAATAATTCTCAGCAGTGTAGGAGTCATTGCATCTGTCGTTCTTGCTATATCTGCAAGCAGAACCGCTACCGAATATATGTCGGCATCTACTCCGATGTATATGGATGCCATTGAGAATCTTAAGCAGGACACCGAGACCTATAAGCGCAAGTTGCTGTTGTTTCAGATAGTAAATGTCGTCTTGACGGCGATAAGCGTGATTATAGGTGTGGTAATAACGACGGATTTCGTCGTATCATATATGAATCGTATAACTATAGGGTATTTGGGATTATGTGTGCTGTCTGCTTCAGTAGCTACAGCCTTGATCAATCCTATGAAGGCTATAACTAATAAGAGATATTCGATTTACTTGTGCGATAGGACACTTGCTACTTGTACTGAATTACTTATGGAACTCAGTCAGGTGGAAGAAGGAACGAGGAAACATAAGGATATTCAGAGAAACATTGTATGTGTCGTCTCTGAATGTAAGAAAGAGATTGATGCACTAAATATATAAATGACTTATGATGACCTCAATAATGCATAATGATGAGGTGTATGATATGTATCATAGCATCGAGCAGTCCTGCAATACAATACTTAATGAGACTTTTTCGTGGGGTTTATTTGATTTCAAAAGAAAGGTCAGGTTTAAGGTGTTTCCTGATTTGACCTTCAATGCCCGTTCTTATAGAGGCGTGTTCATCAATACTATAGGAGTCAATCTAGGCGTCTTACCGCTAATTCATGCTTTAGCTGTCAATTATGCTAAGCTTGATTATGTGTGTGATTTTAATGATGGAAAACAGTACAAAAGGGAGATAGTAAATGGCAACATAAAGAAAATACTTGCAACTTGTTATGTTAACATAAGTAGACATTCATTGGATGATGACACAATATCATCGTTCTTCGATTCTGATGATATGGGCGACAGATATGCTGTTGCCTACTCCGTATTTGAGAAGATGCTATACTTCTTTATGCTCCACGAATATGCTCATCTTCTGTGTGGGCATGATAGGAAGTCTGTTGAATTTGGATCACATACATCCAAGTCATCAGAAAGAAACACTAGAGAATATCGCCAGTGGCAGGAAATTGAGGCGGATATGTGGGGTGCAGTTATGTTATGTGAAACCTTGCATTTGGATATGAAGCCGGTTGATGATTCATCTTTCATGGATAAAATATATAAGGAGATAGGATTAATATATACTTCGATCGGGCTGTTGTTGATGTCTTTCTCATTTGCCAATCCTCTTGCGGAAACGATTGAATCCTATAGTGTCTCATTGCATCCACATCCAGCTATAAGGATAGCTAATGCATACGAAACGATTCACAGATATCTTGAATTGACATCAGGATTGGAGGTAAACATATTGAAGGATATTATGACTCAATCACTTGCCAACCTACTTACACTTGCCGGTGATCTGGATATGCCCATATATTGGATACTTACGGGTGAAACCGAAAATATATATCTTGAATTAAAACGTTTAAGAGATAACGTTAGCGATAAGCATGTTGCTGAAACTTATAAAGGAATGTCTTCTGTAATAGAGAAGTTGCATAATAATATGAGTCTTTTCTAGCCGGAACACTGATAAATATGTAGAAATACGTTATCATCGGCTTCATTCATTTGTATCCGCAAATGTAGATTCCTCTTCCGGACACATTCAAGAACCGTTCAGAGAACTAATCCGTTCAAATCTCCACACACGCTGTGGTAGTATTTGGACGGATTTTCTTGTCTGTTGCCGTCAGAGTCCCTGTCGGGTGCTTCACAAATAAGTTGAACCCGATGACGGTCCGGATGTTATGCAGCAGGGCTGCTATAAGATGACCGTCACTAACAAAGAAAGCTATGATGCAAGAATCATTAAACGAAAAGATTTCTGGTGTAGGTCAGGACCTTATCTCAGGTATTCTCAAGATTCAGGTCAGAAATGAGGAGATGATAACCGCACAGGACCGTGCGTATTGCTTGAGTCAGCAGGATAATCTCTATCGCACTCTTGACCAGATTGGCTACTGGTATTCCATCTTCAGGAAGGAGGCCGAGAAGTATCGCGATGAACTGAACTTCGACTATCTGGACAGCGGAAAGCCAACCGGGCAATGTGACAGGTATGTGAGAAGCGATGATAAGATGAGCTATATCCAGCATGAATTCCTGCCGTTCGACAGTATGGACGAACTGGTAGACAAGAACCTCCATGCTGTCCGCCTGTTTGCTTACAGAATCATAAACTATTTCAACAATACATACCATCTCTCTGTACCTGTTCCTGATATTGATGGGAATACCTTGAAGATGGGTGAACGTCCTGTGTATTCGACATATGTCGATATGGTGATCAGTCATCTGGGAGGCAGGACATTCAGGGATACTGCCGAGGAAGAACTGGTAAGAAGATTCCAAAAAATGGTCAGACCGTCGCGATGGAGCCGTGCGAGACCGGAACTTAAAAAAGACCGTATCATCTTTCAGAATATAGTCGGCTGGAGTGACATCACATTGGAATACCGTGGCGTATATAGCCTGTCTTACGGATATGACACAAATCTCAGTGTCTTATGTGAGGGGATTGCATTCGGTGCAGAGGATTTCCTCAATAGCGGTATAGGCATCATCTCCAGATTTGACAGTCATGATGTAAGGCTTTCCGGGTGGTATGACCTTACCACAGATAATGCAACGCACATGCGCTTCTACAAGAACGGTCGTGTTGATGTAAAGTTCATGGACGCAGCGGCGGCAGAAAGCTGCTACCGTCGCCTCGGATTGGATAACCTGACGGATGAAGAATGAGTAACAGTTCAAAAGTAAAAATTATAAATACAGTAGGACATATGTATGCAATCATACCACAGCAGATACCGCAGGGCCTGCGGGCAGAGATTAACGAAAAGATTCTGTTTGCTATCAATTCCGGCAAGGAACTCATACCGGCGGAGAGCATATACAACTGTTATACGGGCCTGGGAGGCCTGCATGAACTGAAGCAGTCGGACTACGCCAGCTACCATGAGTACGCCCAGGCAAAGAAGGAGTTCGAGATGGGACAGTTCTTTACCCCACACGAAGTTTGCAGGGATATGGTGGATGTGCTTTCTCCTGCATCAGGCGATATGATTCTCGACATGTGCTGCGGAATGGGAAACTTCTTCAATCACCTTCCTAACCAGCACAATGCCTTTGGCTTTGACATAGACAGCAAGGCGGTGGCTGTCGCAAGATACCTCTATCCGGATGCCAATATAGAGAGATGCGACATACAGCAGTTCCGTCCTGGGCAGCGCTTCGATATCATTATCGGTAATCCTCCATTCAACCTTAAGTTCGATTCCCGTCTTTCACAGGAATACTATATGGATAAGGCCTTTGACCTTCTCAATCCGGCAGGTATGCTGATGGTCATCGTTCCGGCCTCCTTCATGCAGAATGAGTTCTGGGAAAAGAGCAGAATAGAGAGAGTCAATTCGGAGTTCTCGTTCATTGGGCAGACAAGGCTCGCTTCTGATGCATTCTCGTCTGTGGGAGTAGATAACTTCAATACAAAGATAATGTTGTTCCTGAGACGTTCACAGCATATTGAGATGAATCCTTACAATGCTGAAGAGTTTGTCTCTATGGCTGAACTCAAGGAACGAGTGAGGAATACCCGTGAGATGAAGCAGCGTCTGCGTCTCGACCTTATACGTGAGACCAACCGCATAGACAAGGAGGAACTGGAACAGTTCGAGTATAAGCTAGCCAAGTATATGTACGAGTTGAAGGCTCACGCGAGGCTCAACAAGCATATTGACAAGGCTGTGGCGCTTGTTACGAAGTTCCGTAATCAGAAACCTCCCGAGAATGCCACCAACGAGCAGATGAAGGAGTGGGAACGTAAGAAACTGACCACTGCAAAGGTGCTTGCAACCATACGCAAATATATCACCTCGCAGAATGTCGTGCCACGCAAGGCGGTGGCATTGGTAAAGACCTCCTACGGTTTCAAGCTCAAACAGTATGCACCACGACTGCTTGACAAGGTGGAACACAGGGTGGCGAGCGTCAATGGCCTTGTAATGAATAGTACAGTACTGCCTGTGCCAGAGGTGATGACCGGAGAGAATATGCGACAGATACGCACTGCCAAGCAGCTTATCCGCCGTAAGCGTAGGCTATATGACATACAGAGCCGTCCATTCTCCGATATGGAAGCGGATCCAGCCTTTGCCGAGTATCTCGACAATGCTACCTTCATAAACAAGGATGGCGAGGTATGCGAATTCACGCAGTTGCAGAAGCACGACCTGAACCTTGTGTTCCAGAAGCGATATGCTCTTCTCAACTGGCAGCAGGGCTCCGGCAAGACCGCAGCGTCATATCATAGAGCCAAGTATATGCTCAAATACGGTAAGGTGCGCAATGTTGTGATACTTGCACCTGCCATTGCCACCAACATGACCTGGATACCGTTTCTTTTTAATAACAATGAAGAGTTCAGGGTGATACGTACATACAAGGATCTTGAAGATGTTCCCCAAGGGATATTCCTTGTGTTGTCCACCTCGATGGTAGGCAAACTTAAGCGTGACCTGATGCGATTCGTGAAGATTTCATCAAGGAAGTTATGTCTCGTGTTTGATGAGTCTGACGAGATAACCAATCCTTCCTCACAGCGAACAAAGCATATACTGGCCGTGTTCCGCAGACTCAAATATAAGATTCTGGATACTGGAACCACAACTAGGAACAATATTGCAGAGCTGTACAGTCAGTTTGAACTCCTATATAACAACTCTGTGAATATGACCTGCTGGTGCAGCAACATCTATCACGAGAACAAGGATAAGGAGATAGAGAGTGAACGGAACCTTCACTACGGAGAGCCGTTTCCGGCTTTCAGAGGCCATGTACTGTTCAGTGCCTGCCATTGTCCTGGTAAGGCTACCGTATTCGGTATAGAGAAGCAGAATCAGGATGTCTATAACAAGGATGAACTCTTCGACCTTATAGGTAAGACCGTCATCACCCGTAAGTTCCGCGATTTTGCAGGAGAGAAGTACAGGATACACACACACCGTAAAGCCGTCAGAGGGTGAACAGGAGGTCTATCGCGTCATTATCGAGGAGTTCTGCCGTATATGTGAACTGTATTACAACAGCACAGGCGATGCTAAGAAGGATGCCGGCCTGCGTCTGATGCGTCAGATGAAACTGCTCATCAGAGCCTGTTCGGTACCGCATCTCATCACCGGATACTATGGCGATCCTTATCCGGGCAAGACCCGTTACATTGAGTCGCTCATAAACACAATTCCCGGTAAGGTGGCTGTGGGATGTACCACGATCGCATCCGTGGATCTTTACGAAGAGTATATCCGGAAGCAATTCCCACACAGACCTGTGTATGTCATAAGGGGTGATGTCCCATTCAGAAAGCGTCAGGAGATAGTCTCAGAGTTTGATGTCACAACAGATGGCATTCTGATATGCACGCAGCAGAGCCTTAACAGTTCAGTGAGCATACCGGCCTGCAATGACGTTATTCTGGAATCCCTGCAATGGAATATTCCCAAGATGGAGCAGTTCTACTTCCGCTTTATACGTCTGGATTCCAAAGACATGAAGAATGTGCACTATGTGACTTATGAAGCATCCATTGAGCAGAATCTGATGGCTCTGGTACTGACAAAGGAGCGTCTTAATGAGTTCATCAAGACAGGTGATGTAAAGGAACAGTCGGAGATATTTGAGGAGTTCGGAATATCGATGTCCGTGATTGACAGCCTTCTGGTGCGCTCGACTGACGACAATGGCCGGATTAAAATCAGCTGGGGAAGTCAGAGAGTAGATAGTTGAGATGATGGAATAAATGGTTAAAACATTAAGAAGATTACGATTATGGTAGCAATCAATATGAACAAGCATATATGGGAGGGCTGGACGGTCGGAGACTTCATTGAAGTCTTGGCTCCGCAGGTTGAGATTATAATGAGCGGTAGGAGCTGGCGCCGTCCGTTCAAGGCCAAGAAGGAACTTGCTGAATGGTGCAAGGATAACCAGCCTTACTACAAGAAGCGGATAGCGGATGTGAACAATTACTTTGCTGGGATATACCGTTTGAAGTAGTTTTGGGGTAAGATTATAGCGGCGGTTAGTGAAATAAGTAAGATAATTGTTATATATTTGTAGATTGATAAAGGAGGAGATGCTATGATATATCCTGTTGGAGTACAGAATTTTGAGAAGATTCGTAAAGAAGGTTATGTGTATGTCGATAAGACAGCCCTTATACATAGGCTGGTAAAGTCGGGTACTTATTATTTTCTCAGCCGTCCAAGAAGGTTTGGCAAGAGTCTGCTGATCTCTACGCTGGAGGCCTACTTCAGTGGGAAGAAACATCTTTTTGAGGGTTTGGCTATTGAAGATCTTGAGACAGAATGGAATGAGTATCCTGTTTTGCACTTTGACCTGAATGCAAAGAAGTTTGATGCTGTTGAAGATCTCTATGAGCTGGTCGGAAGACAGTTGGAACGATACGAATTGCAGTATGAGACTGTTGCTGTAGATCAGAGTCTTGACGGACGTTTCTATAATCTGGTTATGTCAATAGCTGACAGAACTCATAAAAGGGTTGTGATTCTTGTTGATGAATATGATAAACCACTTCTTCAGACAATAGGAAATTCAGAACTACAGAATACTTACCGTGAAATTCTTAAGGCTTTCTACGGTGTCATGAAAAGTTGTGACGGACAGATTCATTTTGGATTCCTCACAGGTGTTACCAAATTTGGAAAGGTTAGTGTGTTCAGCGACCTGAATAACTTGGACGACATATCTATGGATCCGGCATATTATGACATATGTGGAATTTCCGAGGATGAACTTAATGAGTATTTCGATGCCGAGATAGGCATACTTGCCGAAGAAAATGATATAACTAAAGAGCAGGCTTATGACCGCTTGAGGAATGAATATGATGGCTATCATTTCTGTGAGAATGTATCAGGGGTATATAATCCATTCAGCGTATTGTCAACCTTAAGGAAGAACCGTTTCGGAAACTACTGGTTCGAGACAGGAACTCCGACATATCTTGTGGAACTTCTCAAGAGATCAGATTTCCAATTAGACAAGATAGACGGATATAAGACAGGAAAGGATGTGCTTAACGGCATAGATCCAGGCAGTCCTGTAGCAATGATATACCAAAGCGGATATGTGACGATCAAGGACTACGACAGCGAGTTTGATCTTGTGACTGTAGGCTTCCCTAATAAAGAGGTTGAAAGAGGATTCCTGCTTTTCCTTCTACCGTTTTATACTAATCTGAAAAAGGAGGATTCCAATTTCTTTGTTTCAAGGGCTGTACAGGCATTGAAGAATGGCGATGCAGAGGTCTTTATGTCCTATATGAAATCCCTTCTCGCCGGTTATCCGTATGATCTCATCAAGGATACTGAGAATCATTATCAGAATGTGGTATATCTTACCCTGAAGCTGATGTCCGTATATCTGGTTGATGCTGAATTCCGCACAAGTGACGGCAGGATCGATCTGCTTGTCCGAACTGACAAGTATATCTATGTTATGGAGTTCAAGTATAACGGCTCAGCTCAAGAGGCTATGGATCAGATTGAATCCAAGGACTATCCTCTTCCTTTTGCTATGGACTCCAGAACGATTATCAAGGTGGGCGTCAATTTCAGCGGAGAGACACGCAATATAGATAACTGGATAATCAGGTAGTCTTCGGCTTCACTCATTTGTCTCCGCAAATGTAGATTCCTCTTCCGGACACATTCAAGAACCTCATTCTGTTAATCCGTCAAAATCTCCACGCACGCAGTGGTAGTATTTGGACGGATTTTCTTGTCTGTTGCCGTCATCGGCCCTGTGGGTGCTTCACAAATGAAGTTGAACCCGATAACGGATAACATTATGAATAGAATTCATCAGAAGATGTCCTTGGAGCAGAAGATACAGACGCTCAAGGAGGATTTC
>JBGVPH010000012.1:0-78602 GCA_045126915.1 Candidatus Cryptobacteroides sp.
AACTTCTACGACTACAACATATGTAGAAAGTGCAGCTGGAGTAGCCCAGGGAGGACGTTCGGGCTTGACAGCTCTGGTTGTAGGAGGCTGCTTCGTAATAGCAATGTTCTTCTCACCGCTGTTCCTTTCAATACCATCTGCAGCTACAGCTCCGGCTTTGATCATTGTCGGATTGCTGATGGCGGAGCAGATCAAGAATGTGGTTTTCGATGATTTCTCTGAGTCAATCCCTGCATTTGTATGTATGCTCATGATGCCGCTGACGTACTCGATTTCTAACGGAATTCTTATAGGAATGATAACTTATGTCCTAATGAACATGATCTGCGGTAAATTCAAGAAATTGTCTCCTGCAATGTACGTTCTTGCAATTCTGTTTATCCTGAAATATATTTTAATCTAACCATATTCCAATTTATCTGAAAGCCTTGACGTAGTTTTGCTTCCTCCTCCTTGATAAGACAGCTTTGGGCTGTCTTTTTCTGTCCATGAAAATGCTCGTTTTGTGGATGGGAACAGAAAAATGAGTACTCTGTCCATAAAAAGGGGCGTTTTCATGGACGGGAGTCGGGGATATTTGTTATATTTGTACGATTTGAATGAAAATACAAACCAACATTATAAAAAATGGCTGAATTTAAAGATGGAATACCCATTTTGATACAGCTTTTTGAAGTTGATAAGTACAGGTTTTGCAAATAGAGAAAAACTGCATATCTTTGCAGCATAAACAGTAAGTCGTGGCTGGACGATGTAATGGGTAGCGCGAAGTCCCCGCCCGCATCGCATCACACCTCAAGGTGTAAACCTCCGCCACGCATAAGGGGCAAAAGTTAAGCATCTCAAATGAGATGCTTTTTTCGTTCTACTCGCTGGATATCGCGGTAATACAGTATTGGACTTTCTCGAGAGTACGTCTTCTCACACCTACTGTCATCTTGATCTTGCCAATCCCCGTCAGCTCATACTCCATAATCATAATACGCTCGAATGGTTTCTGATTTGCATTTCCGAGTTTCGGTTTCTTGACAGATACTTTTCTGGCTCCGGTCAAAATAGAATCCAATTGTAATACTGCAAGAGTTGACAGGTAACTTTTAGCGGCATGTTCGCTTGTTTCAACAATTGAGACCATTCGGATGTTAATGTACTCTTTAAGCGATAGATTAAACTTTCGTTGTGCTTTATTCTTTTCTTTCCACTCACGATAGAAGTCTCTTATAATCCGTTCTCTCTTCTTGATGTCTTCAATGTTATTGCCTTGTGGTATCATAATTGGGTTAAATTTAAATTCTTTTGACAAAGATATTGTTTGGTTGTGCCAAGGTGGGTTACATTCAGATAATATTCCTAACTTTGTTCCTATAATCAATGGATGTTGTTTTATGGGACATACGATAGCTGTTATTAGAAGGAAATGTGCTAAGAAGATTCTGGAGTGCAGGGATGTAAATGCAGTGATTCCGGTTGATATGTGTACATACGATAAAGGTGTTCTGCAAAATCCTCTTGATGAAATCTATGCTGTTCTAAGTGAAGCGTTCCCTCCGTTGAATGGACCGGAGGCTCCATCTGATAATGTTGCGGATGAATGTGTGGAATACAGTTTTCTTCCCAATGCCATATATATAGGATATGTAGGCAGTCAATATGACGAATTGAACAGGGTACTTGGACCTTTGTTGCAGAAGTATGATTGTGTGATATACAATTGTGACTGGGGTACTATATCATTACCTGAACATTCCTTTAAAGTCAGAATGTTCAGGCTTAAGTATAGGCTGAAGACAAATAAGTGGGCTATCGCATTGCGTGATACTTTGTTGCTGTTTCTGTTGTTTGAAGTAGGATTTCTATTGATCAGGTCCGCTTTATCTCATATTGACAATCCATTGATCGATTTTTCGTCAGTGTCATTCGCGGCAGGGACAATAGGAGCGGCAGTGTTTTCCTCTGTCCGTATCTGGGCGGAAGTAATCCTGCATTTCAAGTCCAAGCGATAGTCAATATCTCACTTATATTTGCTATATTTGTACGATGTCATCGAAATGGTGACACAAAAAAGGAAAATCAAATTTAATCTTTATAACAATGTTTAAGTACGCACCTATGTTTCAGCTTGGCGAGGACAAGACTGAATACTACAAGATTCCGGGCTCAGAGCAGTATGTAAGCACTGGCGAGTTCGAGGGACATGAGATTCTCAAGATTGAGAAAGAGGCTCTTACAGTGATGGCTAATACAGCTTTCCGTGACGTTTCTTTCATGCTCCGTCCTGAGCACAATGAGATGGTAGCTAAGATCCTTCACGATCCTGAGGCTTCTGAGAATGACAAGTATGTTGCACTTACATTCCTTCGCAATGCTGAGGTTGCTTGCAAGGGCAAGCTTCCTTTCTGCCAGGATACAGGTACAGCTATCATTCATGGTGAGAAAGGCCAGCAGGTCTGGACCGGTTTCGATGATGAGGAAGCTCTTTCACTCGGTGTTTACAAGACTTACACTGAAGAGAATCTTCGTTACTCGCAGAATGCGCCGCTTAATATGTATGATGAGGTTAATACAAAATGCAACCTTCCAGCGCAGATCGATATCGAGGCAACTCATGGTGCAGAGTATCACTTCCTTTGCGTGACAAAGGGTGGTGGATCAGCAAACAAGACATATCTCTATCAGGAGACTAAGGCTATTCTTAACCCGCAGACTCTCGTTCCTTTCCTCGTGGCTAAGATGAAGACTCTCGGAACAGCTGCCTGTCCTCCATATCACATTGCATTCGTGATCGGTGGTACTTCTGCCGAGAGAAACCTTCTTACTGTAAAGCTCGCTTCATGTAAGTATTATGACAACCTTCCTACTACAGGCGATGAGACTGGACGTGCATTCCGCGATGTAGAGCTTGAGAAGCTTGTTCTTGAGGAGGCTCACAAGATCGGCCTCGGAGCACAGTTCGGTGGTAAGTATTTCGCTCATGATGTACGTATCATCCGTCTTCCACGCCACGGAGCAAGTTGCCCTGTAGGACTCGGTGTAAGCTGCTCTGCAGACAGAAACATCAAGACAAAGATCAATAAGGACGGTATCTGGATCGAGAAGCTTGATGACAATCCAGCACGTCTCATTCCTGAGGAACTCCGTCAGGCAGGTGAGGGCGAGGCTGTGAAGATCAACCTCGATCAGCCTATGTCTGAAATCCTTAAGGAACTCAGCAAATATCCTGTTTCAACCCGTCTCAGCCTCAATGGTACAATCATCGTAGGTCGCGACATCGCTCACGCTAAGATTAAGGAGCGCCTTGACAGGGGAGAGGAGATGCCACAGTATCTCAAGGATCATCCAATCTACTATGCTGGTCCTGCTAAGACTCCTGCAGGAATGGCATGTGGTTCAATGGGACCTACAACAGCTGGTCGTATGGACTCATATGTTGATCTCTTCCAGAGCCATGGCGGTAGCATGATCATGCTTGCAAAGGGTAAACGTGCGCAGTGTGTAACTGATGCTTGCCACAAGTATGGCGGATTCTACCTTGGTTCTATCGGTGGTCCTGCAGCTATCCTTGCTCAGAACAACATCAAGAGCATCGAATGTGTAGAGTATCCAGAACTCGGTATGGAGGCAATCTGGAAGATTCATGTAGAGGACTTCCCTGCATTCATCCTCGTTGATGACAAGGGTAACGACTTCTTCAAGAAACTCGGACTCTAATAATTTTCAATACAGCAAAGGCCCTCTGACTATCAGGGGGCCTTTTGCATATTGAAAAATTGTAGTATATTTGCACTCGGAATTGGGATATGGTGTAACGGTAGCACTACAGATTTTGGTTCTGTCTGTTCAGGTTCGAATCCTGATATCCCAACCTGAACAATGAGCCGGTCGCAGACCGGCTTTTTTAATTGATAACAGCCAGATGAAAGCTTGCTTTCAAATCTGGCTGTTATCAATTAAAAAACCACGAGGTTCGAAGAACCGAGGTCATTGTTCAGGAGTGCCCCCGCGGCAGCGGCTCCAGGATGTGCGAGCAAAGCGAGCAAATCCTGTTCAGGAGTGCCCCCGCGGCAGCTGTTATTCAACCTCAGTAAGCTCCAGCACAATGCTGCGGAAGTCATTTCCGGCACGCACCTCACCCAGCGGAGCATTCTTAGTAAATCCCTTGACAAGTTCCGGAAGTACAATGCCCTCCTGCATAAGGGTACGACCAGAGATTGTCTTGCCGTCAATTGTTGCAGGCTTGTCTGCAAATTCAGGGCAGACCTCACGAATAAGGTACTGGGCATCAGGATTGAGACCCTGCAGGCGGATGATGATGTTCGACATATCGTGCTTGAACCAGTGGCGGTATGCAAAGAGAACAGCGCGATCTTTCTTCTCAGTAACGTACATCAGCGATGAGAAGTCTTTCTTACCCTCGTAAGGCGATACAAGGCGGTAGAGTTCTCCCTGCTGAACTACAGGACGTATATTCTTGTACTCAGCAATAGCGCGTTTTGCGTACTCGCGCTCGGCATCGTTGAGCTTTGAAGGAACCATCTCCATACCAAGGCGGCACATAGATGCCACATCAAAGCGGAACTTGATAGGGATAAGACGCTGTGTGTATTTGCTGTATGCTGAACCCACGTGTGCGGCGAGCATGTTTGACGGATAGAAGTTGAGTGCACCCCACTGGATAAGGATACGGTGGTAGGCGTCAGTCTGGTCTGAGGTCCACATCTCCTGGAAGTACGGCATAAATCCGTAGTTGAGACGACCGCCACCAGATGCGCAGAGCTGAATGACTACATCTGGATACTTGGCACGAATGCGCTTGAGAATCTTCTCCAGAGCGAGAGTAAAGTCCACGTAGAGGTTGCTCTGCAGCTCTGCTGGAAGATACTGGCTATGCGTATTGCTCATAGACATATTGTTGTCCCACTTGATATAGTAGATGTCAGGATACTGAGTCATCAGGTCATCCACAACCTTGAACACGTGGTCCTGAACCTTAGGATTGGTTAGGTCAAGCAGCAGCTGTGTCTTGCCACGTCCGTAAGTTGGCTCAAAGTCAGGGTGGCGCAGTACCCAATCAGGGTGTTTCTCGTAGAGTTCGCTGGTGGTGTTCACCATTTCAGGCTCGATCCAGATGCCGAACTTCATGCCGTTATTGTGCGCCATGTCAATCAGCGGGCGGATACCATTAGGAAGCTTTGATGGCGCAATCATCCAGTCGCCGAGAGAGGTTGTAGCACCATTACGCGGATACTTGTCTCCAAACCATCCATCGTCCACAACAAACATCTCACCACCAAGAGCAGCGAAGTCACGGGTCATATCAACCATGCTTGTCTCGCTGATGTCGAAGTGTACGCCCTCCCAAGAGTTGAGCAGCACTTCACGCAGTTTTGTGCCGTGAAGCAACTGGTGATTGCGTGCCCAACGGTGGAATGTGCGCGATGCCTCTCCCTTGCCGTCTGTAGCGTAAGTGAATATCATCTCAGGGGTTGCAAGGCTGCTCTTGCCTGCAAGGGTATAGTCGCTTGCAGCTGGGTTGATGCCGCCCATGAAGAGGGTCGGTATACGTGCTGCAGCTGTGTTGTAGAATTCAAAGTGGGTATTGCCCATCCATGCCATGGTGCCGGCAATGACAGGACAGTTCTGCTCTTCAATCTTGCCATTCAGACCAAGCATAAACGACGCCTGAGCATACTGCGCAGTGCGGGATGCTGTGGTTGAAGTGATATTGTACTGACCTTCCGGCAGTGGGATGACGCACTCATTGTTCTCGTTCTTAGTATTGCCATCGAGGTACATCAGTACGCAGTTGTCGGACTGCACAGGCAGCACAGCTGACATATACTTCTGGAGCACAATAGGCTTCTTGCCGTTGTTGAAGTACTCTGTGTTCATCTTGATGATGTCGCAGTCGTCATAGGCGGTATAGTTTACCTTGATGGCCAGTTCCTCGTGCGCCACATCCTTCAGGTAAAAGGAGAGGGTAGTGGTGTGACCGGCTGTTGTCTGCTCTACGCGCTCCACAACGAGTTTTGAGGAGTTTTCGCCATTGCTCTGCTTTACAAGTGCTGCATACGGAGCGTAACAATAAGTACCGAAAGCAGGGTAGGCGTCGTACTTGACCATGCGACCTGCAGCTCGCAAATCGTCGGCAGTTGCCTTGCTGCCATAGTAGCGGAAGTAGAGAGCCTCACCCTCCTCTGCAGAGAGGATGATGCTTGTCTTAGGAGTTGAAATCTGATAATCCTTTGCTAGAGCAGAAGCAATCGATGCAACAATCAGGGTAGCTGCTAGTACAAGTTTCTTCATATTTTGTTTTTTTATGTATTTGGCTGATAGCTTATATTATTTACGTTACGAAGATAGTAAAATAGTTAATACTTTCAGTGGTCTCAGGATTGAACGATGCAGAATTCTTAGGGCGAACGTGCCTAGGGAGTAATATAGGGTTCTTAAAACAACCCGTATATAAGGTTCCATACAAGGAATCGTAGGAATTTACCTATAAGAAGTAGAATCATTGTCCAGAATGGTCGGGTTTTATAGAAACCAAGGGCAATTGCTATTACATCTCCGATGAAAGGTACCCAGGCAGTCAGGGCGAGCCAGACACCATAGCGGTCTACCTTTTCCTTTTGCTTGGCGAGTGTCTCTTTGCGTACATTGAACCATTTCTCTATCCATTCCCATTTCCCGATCCAGCCAATCCAATATGTGACCACACTTCCAAGCCAGTTCCCTATAGTGCCGACAATCAGACATCCTGCTGTGTCACCGGTCGCAGCAAGAATTGCCAGATACAAGGCATCTGAACTGAAAGGAAAGATAGTGGCAGCCAGAAAGGTGCCGATGAAGAGTCCTAGCAGACCAAGACCTTCAAGCCACTCCATGATCAACGACGTTTAGCAAGGAAGAAATCTGTGACCATACGGCCGCATTCATCTGCAAGAACTCCTGACACGACTTCTGTCTTGGGATGCATGAGGGAAGGGGAGAAGAGAGAAAAGCCTCGCTTTGGATCTGATGCTCCGTAGACAACCCTACCGATCTGCGACCAGGCAAGAGCACCTGCGCACATCGGGCATGGCTCAACTGTGACGTACAATGTGCAGTCATTCAGATATTTGCCACCCATGGCCTCTGTGGCTGCAGTGATGGCAATCATCTCTGCGTGAGCAGTCGGGTCATTCAACTTTTCTGTCATATTATGACCTTTGCCAATGATTTTGCCGCGACAGACAATGATGGCACCTATAGGAACCTCATCTTCTGCCGCGGCATATGCTGCCTCTCGGAGAGCTTCTTTCATATATTTTTCGTGTCCTTCCATCACTTCCTTAGTTCTTGAAGCTATGGATAGGAGCTGGGATACGTCCTTCGCGCGAGATGAATGCCTCACAGCTGTAGCGGTTGACCGGCATTACTGGGGCATGTCCGAGGAGACCTCCGAATTCCACGTTATCTCCTACAGTCTTTCCAACAACCGGAATGATACGTACAGCAGTTGTCTTTTGGTTTATCATGCCGATAGCAGATTCATCAGCGATGATTCCGGAGATTGTGCTTGCCGGTGTGTCGCCAGGGATGGCTATCATATCAAGTCCTACAGAGCAGACGCAGGTCATCGCTTCGAGCTTCTCGATGGTAAGTGCACCGCACTCTGCTGCCTCGATCATTCCCTGGTCTTCACTGACAGGAATAAAGGCTCCGCTGAGACCTCCTACATAGGATGATGCCATGACTCCACCCTTCTTTACCTGATCGTTCAGGAGTGCAAGAGCAGCTGTAGTTCCAGGTGCTCCTGCTTTTTCAAGGCCGATTTCCTGAAGAATGTCAGCAACGCTGTCACCGATAGCCGGAGTTGGAGCGAGAGAGAGGTCTATGATTCCGAATGGAATGCCAAGCCTGCGTGATGCTTCCTGAGCTACGAGCTGACCTACGCGGGTAATCTTGAACGCAGTCTTCTTGATGGTCTCGCAAAGGACTTCAAAACTCTTTCCGCGAACCTGTTCAAGAGCGCATTTCACTACTCCCGGACCACTGACGCCGACATTGATGATGGCATCACTCTCAGTTACGCCGTGGAATGCTCCTGCCATGAACGGGTTGTCGTCAGGAGCGTTGCAGAGAACAACCAGCTTCGCGCATCCGAAGGAATCGCGCTCTGCAGTCCTCTCTGCAGCCTTCTTTATGGTCTCACCCATAAGACGTACAGCATCCATGTTGATGCCTGTCTTCGTCGAACCTACATTTACACTACTGCAGATGCGCTCTGTGCAGGCAAGAGCCTCAGGGATAGATTCGATGAGTAATCTGTCACTTTGGGTCATACCCTTTGAAACCACTGCTGAGTAGCCTCCGAGGAAGTTTACTCCTACCTCTGCAGCAGCAGCGTCAAGAGTCTTAGCTATCTTGACATAGTCTGCAGGAGTCTTGCAGCATGCGGCTCCGACAAGTGATATAGGGGTGATTGAAATTCGTTTATTTACAATAGGAACACCGAACTCTGTGGAGATGTCTTCTGCAGTCTTCTTGAGATTTCCGGCAATCCTGAGGATCTTTTCTGTAATCTTGCTGCAGGTTACGTCAACATCGGTGTCTGCACAGTCCAGAAGACTGATACCTATGGTAATGGTGCGCACGTCGAAGTTTGCGTGCTCAATCATATTGTTGGTCTCGAGGACCTCGTGGATATTGATCATAATTCAGAAGGGATTAGATTCTGTGCATCTTGTCGAAGATTTCCTCTCTCTGGCATTTGATCTGGACTCCTGTGTCCTCGCCGATCTTGGTAATCTGCTCAGTGAGAGTCACAAAGTCCATTT
The DNA here is from genome assembly GCA_045126915.1 of Candidatus Cryptobacteroides sp. Classification (GTDB taxonomy): domain Bacteria; phylum Bacteroidota; class Bacteroidia; order Bacteroidales; family UBA932; genus Cryptobacteroides. Next base: position 8,820 of record JBGVPH010000012.1, read on the forward strand.
CCATCTTGGTTACATCCACAATCATCATCATTGTGAAGAAACCCTGAACGATGGTCTGTGATATGTCAAGAATGTTGATGTGGTTCTCTGCGAGATAGGTGCAGACCTTTGCGATGATACCGACAGTATCTTTTCCTACTACTGTAATTATTGTCCTGTTCATAGTTGTTGTGTTAACTTATGCAAAAATAAGCAATACTTACCATAAAACAAAAAGAGTGGCGATTGCCACTCTTCTGTATGATTACCATCTGTCCTCAGATGATACAGTCAATTTCTTGCGGCCGCGACGACGGCGAGCTGCCAATACGCGACGTCCGTTAGGAGTCGACATGCGCTCGCGGAAGCCATGTTTGTTGCGACGCTTGCGCTCTGATGGTTGGAATGTTCTTTTCATATCTAGATATTTTTATATATTCACTTTTGGGAGTGCAAAGGTAGTACTTTTGATTTTAATTGCAAAATATTTTTGAAAACTTTTAGCGTTCAATATAAATCACCTGTTTGGTCTCAAAGAATGGGTCATCTGTCCAGCTGGATATAGGCCACGAATGCACGGAACCCTTTCTCATCTTGAATCTCGACATTGCATTTGAAATCTCCTCGGCTAGGTCTCCTCCTTTCAGATAAAGTATACCCTCTGAATATTTCCCTTTTACCCACGGCATAAAGTTCTCCAGTGAAGTCACAGCTCTCGAAACGATGTAATCGAATGTTTCAGGGAGGGATTCAGCCCTGGCGTTGACAGTAGTGACATTCTTCAGATCAAGACCGGCTGCTACCTCGCGAGCAACGGTAATCTTCTTGCCAATGGAATCACACAATGTAAATTGGGCACCAGGGAACATTACAGCCAACGGAATGCCAGGGAATCCTCCTCCTGTTCCCAGGTCAAGGATCTTCATAGGCAGGGCAGCCGCATAGACTCCCTCTCCGCGGAGACGGTCATATACGTCCGGCATCTGCGTCTTGAGGTAGGCAGCAATTCCAAGAGAATGAAGGATATGATGACGATAAAGTTCGTCTATGTCCTTTCGCGATACTACATTAATCTTTGAATTCCAGTCGCGGTAAAGTGCGTCCATCTTCTCGAACTGCTTCATCTGCAGTTCGGTCACTTCAGGGAACTTGTTGTTCAGTATATTCTTGAATTCTTCAAAAGTCATGTTCTTGTTGTTTTGGATTCCCGATCAGGTCGGGAATGACGGTTATAGCAGTTCGTCCGAATAGTCCATCATCTTGAGAAGCTGAGCCTTGGCGCGGCGGATTTTTGTCTTGACCGTGTTGATCGGCATATCAAGTGCATCAGCGATCTCCTTGTATCCGAAATTCTCGATCAGGTTCATTTTTGCAACAGTCCTGTAGTCGTCCTTGAGCTTCTCGATGTTTGTCAGCCATTTGTCGTACTCCTGCTGATTGATAATGTCGTCCTCCGGATTATGGGTAGTTGCTGTCAGCTCCTTCAGTTCCGCATTATCCTCATTTATGGAGGTCATCGGCATATAGCTTTTCTCCCTGTCGTTCTTGCTCAAGTGATCGAAAGCTGTGTTTCTTGCGATTCTGTAGAGCCAGGTAGAGAACTTGAATTCAGGGTTAAATGTCTGAATCTGACTGAAAGCCTTCTGGAAACTTTCAAGACATATGTCTTCAATCTCCTCCTTCTGCGCCACATATCTCGATATGTGACTTCTGACACCGGCATTATAGCGGGTGTACAGGACAATGAATGCTGTCTGGTGTTGCTCCACAGCAAGTTTTACGAGTTCTGCATCAGACAGATTAGTGAGCCTCGAGCCAGTTGTTTCCATAGTTGCAGTCGACGGTTAATGGTATGGATAGTTCTATAACATTCTGCATTTCATAGCAGACGATTTCTTTCAGTCTCTCTACTTCTTCCGGAAGGGTGTCAAACAGGAGTTCGTCATGAATCTGAAGTATCATTCTGCTCTTGAGTCCCTCTTCTGAAATTCTCTTTTGGACATTGATCATAGCAAGCTTGATGATGTCTGCTGAGGTTCCTTGGATAGGAGCGTTGATGGCAGTCCTTTCTGCTAGTGCGCGTACTGTGCCATTCTTGGAATTGATATCAGGCAGGTAGCGTCTTCTTCCAAACAGCGTCTCGACATAACCGAATTCTCTAGCAGAAGCGAGTGTGTCTTCGATATATGCTGAAATTGCAGGGAAGTTTGCAAAATAATCTTCAATGATTTTCTTGGCCTCAGCCCTTCCAATATGCAGCCTCTGGGAAAGTCCGAATGACGAGATGCCGTACATGATGCCGAAGTTCGCGGTCTTGGCGATTCTTCTCTGGTCTGCAGTGACATCTTCTGGTGCAATTCCGAAGATCTTTGCAGCAGTCATTGCGTGAACATCCTGTCCGTTGCGGAATGCATTTATAAGATGCATGTCACAACTCAGGTGAGCCATTATTCGGAGCTCAATCTGAGAATAGTCGGCAGAAAGAATGATTCCTCCAGGACGACTTGGAATGAATGCCTTCCTAATCTCCTTACCTCTCTCAGTCCTGATCGGAATGTTCTGAAGATTCGGTTTTGAGGAACTCAGGCGTCCGGTAGCTGTCAGTGCCTGGTTGAATGTTGTATGTATCTTTCCTGTTACAGGGGAAATATATGTAGGAAGCGGCTCAATGTAGGTAGAGAGCAGTTTCTTCACTCCTCTGTATTCAAGTATTTCATTTATTATAGGATGCTTGTCAGCAAGTGCTGAAAGCGTGTCTTCATCCGTAGGATAGCTGTATCTTACTCCACTCTTTGGCTTTACCTTGGGGTCAAGATTGAGCTTTTCAAAAAGCAGGATTCCGATCTGTTTTGGTGACAATATGTTCAGGTCAGGCTCTCCTGCCATCTCTCTTACTCTTTCCTGAATCCCGTTCATTTCTGCAGATAGTCCGGCAGCATACCTTTTGAGTTGTACTGTATCAATCTTCACTCCCTCAAGTTCCATAGCGGAAAGAACTTTCTGCAATGGCTCTTCCATCGAATCGTAGAGGGTGTCCAGTCCCTTGCTTTCGAGGTCTTCTCTGATTTTTCTTCCAAGGAGACATATTGCACTAGCTTCGCATGACCTGTCTGTGCTCTCTTCTGTATCAGTGTTGTCATCGAAAAGTGAAAGCTCTTCCTTAGACTCAGTCTCATTGTTGTTTTCAATGCTTACATCAAGATAGCTTCTTGACAGGATGTCTGCCTTATGGCTTTTCTCCGGATCAATCAGATAGTGCATCAACTCGAGGTCCATGAGCCTTCCGCACAGGTCCATTCCGTTGTTGCATAGAACATTCTTCTGATATTTAAGGTCGTAGCCGTATTTTATGATGCTCTCGTCTGCAAGCAGACTCTTGAATTCATCTGCTCTGCCTTTTGCAACGAAGCACTCAAGTGCTCCGCCTCCAGCAACAGCGACTGTGACTTTCTTTATTTCAGTGAATATACTGCTTCCGCTTCCTTCCACTATGACAGCACATTCTCCATTTCTGGCAGCAAGCTCAGCTATCTTATTTGCATCTGTTTCTTTTACAGATATCCTTTTCTCCTCCTTAGAAGTGCTGCCCTGGACATCGCCAAGATACTTACGCAGAGAACCGAATTCATATTTCTCAAAGAGATCGACTGCTTCAGGAGTGTATACCCCTGTTATCTCCATATCTTCAGCAGTTACATCAAGTGGGATGTCCGTCTTGATGGTTACAAGAGTGTGACTGAGTTCTATGTGGCTCTTGGCATTCTCAAATGCTTCCCTCTGCTTCTGTGTCAGTTCATCGATATGATTGTAGATTTCAGCTACGCTTCCGTATTTTGAAATCAGTTTGCCTGCACCAATCTCGCCGACTCCCTTTACTCCGGGTACATTATCTGAACTGTCACCGACGATTGTCAGAATTTCAATTACCTGTTCCGGTCTTGAGATGTTGTATTTCTCACAGATCTTCTCTACGTCAACCATTTCACTCTCACTTCCGGATTTGCCTGGCTTGTATTGGATTATGGATGGAGATATCAACTGGCCGTAGTCCTTGTCCGGAGTTACCATATATGTGGTAAAGCCCTCTTTCTCTGCACGTTTGGCCATCGAACCGATGACGTCGTCAGCCTCGAATCCCTTTACCATCAGCACAGGAAAACTCATCGCCTTGCATAATTCGCAGAGCGGTTCAAGTGAGTCTATCACCAATTGTGGAGTCTCGCTGCGTGTGCCTTTATATTCCGGGAACATTTCATGTCTGAACGTGCCTCCCGGAGGGTCGAATGCAATCGCAAAATGAGTGGGTTTCTCCTTCTCGATGAGTTCAAGAATATATTTTGTGAATCCGAAAAGGATGGACATGTCCGCACCCTTTGAGTTGATCATAGGATGTCTCAGGAATGCATAGTACATCTTGAAGATGAGGGAATGTCCGTCTATCAGGAATAATCTCTTGTCCATATCTGTAAAATGAACCCCAAAGGTATAAAATGTTTCGCTAAAAGCAAACGTTAGGGATTCAGTCCTTCGAGAATATTGCGGATATGGTGTCTTTAAAATTCTCAGATGATATATGGCACTGTCTGTCAGCACCTAAGGCAATGACTTTATTGCATGTCTCGAGTGCTTCGTAGAGGTCGTGTGAGGAAAATATGACTGCAGTTCCGGTTTCTTCACAAAGTTTGCGTAGAGTACTGAGCACGTTTCTTCTGTTTTCTGTATCCAGAAAGGCAGTAGGCTCGTCCATAAGGATGATTTCAGCACCTTTTGCAATAGCTGCAGCAATGGTTCCTTTCTGGAATTCTCCGTCGCTAAGAGTAGATATGTCTCTGTCTGCCAGGTGTGAAAGTGCAAGCTTCTTCAATGCCTTATCAGAATCCGCGTTCTGCTTGTTGTAGCAACTCAGATTGATGAACTCATTGAGCGTGAATCCTTTAATCTTTGGAATGCGTGTGGGGATCATAGCAATCTCCACCTCAGTTCTAATCTCTGTCAATGCTTTCAGAAGAGTGGTCTTTCCGCTTCCGTTTGCACCGCAGAGTAGTATGACGTCTCCTTCGCATATGTCGAAGCTGATGTCTGCGAATAGTGGTCTGTCCTTGTGTCCGATGGCCAGGTTTCTGACCTGTATCAGTGTCTTTTTCATCTGTATTCAGGTCTTTTGATCAATATATATAATATGATAGGAATGCCTACCAAGGCCATTGTGCTCGAAATAGGTATGAGTGCAGGAGTAACCTGCGAAAGCAGATCGGCTGCTATGCCTATCGTACTGCCACAAAGGAAAGATCCCGGGATTATATACCTATGAGCAGATGTCTTCCATAGTGTTCTGGCGATATGTGGTGCGACTATTCCGACAAATCCGATCGGACCGCAGAAAGCAGTCACAGTGCCTGTAATCAGACAGCAGCTCAGAAGAGCATTTATTCTGATCTTTCGAGGATTTGCTCCTGAGAGGGTAGTAAAGTCATCCCCAAAAAGAATTATATCCAGACCTTTGTTTCCGGCCAATGCGATCATAAATCCCAATGCAAGGGCAACGGACATTATTATTATTTCTGTAGCTGATGTTGTGGAGAAGCTTCCGGCTGACCAGCTGTGGTATATCTTCAGACTTTCTGCGTCACTACCTGATTGAAGTACTGTTACGAGCGCATTGACTATGAAGCTCAGCATGACACCGAAGACCAGCAGGGTAGTGGCTCTTCGGAATTTTAGGGATGCTGCCATTATTATTGCAGATGCAACAGCTGCTCCAGTTATTGATGCGATTGCAACAGACATTCCTCCTGACAGACCGATGTATCCGCCTGCAAGAGTAGCGATGGCTGCACCAAATGATGCTCCGGAGCTGATGCCCATGATGTGAGGGTCTGCAAGTGGATTTATCAGTATGCTCTGCATCTGTGCTCCGGCAACAGCAAGACCGCCTCCTGCAATTATGGCTGTAAGGATTCGCGGGAGACGTACCATTCTCAGTATAACCAGGTCTGCTTCAGAACTTATGGGGAATATACCTTGCAGTAGATCGATTCCCGCCAGCAGAATAAGCAGAGCGCACCATGTAAGGAATGGAAATATGCTTTTTCTTGGATTCATCAGGCCCGACGATTAAGTGTGTGAGCCGGGATGAGAGCGATGAGATAGCCGATGACTGTCACTCCGATTGCGGTCAGCATTACGTCTGTCCATGAAAGTATTATAGGGTATGCCTGGACTACGAAATGTCCTGGCATCTTTATGAAACCGAACCACTGCTGGAGTAGCGAAAACAGGACTCCCAGAAAGAGACCTCCGGCAAGTCCGGCGAGTGAAATCATCCAGCCTTCCAGAACAAAGATCCTTTTGATGAGCTTTTCTGTGGCTCCAAGGCTCTTGAGTGTCTCTATGTCGAAGCGTTTTTCGATGATCAGCATCGTGAGACTTCCAAAGATGTTGAAAGCAATGATTATGATGACGAATATTAGGATCATATAGATCGCTGCCTTCTCATACTTCATCATCTTGTAGAGTGATTCATTCTGCTGGAATCTGTCCTTTACCTTGAAATCAGGTCCAAGCTTACTTGAAATCTCTTTCTGAAGACGCTTCAGCTCTTTTGTGTCTGAGTTGTCTGTCAGTCTGATCTCTACGCCGGACACTTCGTTTTCGTATTCTAGAAGCTCCTGCATCTTAGCAATAGGCAGGATCATAAGTTCCTTGTCCACATCGGTGTTTACAGAAAACAATCCTGAAGGCCAGACTCTTATCGATTCAATTGCAGAGGCTGGGTTGGCCAATGAAATCTTGCGTGTGCGTGACGGGAAATAGATTTCGATAGGAGCAAGAAATCTCGGATTAATCTGCATCTCATATGCAAGACCTGCTCCCACGACAGCAAGAGGAATGTCTCCCTTGTGGAGTTTGAATTCACCGTCGGTTATATGCTCCTTGAGACTTGACTCATCCTCATATACCCAATCGACTCCCTTTGCCTTTGCAAGTCCCTGCTTGCCGTCATAATTGATGAAGACCTGCTCCTGAAGCACACAACACATGCTTTTTACTGATGGCTGGTCGTATATCCAGTCGTATGTCTCTCCTTCCGGGATGAAGACTTTGCCAGTAGATGGAGTTATCAAAAGATCGGGCTCGACCGTACTCATCATAGATCTGATGAGCGAGTCGAACCCGTTATATACAGACAGAATGATGATGAGTGCTGCTGTTCCTATTGCCATGCCGATTGCGCTTATCGCCGAAATGATGTTGATCACATTATGTGACTTCTTGGCGAAAAGGTATCTTCCAGCTATGAACGGTGCCAGTCTCATCTGTCAACTTGTCGAGAAATCTATTTCTTCAGCAGTTCCTCGATGTGCTCCACGTAGTCAAGCGAACTGTCAAGGTAGAATGCAATCTCTGGAACAATGCGTAGCTGCTTTCCCACCTTGTTGCCGAGCTCGCCGCGGAGTGCTCTGTTGTTTTCATCGAGAACTTCCATTACGGCTTCAGCCTTTTCTGACGGGAAGATGCTGACATAAATCTTTGCAATGGAAAGATCCGGACTGATCTTTACTCCGCTTACAGACACAAGCGCGCCGCCGAATGCCGCCATACCCTTGCTGCGGATGATCTCAGCCATCTCCTTCTGTATTTCCTTGGCAACCTTAAGCTGCCTAGTGCTTTCACCTGTCTTCTCCATTACGCAATTTTAATGATAAAGTAGTTCTTCTTACCCTTCTGTGCGAGGATATACTTGCCGTTGATGAATGACTCGCTTCCGATCTGAGCGTTGATGTCAGCCACCTTCTCCTTGTTGAGGCTTACACCGTTTGCCTGGATCATCTTGCGGCACTCACCCTTTGATGGGAATACCTGTGATTCACCTGCGAGGAGGTCAATCACTCCAAGAGGGAACTTGTCAGCTGCAACTTCGAATGTAGGAACACCATCGAATACAGCGAGGAATGTCTTCTCATCAAGGTTCATGAGAGCTTCCTTGGTAGCGTTACCGAAGAGCATCTGTGAAGCAGCCACTGCGTTCTCATACTCTGCTGCACCGTGAACCATAGTTGTAACTTCCTTAGCAAGGAGTTTCTGGAGTTCGCGACGCTCTGGAACTTCAGCATGCTGTGCGATAGCAGCATCAATTTCCTCCTTTGTAAGCATTGTGAAGATCTTGATGTATTTCTCTGCGTCAGAGTCTGATACGTTGAGCCAGAACTGGTAGAACTGGTATGGTGATGTGCGCTCAGGATCGAGCCAGATGTTTCCTTTCTCTGTCTTACCGAACTTGCCGCCGTCTGCCTTAGTGATGAGAGGGCAGGTAAGTGCAAATGCCTCCTTTCCAAGAATACGGCGGATGAGTTCTGAACCTGTAGTGATGTTGCCCCACTGGTCTGCACCACCCATCTGGAGAGTACAGCCCATGTTCTCATAGAGGTAGAGGAAGTCGTATCCCTGAAGGAGCTGGTAAGTGAACTCTGTGAATGACATACCGTCGCGAGCCTCACCTGAAAGTCTCTTCTTTACAGAGTCCTTAGCCATCATGTAGTTTACAGTGATGTGCTTTCCGATCTCGCGTGCGAAGTCAAGGAATGTGAAGTTCTTCATCCAGTCGTAGTTGTTTACGAGCTCTGCCTTGTTTGATGCCTCTGATTCGAAGTCGAGGAACTTGCTGAGCTGTGCCTTGATGCACGCTACGTTGTGGTTGAGAGTCGCTTCGTCGAGGAGATTACGCTCCTGTGACTTCATTGATGGGTCACCGATCATACCTGTCGCACCTCCGACGAGAGCGATCGGCTTGTGACCGCAGTTCTGGAAATGCTTGAGAATCATGATGCTGACCATATGTCCGATGTGGAGAGAGTCTGCTGTCGGGTCGATACCTACGTATGCTGCAGTAGATCCTTCCATAAGCTTCTCTTCAGTACCTGGCATGATGTCCTGAATCATACCTCTCCACATGAGTTCCTGTACAAAATTCTTCATATCGTATTATCTTTTATCTTTATTCTATCTGTCATCTCGAGCGCAGTCGAGAGATATCTTAGCAACCCACAAAGATAAACAAAAAAATCCTCCTACCATAGGGCAGGAGGATAAATATTTATCAGGAACTGCTTTACCAAGCGAAGTCGAAGACGATGTCGCGTGGAATACCTGCTCCGTTTACCTTTTCGATATCAGCTGCAAGAGCCTTGCGGATGCTTGCATTTTCTGCAGCATACTTCTGTGCGAACTCGAAGTTTCCGGTAGCCTGTGTCTCGAGGATGAGGCTTGCCCATGAGTCGACAGCTGCGGCTGCCTTCTCGAAGTCTATCACCCACTTGCCTTCTTTGTTGCGGGTGAATGCGCCATGATCCTCCATGTAGTTGTAGCACATCATGTTAGCCTTGCCGTGTGATGATGCGAAACCGAAACGTACTGAACGGACGATGCCGGCGATGAAGGTAGCGATTGACTCCTCCTTGGTGATGTCTGTGATCTCGCCCATATCTATGAGCTTGCTTACCATGAACAGACCGAGGATATCAGCCTTAGCCTCTTCCCATGAAGTCTTCTGGTCACCCATTGCCTGATCTACAGTGCCCTTTCCGTTAACAGTCTGCTTTACACCAAGACCGTGAGCAACCTCGTGGAAAGTAACATTCCAGAAGAATGCATCTGCAGTAAGGTACTTCTGCTGCTCAGGTGTAACGAGAACCTCTCCGATAGGAGCCATGATCTTGTCAAACTTAGCCATCATGCTGTTGTAAAGCTGAAGACGACGTGCACCCTTTGCTGCATGAACTCTCTCGTCGTTTGGAAGGTTGATTGCGATAGTCTTGCTTCCTCCGTTGCAGTCTCCTGCGTAGAAGATAGCATCATACACGTTGAGGTCAGATGATGTACCAGGTACGAAAGTCTTATACTCTGGTGCGCAAGGAAGCATTTTCTGGAGAGTAGGGAGAAGACCTACGTACTTTGCAAGATTGGCACTGCGCTTCTCGTCCTTGAGAAGGATGAAGCACTCGTATGCTGCCTTCGCCTCGAAAAGATGATCATCATAGTTCTCGATAGGGCCAATCACAAGGTCCATATTGCAGTCCTTCATGTCCATCCATGCAAGGTCACTGGCAAGATAATCGTCTGTGCGGAATGCCTTTACACGCTCAGTAAGGTAGGTGCGCATTCCCTCATTCTCAGTGAGAGCTGCAGCTTCTTCAAGAAGTGCACATACCTTCTCAAGCTCTTCCTTGTACTCGTCGCGGTACCATACTGTCTTGAGAGCGCCGTTCTCATCACGACGTATTACTGTGTAAAGATTGAGCTTGTCAGGATCCTCGAATGCATTCCACTCCTCCATAGTCATATCCTGCGGATAGTACTGACATCCGAGTGGCTTCACTCCGTAACCCTCTACGAAAGGAGCATTGTTGTCAAGCTGATCCCAAGGACCGTAGTTGATCATTGCATATGCCCTTGCATATTCGTCTGTGAGAGCTTCCATTTCAGTCTTGTCGCCGTATGTCTGCTTCCAGAAGAGCTCATCCATGATTTCACCTGCCTGACGGAAAAGTGCAACGATCTTCTTGTCATTCTCAGAGAGAGCATCGTAAAGAGGTGACTTTACCTCGACTACAGCATAGCTCTCAACCTTTTCTTTCACATCATCTGTGTTGTTGCACGCAAGCATACAAAAAGCGGCCATCGTTAGAAATATTACCTTTTTCATATCGATCTGTCACTATTCTTTTAGGTCATCCTATATTTGAAAACCGTGGCCGCCCGTGGCCTCGTGAACGGTCGTGAGTGCCTTTAGAGAAAGTCCAGTGGACTTTCGTGCACGAGCAGAAGGGCTTTAGCCCGCCGGCGGGACCCGCACCGAAGGGGTGGGAGGGATTCAGTTTTCAAATATAGGATGACCTATAATAATTATAAATTGTGTCAATTAGAATGAAGTAGCGATTGCGATGAAGCTGTCTGCCTTGAGGGCTGCACCACCGATAAGACCACCGTCGATGTCAGGGCATGCGAAGAGTTCCTTAGCGTTAGTAGGGTTGCATGAACCACCGTAAAGGATAGAAATCTCCTCAGCGAGTGCACCGAATTTCTCAGCAAGAACCTTGCGGATCTCAGCGTGGATCTCCTGAGCCTGCTCTGCTGTAGCAGTAAGACCTGTACCGATAGCCCAAACCGGCTCGTATGCAACGATAACGTTTGCCATCTGCTCTGGAGTGAGCTCGAAAAGAACGTTCTTAACCTGCTCGGTAACAACCTCGAAATGACGACCAGCCTCGCGCTCCTCCTTCTTCTCGCCGATGCAGAAAATTGGAGAAAGTCCCTGTGCAAGAGCGAGCTTCACCTTCTCAACAAGCTTAGCGTCAGTCTCACCATAGTACTCTCTTCTCTCAGAGTGACCAAGGATAACGTACTCGCAACCTACGCTCTGGAGCATGTTTACAGCAACCTCGCCAGTGTAAGCACCCTTCTCCTTGTCTGCGCAGTTCTGTGATGAAAGACCTACTGCAGAACCCTTTACTACCTCAGCTACTGGGTAGAGGTGAGTGAATGGAGGTGCAATGATAAGCTTAACGTCTGCCGGAACCTGTGCTGACTGCTCAACTACTGCCTTTGCGAGCTCTACGCCCTCTGCAACTGTTGTGTTCATTTTCCAGTTGCCTGCTACAATGTGTTTTCTCATGATAGTTTGAATTATTTAATTATCTGTTTTTCTATTTTCTAGCTGAAAATCGTGCAAATTTAACAGATTTTTCATAAATTTACGCGTTTTTACTCAGAAAACGCAATCAATAAAACAACCTTAATAATTATGAAAAAAGTATTATGCGCATTGGCAGCCGGTGCAATGTTATTGCTTGGCTGTACTAAAGGGCTTGAGAATAGAGTATCAGTTCTTGAGCAGAAAGTGGCTTCTCTTGAAGAGATTGTGGCTGCTTTGGACGTTGAAATGGATGGTGTCAGCAATATCCTCTCAAACCTCCAGGATAAAGTTTATGTTACTGGTGTAACTGAATTGAAAGATGCAGCCGGTAATGTAACAGGTTACGAGATTTCATTCACTGAGGGTGAGCCTGTAGTCATTTCAAATGGTCAGACAGGTCCTCAGGGTGACAAGGGTGTAGCAGGTCTTACTCCAACTATCGATATGTTTGATGGTGAGTGGTACTGGAAGTATGAAGGTGGCGATTGGATTCTCGATTCAAACGGAAAGAAGATCCCAGCAGTCAAGAAACTTGATTTTGAGATTGGTGCTGACGGACATCTCTATGTTACAATCCAGGATGGCAGCAAGATCGATCTCGGCCTTGTAAAGGGTGCTGACGGTCAGAATGGTGCCCCAGGTGCTCCGGGTGCTCCGGGTGCTCCAGGTGCTCCGGGTGAGCAAGGAGATGCATGGTTTGACGCTGTTACAGTTGATGAAGAGGCTGGTGTAGTAACAATCAGCATCAAGGGTTCAGAGCATGACCTTGTGCTTCCTCTCTATCAGTTCACATTCAAGGTGACTGTTCCTGAGGCAGTTTCCGGTATGGTTGGTTCTACAGTAACTCTTTCTTATACAGTCAGTGAGTCTGCTGCTGCAACAACAGTAGTTCGCGCTTACCCTTCTGCAGGTCTTGAGGCAGTTGTTGACCGTGAAAACAGCACAGTTACAGTAACTCTTGGAACTGTTGCAGGATATGTGGATATGTATGCAATCAATAACGCGACAGGTGAGATCAAGGCTCAGACTCTAGAGATTGCCGCAGGTGACAAGCTCCTGGTGAATGTAACAGAGACTGAGATTAAGGCTTCACACCTTGGTGGAACAGTCGAGATACCTGTATCTACAGTTGTTGATTATGATGTAGTATCAGACGGTGCATGGTTGACATTTACCGAGACTAAGGCTGCTGTACGTAATGAGACTATCGTTCTCACTGCAGAAGCAAATACAACAGCATCACGCAAGGCTAATGTGACTTTGAAGGAGAGGGGTACAGAAAACGTTCTTGCAACTTTCGCAGTATCTCAGAAGGCATTCGCAGCAGAGCTCGTTGGTGAATATCTTGAGACTTATTCAATGTATGGTCAGTCAATGACAGGTACACTCAAGATTCAGGAGTCTGATGATGAGACTAAGGGCCTTTATAAGGTCGTGATATGTGGATCAACTCTTTATGGTGACTATGAGTCAGGTAAGCTTAACCTCTACGACGGCAAGTATACAAGAACATTGACAGTAGCTGCTGATTTCTCAACATTGGAGATTGCTAATCTTAATCTTGGATACACCACATATTCAAACTATACTGCATTCCTTCCATTGGGCGCTCCTGAGCTTACAGAAGAGGAATTGGCTCTCGTAGGAACATACAATGAAGCTTGGACTCACTCTAAGGCTACTCCAGCTGAGAATGGAATGGTTATCTCAGCAAGCGAGGAGGCTTCATTCGGACGTCTTTATGTTAAGTTCCTTGTTACAAGCGACGGTTCAGCATATCAGGGTTATGCAACATACGCAGACTCAAAGATTACAGTAGCTGTTGGCGGACAGTCACATCCTAAGCTTGGTACAATCTGGGATCCATCAGCAGTGATCGTTCTTACTGTAAATGCAGACGGAACTATTACAATGCCTGCTTGGAGGGATGGCAACTACAATGAGTTGAAGGACTATGTTGCAACTAAGGTAGGAGGTTCTGACGAGGGTGAAGGCGAAGGCGGTGAAGCTACAGTCAATCCTCTCGCTGCTGCAGTTGTAGGTGAATATACAGAGTCTGGCTTCTCTGGCTATCCGGCACCAGGCAAGTTGACAGTTTCGCTTAGTGAAGATCCTTCAAAGGGTGACCTTAAGATAGTGTTTGGATTTGATACAACAGTATTCTATGCTACTGTAAGTGGCGATGCAAATACTACAATCATCACTATTCCTCAGACCGACACAACTATGTGGGGTCCTGTTTCAGCGAATTTGACTTTCATCCCTTCAGCTAAATATATTTACGGTACTGTAATTTATGGCTGGGGAAGTATTACTACATACAGTGCTATGTAGGAATGGTCGTCTTGACTTATATTTGAGCGCGGACCGAGGTCCGCGCTTTTCTTTCGAATAGGCTGAGATCAGTCAATCATAAACAGAAACGGCATCCCGATTTGGGATGCCGTTATTCTTTCGACTGAAATGATTGACTTATTTCGCTGCCTCGTTAGAAGCCTTTCTAAAGTCCTTCATAGCCTTCATAAGGTTAAGAGCTGCCTTACGAGCGCGTGCGCCAGCTGCCTTATTTCCTTTCTCTACCTGAGCGTCTGCGTTCTTTACGAATACTTCATACTCGGCCTTGATCTGATCTACAAGTGCTTTCATTGTGTTCTAATTTTAGTGTTCGTTAAACATTAAGCATCAAAAACTTCAGCCAAGTTATGGATAATCATTTAATTTTCCAAAAAATGCTGATAAAAAATCACGTAAATTGTTGGTTATTGTACTTTTGGCTTGGTATTGACAGTATTCATGGCCCTGTCGACACCTATTGTAGCCCAAGCCTTCACTCCATCTATGACTCTCTTGCTGATGTCTTCCATGTCGAGAAGTTCTTCTTTGCTCAACTCTCCGAGTACATAATTGACCTGCTGGCCTCTGCCGAATTCATTTCCGATACCGACTCTGATTCTTGCATAGTCCTGTGTACCAATCATCTCGTTGATGTTGGTGAGTCCGTTGTGACCGCCTGCACTTCCATTCTTGCGAAGGCGCAGGGTGCCGAACGGAATGTTGAGGTCATCCGAGATGACGATAAGATTCTCCACGGGAATCTTTAGTTCGTTCATCCAGTAGCGCACAGCCTTTCCGCTGAGGTTCATATATGTCGAAGGCTTAAGAAGATGGAACTTCCTGCCTTTGAAGGGAACAACGGCCATATAGCCATATCTGCCAGACTCAAAAACAATATTGGATGCCTGTGCCCAAGCATCCAATACCATGAATCCCATGTTGTGTCTGGTGTTGGCATATTCGACGCCGATGTTTCCTAGACCGACGACCAAATAATTCATACCAGGTCAGATTACTTCTTCTTACCAGTAGCCTGCTGCTCCATCTTAGCCTGCTGAGTAGCACGGGTAGGACGAACTGAGCAGATGATAGTAGCTCTTGGAGATACGATAGTAACGCCGTCAAAGTTGAGGTCACCAGCAACGATCTGCTTGCCGATCATGAGGTGAGTTGAGTCAACCTCGAGTACGTCAGGAAGCTTGTTCATCATAGCGCTTACGCGGAGCTTGCGGCTTGAAACGAGGAGCTTACCACCCATCTTGACACCCTCTGAGTGACCGGTAACGATAACAGGAACCTCGATAGTAACTGGCTTCTCTTCGCATACTGCAAGGAAATCTACGTGAAGAGCCTCGTCGGTAACAGGATGATACTGTACCTCGTGAAGCACTGCATAAAGCTTCTTGCCATCGTTGAGCTCGAGGTCAATGATGTATGAGTTAGGAGTGTGAGTGATAGTCTTGAGATCCTGAGCATCGATAGTGAAGAGGATGTTCTCCATTCCGAGTCCATAGATGTTGCATGGAACCTGTCCTGCTCTGCGTACAGCCTTTACTGCTGCCTTGTTGCCGGCCTCTCGAACCTGGCCTTTGAGTTCAATGTGTTTCATTGTTTTGTAAATAGTTAAAATGTGTTACTCAGTTTTTTCTTTAAAACTCCTGTCGGTTTTTAAAGAAAAACCCCATTGCACCAAAAAGCACCCGCTTTTTAGCTCCCCTTTATTTTAAGGGGCGGCAAAGATAAAAATAAATTTAGAGAGATGCAAGACAATCAGTTACATTCTTTTCGATGCGTGCAAGGATGTCTGTTCCTTCCGCTTTTTCGAATGTTTCGCCTGTGATGTTCTCGTAGAGCTCGATATATCTTTCTGTAATGCCGTTTACGATTTCTTCGGTCATCTCAGGAACCTGCTGTCCTTCCTGTCCCTGGAAGCCGTTTGCCATAAGCCACTCACGTACGAACTCCTTTGAAAGCTGCTTCTGCTTTTCTCCTGCAGCAAGACGTTCTGCATAACCTTCTGCGTAGAAGTATCTTGAAGAGTCTGGAGTGTGGATCTCGTCCATAAGGTAGATCTTACCGTCCTTCTTTCCAAACTCGTACTTTGTGTCAACGAGTATAAGACCCATTTTGGCAGCAATCTCTGTTCCTCTCTGGAAAATAGCCTGTGTATATGCCTCGAGCTGTTCGTAATCTTCCTTGCTTACGATGCCCTGAGCGATGATTTCTTCCTTAGAGATGTCTTCGTCATGACCCTCTGCTGCCTTTGTGGTAGGAGTGATGATAGGTGTAGGGAACTTCTGATTCTCAACCATTCCCTCAGGCATCTCTACTCCACAGATTGTGCGCTTTCCGGCCTTGTACTCTCTCCATGCATGGCCTGAAAGATAGCCTCGGATAACCATCTCAACCTTGAATGGCTCGCATTTGTGACCTACTGTAACCATAGGGTCGGGAGTAGCAACCTTCCAGTTAGGGAGGATGTCAGTTGTTGCATCAAGGAATTTCGCGGCAATCTGGTTGAGTACCTGTCCCTTGAAAGGAATACCCTTAGGAAGTACTACATCGAATGCAGAAATTCGGTCAGATACTACCATTACAAGATACTCGTCATTGATGCTGTACACGTCGCGAACCTTTCCTACATAGTGGCCTGTCTGGCCAGGAAAGTTAAAGTCGGTCTTTACAATTGCTTCCATTATTATGTGTGTTTTGTTGTTCGATTGAATAGACGGCGCGAAGATAGTAAATCTTATTCATATTCCGTCAGTTTGAGACGGTATTTCCTGCTGCCGAGGTTGATGTAGAAGAGAATGCCGGTCGGGGCCGGCATTGACGTTGAATCCGGGGCCGGCAATGATATGGAGTCGCGATCCGGCAATGACGTCGGTTGTCTTTGCATATCAGGGCCGATTTTGAATGTGACAGGAGTTTTGCATCCCTCGGAAATGAATCCCAACTGTTCATAGACCTTTCCTTCAGACCATTCCAGGTCTGCATAGCTCATGATGTCATCTGGCTGGATGTCTTTTATGAATGCATTCAGGAGCTTGCCCATACCTCCGTTTACTCTTACTTTCGGAATGGATGCATATCTGGTCCATTCATATGAGCGTATGGTCTTGTCTCCTTTTATCCATTTGCGTGCATTTGAGAAGGTGGCTGTTGCGACGAGTGTGCCGGGCTCGTATCCGGATGCTTCTCCATATGTTGCAATATGTCCTGTGTGGCGTTTGAGGAAGAGTCCGTAGCGGAACCTGCAAGCGGCATCTCCATAACTGTGATTGTCGTTCAGGAAGGTTGCGGCTTCTGATTTATCGATGCGCCTGACTTCACAGTTGCGGGCATAGACAGGAAAG
Organism: Candidatus Cryptobacteroides sp.; assembly: GCA_045126915.1. Classification (GTDB taxonomy): domain Bacteria; phylum Bacteroidota; class Bacteroidia; order Bacteroidales; family UBA932; genus Cryptobacteroides. The sequence continues at coordinate 26,181 of JBGVPH010000012.1, forward strand.
AATATCTCCAGATGTGAGAGAATGCGTTTCTTCATCATGTCGTTATGTACGACCCATCGGTCTTCGGTGATGATGAGCGGGTATGCTCCGTGGCGTTCGGTCAGGATCCTGACGGCATCCTGCAGGCTTTTCTGCTGGGCTTCTGCTTCGGACATGTCCTTTGCCTTGATTTCAACCGGCAGGACTGCGCGGATGTTTCCATTCCTGAGGCATGCTGTGATGACATCGAATGCTCCGATTCTTTTTACGCAGCACCTGATGCCTTTTTCTTCCAGAAACCCACATATGTCCTTACTCAGTTCCATAGCTGCAAATATACCACTAAAATTATTTATTTTTGCATCAGCAAGCAACGTATGATAATGGAAGAACTAAACAAGGATCTGCCGGGAATGGCACAGGATGGAATTCATGCAGGATTTCCATCGCCGGCTACCGATTATATGACTCAGGCGATCGATCTGAACAAGGAACTGGTAAGGCATCCTGCCGCTACATTCTACGGAAGGGTAGTGGGGGATTCCATGATTGATGCAGGAGTCGAGGAAGGAGATATACTGGTGATAGACAGGTCGTTGGAGCCACAGGACGGAGATATGGCAGTATGCTTTGTGGATGGTGAATTCACTCTCAAGCGTCTCTGCTTCACTGAAGGTGCTTTGAAACTTGTTCCAGCCAACCCTGACTATCCGGAAATTGAAATAACAGAGGGAGTCAAGTTCATTATGTGGGGAGTCGTTACTTATGTAATCAAGAAGGTGAGATAATGTACGCTCTGGTGGACTGCAATAACTTTTTTGTGTCGTGCGAACGTGTGTTTCAGCCTTGGCTGGAGGGACGTCCGGTTGTTGTGCTGTCCAATAATGACGGATGTGTGGTGGCCCGCAGCAATGAAAGTAAGGCTATGGGCATAAAGATGGGCACTCCGTTCTTCAAGGTGAAGCATTTTGTCGAAAACGGTGCACTGGAGGTAAGGTCTTCGAATTATGCTCTGTACGGCGATCTGTCAGGTAGGGTTATGTCTATTTTGGCGGAAGCTGTTCCGCACATCGAGATATATTCCATCGATGAGGCTTATCTTCATCTGGACGGCATCAGACATGAGGCAATCCCTGGACTTTGCCACGATCTTGTCGCAAGGATACGCAAATGGATCGGAATTCCTGTGAGCATAGGCGTGGCTCCAACAAAAACTCTAGCGAAGATTGCCAGTCATTTTGCCAAAACCTATCCTGGTTATAGGGGTGTGTGCATGATGGATTCCGATGCAAAGAGGCTTAAGGCGCTTGAACTCACTCCTATCGAGGACGTCTGGGGTGTGGGAAGGAAACTTGCTCCCAGAATGCAGTCCTGTGGAATCCGTACCGCTCTGGATTATGTGAATCGTCCGAAGACCTGGGTGAATGCAAATTTCAATCTTCCTGGGGTGAGGACGTGGGAGGAACTTCACGGACACGCATGTGTTGAGGAAGAAAGAGATGAAAGAAGAAAGTCCATATGCACGTCAAGGTCTTTTGCGGAGATGATTTCGGATGAGGAAGAATTGTGCTTGCGTGTGTCTGATTTTGCGGCGAGTTGCGCACATAAACTGAGAGAGGAGGGCTCTGCTGCCGGTGAGGTGACAACATTTCTGTATACGAATCGTTTCCGAGAGGATATGAAGCAGTATTTTCCTTCGGCTACCGTCAGGCTTCCTGTCGCTGCCAACAGTACTCATGAAATAGTCGGGACGGCATTGAAGGCTTTCAGGACCATATTCCGTCCTGAATATATGTATAAGAAGGCAGGAGTCATTGTCAGCGGCATTGTTCCATCGGATGCTGTCCAGTCTTCGCTGTTTGATACTGATGAGGTGCTTCGCGACAGACAGGAGAGGCTTTCCAAGGTCATGGATGTGGTCAATTCAGGTGGTAATTCATTGCTGAGACTTGCTTCGCAACGGTCCGGCCACTATGCTGACGGAATACGAAGCGAGTATCGTTCTCGTCTGTATTCCACCTCTTTAGATGATATTATAGAAGTGTATTGATTGCTCATTCGTGAAAAAGTTCTATATTTGTCGGATGTGGAGATAGGAACAAATGATTATAAACCTATATAAATTATGCTTAAAGTAAATTTGGGAGGCTGCAACTCCTTTGTAAATGATGCAGAATACAAGGCTTATGTAGAGAAGGCGTTCGCTGCTTTTGATGTTCTTGAGAATGAGACAGGAGCAGGTAATGACTTCCTTGGTTGGAAGAATCTTCCTTCACAGACTCTTGCCGGTACTCTTGTTGACGAGTGCGAGGCTGTAAGAGACGCTTGGGCTGCTAAGAACGTGGACCTCGTTATCGTAATCGGTATCGGTGGTTCTTATCTTGGTTCAAAGTGCGCGATCGAGGCTCTTTCACATCAGTTTGCACGTCAGCTCAAGACTAAGGCTGAGGCACCTGAGGTGGTGTTCGCAGGTCAGAATCTTTCAGAGGAGTATATGTGCGAGCTTATGGACCTCGTTCAGGAGAGAAATGCGGCATGTGTAGTAATCTCAAAGTCAGGTACTACCACTGAGCCAGCTGTTGCATTCCGTCTTATCAAGAAATATCTTGAGGATACTTACGGAAAGGCAGAGGCAGCTGAGCGTATCGTTGCAGTTACAGACAAGGCACGCGGTGCTCTCAAGTCACTCTCGACTCAGGAAGGTTACAAGACATTCGTGATCGAGGATAACGTAGGCGGTCGTTTCTCTGTCCTCACTCCTGTAGGTCTTCTTCCTATCGTTCTTGCAGGCTATGATGTAAGAGAGATGCTTAAGGGTGCTCTCGAGATGGAGGAGGCATGTGCTAAGAGATGCGAGTGCAATCCTGCAGTTCAGTATGCAGCAATGCGTAACCTTCTTTATGATAACGGAAAGAAGATCGAGATCCTCGTGGCTTACAATCCTAAGCTTACGTTCCTCGGCGAGTGGTGGAAGCAGCTCTACGGTGAGTCAGAAGGTAAGGATGGAAAGGGTATTTTCCCTGCATCAGTGAATTTCACTACAGACCTTCACTCAATGGGTCAGTACATTCAGGATGGTGAGCGTCACCTTATGGAGACTGTTGTAAGCGTTGAGAAGAGCAATCGTTCAATGCTCATCGAGAACGATCCTCAGAACCTTGACGGTCTTAACTTCCTCACCGGAAAGCATGTTGAAGAGTGTAACCTTATGGCAGAACTCGGAACCAAGCTTGCTCACATCGATGGCGGTGTACCTCAGATCGCTGTTTCAATCGAGCGCATCAATGAGTACAACATCGGAGCTCTCTTCTATTTCTTTGAGAAGGCTTGCGGTATCAGCGGATATATGCTTGATGTGAATCCATTCAATCAGCCGGGTGTCGAGGCTTATAAGAAGAATATGTTCGCTCTTCTCGGTAAGCCAGGTTATGAGGAGCAGGCAGCTGCCCTTCAGGCTCGTCTCTAAGATTACCGACGGCGTATAATAACGAGGTGTGGAAAGAGTTTCTTTCCACACCTTTGTCTTTTGGAGATTAACGGATTTCGATTTCGCGTTTCTCCTCCTCTGTCTTTGGCTTCAGCATCTTAGGAATGCATACGTGAAGGACTCCGTTTTCAGCCTTCGCATGAATTTCATCCCTCTCAGCATTTTCTGGAAGCAGGAGAGTCTGACGGAATTTCGTGTATGAAAACTCTCGACGAATGTAGCGTCTGTTCTTTCCTTCCTTGCATTCCTTGCCGTCGCAACACTCAGGCTTCTCCTCCTTTTCTTTCTTCTCCATCTCGATCACAAGGTTTCCGTCCCTGTTAACGTGTACTTTGAAGTCGTCTTTTGATAAGCCTGGAGCTGCCAGTTCGAGACAGTATTTTTCGTCATCCTCGATGACGTTGATTGCAGGTGCTTTAAGCGCTCTACCGTCAATGTTTACATTATCAAACAGATCGCCGAAGAAATCCGGCATAAAGTTCTGTCCGAAAAATTTTCTTGCAGGTAACATATTCTTTACTCCTATAATTTATTTGTTTATATATCTTGTCCGATTCAGATTCCCGATCAGGTCGGGAATGACCTCTGGCACAGTGCCTGGGTCAGCTGTTTGTGACTCTCCGTCATTGCCGGCACCGACCGGTAATCTTGAATCGGATTCCGAGACGGTAAATATCAACATCCAGACCATCCGAAGTATCTTGAAAATAATTATCTTTGCATGTTGTAACAAATTCATAAAACTATGGAAAAGAAATTATATCCTTTGAAGTTTGTTCCAATCCCGTCAAGAAGACCATGGGGTGGAAGTGCACTTGTCAAAGATCTAGGAAAGCATTTCGTAGAGTGTGATGAGGATGGAAATGAAACAGTCCTCGGCGAGGATGTTCTCATCGGTGAGAGCTGGGAGCTTGCAGATATGGGCATTGAGGACTCTGTGGTGGAGAACGGATGGCTTGCCGGCAACACAATCAGCGAGCTTATGGAGACATATCTTGAGAGGATAGTCGGTGAGAATGTGTACAACTATTACGGAAGACAGTTCCCTCTGCTCATCAAGTTCCTTGACATCAATGAGAAACTTTCAGTACAGGTGCATCCTGACGATGAGGTAGGAGCTGAGAGATATGATTCTCTTGGAAAGACAGAGATATGGTATGTCATGGATGCGAAACCGGGTGCCAAGGTATATGCCGGTTTCAATCGTCAGGTTTCAGCTCAGGAATTCTATGACAGGTGTCACAATGGTACTGTCGAGGAAGTGATGAATGTCATCTATCCTAAGGCCGGTGATGCAATCTTCATAACTCCAGGTACTGTGCACGCAGCTGATGGAGGAATCCTCATCGCTGAGATTCAGGAGTCTTCAGACATGACATTCCGTCTATACGACTGGGGCAGGGAATTCAATCCGGCAACTGCGCGTAAGCTTCATCTTGAGGAAGCAATCGATCTTATCGATTATAATGCCTTCGATCAGGGACTTTACAGAAAGGGACCTCTCTGGGGAGAGGAAGCTTCGACTCATCCTTGCCACAAAGGCGAGTGCGAATGCGGTGGGCATGGCCATGATGAGGACGGTAAGGTCGTGGAGACACTTGTGGAGTGTCCTCAGTTCAATGTTTCGAAACTTAAGCTTGCAGATCCTCTTCATATATACACAGAAAAGTTTGAAAGCTTCATCATATACATATGTATAGAGGGTGCAGCATCGATTCAGGTTCCTTCATTCAATGCCAAGGGTGAGGAATGCATGGAAAGTTATGAATTCTCTAAGGGTGAGACAATCCTCGTACCGGCAGAGATGCCAGATTTCTATCTTGTGCCTCGCGACAGATCGACTGTACTCCTTGAGGCAGTGACTCGTCCAGAGGAGATTATGGATGAATACATCGATCCTGAAACAGAGGCTTTTCTCGAGGATGAGGACTATGAGGGCCTTGAGGACGAAATGTAGTTATGAGCGAGGTCAGAATAGATAAATATCTGTGGTCCATTCGTGTCTATAAGACAAGAAGTGAGGCGACAGATGCCTGTAAAGGCGGCAAGGTTAAGGTTAACGGTTCCGACATCAAGCCTTCCAAGGTCGTTAAAGTGGGTGATATGATAACAGCCCGCAAGGGTCCGGTTACATATACCTACAGGGTGTTGGATCTGATTGACAAGAGACAAGGACCTAAACTTGTACCCAACTATGCGGAGAATCTCACACCGGAAGAAGAAATCGCAAAGCTTAGAACACCGGTTGAGACCTTCTTCCTCAAAAGGGATAGGGGAGCAGGAAGGCCTACAAAGAAAGACCGTCGTCAGATGGATTCACTTTGGGATGAGCTCAGTTTTGATGTCCCTGATGACATCGCAGAGCGTTTCGCTTCCGACTTCGGATTTGAAGACGATTCACTGGAGTAAGAATCTATGACAAAATAAAGAGCACGCAGACTTCGTTGTAAGTTCTGCGTGCTCTCGTTGTGTATTAGATTGGCCTACTTGAAATATCTGTTGAAAAGTCCCTGGAAGCCAGCACCGTGACGAGCCTCATCCTTACACATCTCGTGAACTGTGTCGTGGATTGCGTCGAGGTTCTGCTGTTTTGCAAGCTTAGCGATGCGGAGCTTGTCCTCACATGCGCCCTGCTCTGCAAGCATTCTCTTCTCTACGTTTGTCTTGGTGTCCCATACGCATTCTCCGAGGAGCTCTGCGAACTTTGCAGCATGCTCAGCCTCCTCCCATGCATATCTCTTGAATGCCTCAGCGATCTCAGGATAACCTTCTCTGTCTGCCTGACGGCTCATCGCAAGGTACATTCCAACCTCGCAGCACTCGCCGCTGAAATGATCTCTAAGTCCTTTAAGAATCTCTGGGTCTACGTTCTTGGCTGAACCGAGCTTGTGCTCGTCAGCCCAGGTCAGCTCTCCCTCTGTCTCTTCAAGCTCTTCAAAGTTCTCAGCACCAACGTGGCACAAAGGGCACTCCTCTGGAGCATTCTCACCTTCATGAATGTAACCGCATACCAAGCATCTGAATTTCTTTCCCATAATGTTATCAGTTTTAAAATTGTTTATACTAAATTTGAATAATTCTAAATCGTTTCTGATGCAAAGGTAGAGATTTTTTCTTTATCTCCAAATCTTTTTGCAACTTTTTTGTAAATAATTTTGAAAAATTCTAAATTATTGAAGTGAGGATGTGTTCTTTTGTGACGTATCTGTCATAAAGGAATATCACCAGGTCTGTTCCAAGCAGGACGAGCAGGCCTGCGAGTCCGGGGCCTCCGATCAGCAGATCATTGAATGGAAGTACGAATATGTTGCTGAGTCCCACTACACCGTTGAAGGTTCCATGCATTACGGCAGCTACTATTACCGAACCTGATTTCTGACGGAAGTATAATAATATAGGAGTGAGCAGTATGCACATTGCAATCATCATAAATATGCCTGCTGCAGGGTGCTGAGGGTAGTTGTGACCGTTGATGATGAGAGGAGCATGCCAAAGACCCCAGATGGCTCCGGTTATTACAGATGTCTTGATGAATCCCTGTCCTTTGAACAGTCCTACGAGATAGCCTCTCCAACCGATTTCCTCACCAAATGCAAAGGCTGCGTTGATGGTTATTCCGGCCAGAAGTCCGCTCAGTAATGTGATGCCTATGAATCCCCATACCCCCAGATTACCCGGCATCTGCTTCATTGCAGTTGCAATCATCTCATTTTCCGGAGACCAACTTTCACCGGGCATTAGTGTTGAGACCCCCATTATGGCGAGGGCAATAACCGGAATCAGCAGGTATCCCGCAACCCACCATCTGTTTAACTTGAATGAAATGCCAAGATTTCTGAACAGAGGCTCTTTTGTGATGAATTGTGTCACGACAACAGCCACAAGCGGAATGAACATAGCCATTGCAGTAAGTCCGGAACTGATTATCGCCTTCATGCTCAGCACTCCCGGCTCGATTCCCTTGCGTAGAAAGAATTGCACACCACCAATGGCTATCATCGGCAGATAAGCTGCCAGAACGAATGTTATCAGGTTCTTTGTCTTCATTGCATATCCATTTTCAACAAAATTAAGAATAATCCCTAAAACCAGACCAAATATTAATGATTATCTTTGCGACGTATAATTTATATTATCTATGTGGCTGATACTCGCTTTTGTCTCCGCTGCTCTGCTCGGACTATATGATACTTCCAAGAAGGCATCGTTGAAGGATAATGCTGTTCTTCCGGTGCTCTTGCTCAATACGATCTTCTCGACATTCCTAACCCTGCCTTTTCTTGTAGATTACACGATGGGTACAGGATGGTTTTCCGGAACCATTTTTGACACGGACCCTTATGACCTTGCCCTGCCGGAGGAGGTTGGACATGTAGGTAATGCTCATCTGCTGGTTGTGATCAAGGCATTTCTCGTGCTTTCGTCATGGATATTGGGATATTTCGGACTGAAGCATCTACCTCTTACACTTGTGGGACCTATCAATGCGACCCGTCCTGTGATGGTACTTGTGGGTGCTATGATAATATTCGGAGAGAGATTGAATATATATCAGTGGGTCGGTGTCCTTCTTGCAATTCTTTCAATCTGGCTGATGAGTCGTGCGGGAAAGAAGGAAAATGTTCATTTCACCAGCAACAAATGGGTATGGTGCGTGTGTGGTGCCACGTTCCTTGGAGCTGCAAGCGGACTTTATGACAAGTATATCATGACATCCTTGAATCCGATGTTCGTACAGAGCTGGTTCAATTTCTATCAGATGATCATCATGCTTCTTGTCTGCGGACTCCTCTGGTATCCAAAGAGACATCAGACCACCCCTTTCCGTTGGAGCTGGGCTATTCCTCTGATTTCCTTGTTCATATGCATGGCTGACTTTGCGTATTATACCTCACTGAATCAGCCTGATTCGATGATTTCTGTAGTGTCGCTTGTACGTCGCAGTTCAGTCATAGTCTCATTCACATGTGCTGCAATTCTATTCAAGGAAAAGAACCTGCGTGCCAAGGCGCTTGACCTTGCCATCATTCTTATAGGTATGCTTTTCATCTGGATCGGAACCACACAAAATTTTTGAGATTGTGCTGCGATTTGGCAATTAGTATTCCTATCTTTGCGTGTGAAGACAGAAGATTATGATACCGTTTCTAAAACAGGTTGCAGACCATTATTATAATATAGGAGAGGCAGATAAATGCTGCTTCATCTTTCCTAACAGGAGATCGCTGGTGTTTTTCACCAGGCATCTGTGTCAAGCCGTAAAGGACAGTGACGTTCTGGCTCGTCCTATTGTTGCTCCTGAGATGCTCACAATCAATGACTTCTTTCACAAGGTAGGAGGTATGCATTCTGTGGAAAGGGTAAGGCTTCTTATAGAATTGTATGATTGCTACAGGGAGTGTAACCCAAAGGCGGAGTCGTTGGATGAGTTCATATTCTGGGGAGATATAATCCTGTCTGACTTCAATGATGTCGACAAATATCTTGTCGATCCTAAGCAGTTGTTTGCAAATATCTCAGACATCAAGAAGATTCAGGATACATACACCTATCTCACTGATACTCAAAGAAAAGCCATTGAAGCATTTGTGAGCCATTTCAGTGATTTGTCTGGAAGACTGACAGTAGAACTGGATTCTGAGGATCCTGATGTCAAGGGAAAGTTCCTGATGATCTGGAATATCCTTTATGACCTTTATGAACTCTTTAATACAAGGCTTAGAGAAAAGGGTATGGCCTATGAGGGAATGGTCTACAGACAGTTGGTGCAGAGACTTAAGACTGAGTCGGTTGAGGATGTCTTCAATGATCTATGGCAGGGTGATGTGAAGTTCGTGTTTGTAGGACTGAATGCTCTGAACGAATGCGAGAAGATGCTTCTGAGAAAGCTTCGCGATGCAGGAAGGGCGGAATTCTGCTGGGACTATTCCGGAAAAATGATCTCTGATCCAAAGAACCGTTCGTCTTTCTTTATGGCGGAGAATGTCGTGGAGTTTCCTCAGGCAGCTGTGTGGGATAGGGAGGGATTGAACGTTCCGGAAATCAATGTTGTCAGTGTTCCTTCATCGACGGGTCAGGCCAAGAGACTCCCGGATGTGTTGAATGGCATAGGCAGCAGGACAGTCGCAGGGCTGACCGATTGTGCAATAGTCCTCCCGGATGAAACTTTGCTGTCTTCAGTCCTGAATTCCATTCCTGATGAGGTGGAAGACATCAATGTCACAATGGGACTCCCAATGACAGGCAGCATATTGTATTCGATGATGTCGGATATTGCTGCAATCCAGCTTCATACAGTGAACAGGAAGGAAAAGTGGTATTTTTATCATAAGCAGGTCTGGGATCTGTTTGCAAATGACCTTTTCAGAAAGGCATCGGATCAAAAGACATTGGAGATCATTTCAAAGGTAAAGTCTGATGCTGCATATTATATTTCTCAGGATGTTCTGTCAGGAACTCCTCTTCTGGATGCAGTATTCCGTCCTGTGATTGCAGATCAGAAACTTCAATCTGCAAGCCAGATAAAGGACTTTGCTGAGTATCAGAAACAGGTTCTGACTGCTGTGATCTCCTCGGTGACCGAGGATGTCGGGATGAATCTTGAACTTGAGTACGCTAAGGAATACTATAAGTGCGTGAATGTGTTGAAAGAAATAGACCTGGAGGTGCTGCCTGTGACCTATGTGAGGCTATTGAATCAGTTGCTTTCGGCTGTTTCTGTTCCTTTCCGGGGAGAGCCTCTCAAGGGTCTTCAGATTATGGGACCTCTGGAAACCAGAGCTTTGGATTTCAGGAATCTGGTGATTCTTTCTGCGAATGAAGGTGTGTTCCCGAGACGCAATGTGAGTTCCTCTTTTGTCCCACCTGAACTGAGGAAAGGATTCGGATTGCCGACCTATGAATACCAGGATGCCGTCTGGGCCTACTATTTCTACAGAATGATTTCTCGTGCAGAGAAGGTGTGGATGTTCACTGACACACGTACAGAGGGCCTGAAATCGGGAGAAGAAAGCAGATACATTAAGCAGTTGGAATATCATTTCAATATTCCTCTGAAGAGATACGTCGTGCGATTTGACAACATGAAGACGGCTAAGGTGGAGGACATCGTCAAGACTGCGGATGATGTCAGAAAGATCAAGGAGACCGTGTTGTCAGCAACGACAGTTCAGAATTATCTTGCATGTCCTGCGAAGTTCTATTACGGAACCGTAAAGGAACTTAAAGCAGAAGAGGAAGTTGCCGAGTCTCTTGACTATGGAATGTTCGGAACCGTCTATCACGAGACCATGCGCTCGCTCTATGCTTCTGACAGGATGACAGCAAAGGATATTCAGTCTTGGCTTGGCAGGGAAGACGAGATTAAGTCGAAGATCAAGGAGCTGATAATTGATGAGCTGAATCTGATGGAAGTGAGCGGCAGGAACCTGGTTGTCACTGATGTGATTCTGAAATATGTTATGAAGACCCTGCAGAGAGATCTGGAACTGCTCGAGAAGGAGGGTGTTGATTTCTTTGAGGTTCTTGGCAGGGAGGTCAAGGTCAGTGGTGAATTCAAGGGTCAGAAGTTCAAAGGCTTCATAGACAGATTGGACAGTTTCCATCCGGGTCAGGTGAGGGTAGTGGACTACAAGACCGGAAAAGTCCTGGATGATGATGAGAAGATAAATGATGATAATGCACTGGCAATTGCTGAGGATATATTTGCTGAAGATATCAAGGAACGGCCTAAGATTGCACTTCAGTTCTTCATATATGACATGCTTGTGCAGAATCATCCTCTTGCTAGGGGGAAGCAGCTCTTCAACTGTGTCTATTCAACAGCCGGACTTTTCAAGGAACCTCCTCTGAATGTACCTCGGAATGAGATGTTCTTCAATGCTGTCTCAGAGCGGCTGGAGAATACTCTGGAAGAAATGTATTCGCTGGATGTTCCGTTCCGACGTACTAAGGATGAGAAGGTGTGCGAATACTGTGATTTCAAGATGATCTGTGGACGTTAAAAGTTAAGGTTATGTTGCAATTGATGAAGGCTTCTGCCGGTTCCGGCAAGACATACAGTCTGGCAAGACAATACATATCCCTTCTTCTGAAGAGTAATGACAGATACGCCTACAGGCATATTCTCGCCGTGACCTTTACCAACAAGGCCACAGACGAGATGAAGAACCGTATCCTCAAGGAACTATACATTATGTCAACCGATCCGTCAAGGTCAGGATACAGGAGCTGGTTCATCCCTTCGCTTTTCCCTGATGAGGCGGCAATGCAGGATAAGGCCGGTAAGGTACTCCAGGACATACTCCACGATTATAGTGCGTTTGCAGTCAGTACAATAGACCGCTTCTTTCAGCAGACCCTAAAGGCATTTTCACGAGAAATAGGCCATTTTGCATCCTATCAGGTGGAACTTGATAAGGATTCTCTTGTTGCAGAAAGTGTAGACCGTATTCTGGATTCGCTTACTGAGGAAAATTCCGGCCTTCTTGCCTGGCTTACTGATAACGTTCTGGAACAGATAGAACAGGGTGGCCGATATAATATGGATGCCAATCTCCTTGAGATGGCGAAGAGATTGAAATCTCCTCAGAGACAGACTGCCATAGAGCAGACCGGAGTGGATCCGGAGTTGCTGTCATCGAAGGAGAATCTGCTTGCAATCAGAGAAAGATGCCGTGAGATCAGAACTGCATTCAAGGAAAGTCTTCAGAATAGTGCAAAGCAGGCTGTAGATGTAATGGAGTCCGTCGGTGTGCACCCTGATGAGAGTTACAGGAAATTTCTCGGCAAGCTATATGACTATGTAGAGATAGATGAGCAGGAAGGAATAGAGCCCCCTAAGGATACCTTCTTTGCAAGGGCGGCTGATCATGAGCAATGGTTCACAAAGGCTAAGGCAAAGACGCTTCTTCCGCTGGTTTACCCTTATCTTGAAGCTCCTCTCAATGATTTCTGTGATCTCTGGGGACGTGAATACGCAGTCTACAACACTGCAAAGATACTTGATGACCAGCTTTATGGCCTTGGAGTGGCTTCTGAACTGTCCCGAACTTTTCAGGAACTGATGAAGGAAAAGAATGTGCTTTGCATCGATGATTCGAATGATCTTCTCCGGGACATCATTGATGGTTCGGATGCTCCGTTCGTTTATGAGAAACTGGGAGTAAGATTCGAACATTTTCTTCTGGATGAGTTTCAGGACACTTCCGAAGTGCAGTGGAGAAATTTCAGCCCTCTTCTGAAGAACAGTGAGTCTCAGGGAGGTGAGAATCTCATTGTTGGTGATGTGAAGCAGAGTATCTATCGCTGGAGAGGGTCGGACTGGAAACTTCTTGATGAAACAGTTCCTGCGGAGTTTGATGGATATAAGGAGACGGTGCTGGATACTAATTACAGAAGCCTGTCTAACATCATAGGGTTCAATAACGACTTCTTCAATGCAGCAGCAAAGGCACTCGATGCTCTTGATGGAAAAACAGATTATGGACCTATGGCAAGAATCTATGCTGATGTCAGTCAGAAGGTAGCGCAGAATGACAAGCCGGGAGGAAGTGTTGCCCTTACATTCTGCAATGCGGATGATGAGTTGGAGCATGTTCTTAGATCGGTGCATAAAGCTCAGGGTGCAGGTGCGCAGCTGTCAGACATTGCTGTACTTGTCAGAAGCAATGCAACAGGAGAATCTGTGGCATCCTACCTGATAGAAAACGGAATAGATGTAGTTACAGATGATTCTCTCAAGGTCAAGAATGCCTTGACTGTGCGTCGTTTGGTGTCTCTGATGTCAAATGTGGACAATCCGGATGATACCGTCAGTGGCTTTCTGGCAGAAATGATGGATGTCGATGTTCCTGACAGTGGTGCATCACTGATTGATATGACTGAAAGCCTTCTGCGCAGCATTCAGGTGGGAGAGGATGATTCCTGGAAAGGGGAACTCCTTCATATACAGTCCTTTATGGACAATATTCAGGATTATGTGTCAAAGAATGGCAACTCGCTCAGAGGCTTCTTGAAATACTGGGAAGGGGAGAATCCGTCGATCAGCTCTCCATCTTCGGGAGAAAGCGTTCGAGTGATGACTATCCATAAGTCCAAAGGACTGGATTTTCCATATGTGATAATTCCTTTTGCGGAAAACATTTCTCTGTTCAAGGCAGACAATCATTGGTGTCGTCCGGATATCCGGGGAACCCATCTTGAGGATGTTGCTGACGGAATCTATGATGTGAAGCTGTCAAAATCTACTGAAAATTCCCTCTTTGCGGAGGATTATCAGAAAGAGAATTTCCTACAGAGGGTGGATAATATCAACACCCTGTATGTTGCTATGACAAGAGCAGCACTTGGTATGCACATAATTGCAAAGACCCCTTCTGCAGATTGCAGAAAGGCTGTGGAAGAAGGCAGGTTACCTGATTTCAAGGACTTTTCCCAGATTCTTTACTGGTATGTCTCGGGACTGAGTTTTTCAGGTGTCCGTACAGGTGCCGATGAGGACTCCCAGTGGTTTGAAATCGGAGATATTGTGGATTTCAACAGTCATAGAAAAGAATCTCGTACACAGACTCTTGCCTTCCCTATGACAGACGGATCCGAGTTCCCTTCGTTCCGTGTCCGCGGAAGATTGAAACTGTCTGCTGACGCTGCTGATTTCTTCAAGGAAGATGAGGCTGGTGTCTCAGCTTCCAACCGTATCAGAGGAATTGTCCTTCATGACATTCTTGCACAGGTGAAGACAAGTCATGATCTGAGATCTGCTGTAGACTATGCCAGGATGTCCGGCGATCTTACTGCTGAGGAGGCGGAAACGGCGTTTGATCTGTTGAGGACTGCCATTGATTCGGTGCAGGAAAGAGGTTGGTTTGCAGACGATGTAACGCAGATGTACAATGAGGTCTCGCTCATCGACACCGATGGTGAGATATCTCGTCCCGATAGGGTGATGATACGAAACGGCAAAGTTGTGATAGTAGACTACAAGTTCGGCGAGCATCAGAGGAAATATGAAACTCAGGTGAGAAAATATATGGATATATGGCACAGGATGGGATATGAGGGGGTTTCCGGATTTCTATGGTATGTTGATGCCTTAACTGTCGTTGAAGTGTAGAAAATTTATTATCTTTGTCAGTTAGGAAAATTAGGATTATGGATATCGAAAATAAAGAAATAGAGACTTGCAAACTCCTCTACAATACGGAGAGAGTAAGATTGTATATTCCTGAGTATGGACGTAATGTGCAGAAGATGGTGGATTATCTCAAGACCATCGAGGACAGGGAAAAGAGGAACGAGCAGGCAAGAGCCATTATCAAAGTCATGGAGATAATCAACCCCGCGGTTCATCTTCAGGACAACTTTGAACAGAAACTCTGGGACCATCTTCACATTATTTCAGGCTTCGATCTGGATGTTGATTCTCCTTATCCTGCACCAGCTCCGGAAATTCTGAATGACCGTCCGCAGCCGGTTGATATCAATAAGAAACCTATCAAGGCCACACACTATGGCCGCAATATAGAAAGCATCATCGATCTTATCGCAGAGAAGGAAGATGGTGAGGAGAAGACAGCGATGATCCGTTCTCTCGCTATATACATGCGTCAGCAGTATCTCATCTGGAACAAGGACACCGTGTCTGACGAGACAATCTTCCAGGATATCGAAAAACTGTCGGACAACAGGATTCGTGTACCGGAAGGATTACAGCTCTCTAAAGTCGGACAGGAGGCAAACTTCTCTAAGCCTGGTTTCAATCAGTCCAAGAGAATGAATAATCAGCGTCAGAGAAACGGAATGAAGAACAGGAAACAGAGAAAGTGATGGCATTGAAGAAGAAATCAGAAAAGAACTCCAGAAAGAAGAAGATTTCATTCTGGAACAGATTGTCGGATGACAGAAAATCCACCCTGCTTAAATATGCGGGCTGGACAATGGCTGCATTCTCTGTCATAACCTTGATTTCAGTATTTTCATATCTCTTTACCTGGCAGGCTGACCAGAGCCTTCTTTCTAGGCCGGATATGATGGACAAGAGCGTGGATGTTCAGAATTGGGGAGGAAAGCTGGGATACAGATGGAGTTCCTTCCTTGTTACAGATTGTTTTGGTCTTGGCAGTTTTGCACTAGTATTTCTTTTCTGCGCCATCGCGTACCGTCTTTTCTTCTGGAAGAGAAGTATAGGACTGCTTAAGATGACATTCGTTTCTTTGCTCGCATCGTTGATGTCTTCCCTTGTCTTGGCGTTTGGCGCTGATAAGTTTGGTGCAGATACATCTTTTGGCGGTGGCCTCGGCGGTTATGCCGGATCGGCAGTGGTTCAGATGATGGAGAATCTTCTGGGGTCTGTCGGTGCTGGTCTTGTTATTGTGCTTCTTGCGGTGGCTCTCCTGCTATTTGCAAGCGGGCGGTTTGAAGCTTGGTTCTCAAACTTTGGCGAGACTGAAGAAAGACCTGAGGAAGCACCAGAAGAAGCACCGGAAGAAGATGTTGAGGCGGATGAGGAAGATGATGTGGAATCAGAGGATGCAACGGACGATACTGAGGAAGAAATCGAGGAAGGTGAGATATTAGAAGATGATTCTTCTGTTGATGAAACAGAAATTGAGATAGAAACGGAGGGTGGCGTCCCGGAAGATTCTGAAATGGAAGTCATAGTGGGCGAAGAACTTTCTACAGACATAAAGGAGGAACTTCCTTGGATTGATGTACGCGAGGAGCTTGAGAGATTTCAGTTTCCACCGCTTGATCTCCTCAATGACTATTCGGAAGGTAAGCGTGAGGTGAGCAAGGAAGAACTCGAACTGAACAACAACAGGATTCGCACGACCCTTCTGAACTATAAGATCAAAGTGGATAAGGTCTCGGCAGTTGTCGGCCCGACTGTCACTCTCTATAAGGTGGTTCCTGCTCCAGGTGTGAAGATATCAGCAATCGAGAATCTTAGAAAGGAAATCGGTCTTTCGCTTGGCGCCAAGGGTGTCCGTGTGGTTACACTTGCAGACTCTGTGGGTATTGAGGTTGCAAACAATCACCCTTCTATAGTTCCTTTGAAGGCAATGTTGAATGATGATGCCTTCCGTAACAGCAAGGCTGAACTACCTGTAGCAATCGGTTATACCATTACTCAGAAAGTCAAGACATTTGATCTTACTGATGCACCGCATCTTCTTGTTGCCGGAGCTACCAAGCAGGGTAAGTCTGTCGGATTGAACGTCATCATATCATCACTTCTTTACGCTAAGCATCCTTCTGAACTCAAGTTCGTCTTCATCGACCCGAAGATGGTGGAGTTTACAGCATATAACTCGCTTCTCAAACACTATCTTGCAGTTCTTCCAATGGCTGTAAGCGAGGATGACGAAAGAGAGAATGCCATCATCAAGCAGCCTAAGCAGGCTGAGAATGTGCTTAATTCCCTCTGCATAGAGATGGATGAAAGATACAAGCTTCTTGCTGCAGCAGGAGTCAATGACATCAAACTCTACAATGCCAAATATAAGGAAAGACATCTTCTCCCGACAGAAGGACACAAGCATCTTCCTTACCTCGTTGTAGTAATCGATGAGTATGCAGACCTTACAATGGCCGGAGGTAGCGGTGGCGATGCAAGAAAGACATCAAAGAACATAAGTGACTACATTGTCCGACTTGCTCAGAAAGGTCGTGCAGCCGGCATCCATGTTATCATTGCTACCCAGCGTCCTTCGGTGAATGTCATCACAGGTCTCATCAAGACAAACTTCCCTACACGTATCGCATTCCGAGTTGTGGGAAGGGTTGATTCTCAGACTATCCTTGACACGACCGGTGCAGAGAACCTTATCGGTAGGGGAGATATGCTTTACTATGCCGGTGTCGAGATGGAACGAGTACAGTGTGCTTTGGTAAGCATGGCTGAGATCAATAAGATCACAGATTATATTGGAGCCCAGACAGGCTACAAGCAGTGCTACTCAACTCCTTACTATCTGCCTGTGCCTGAATCACAGGACGGTGAGACGAGTGGAGGAACTATAGATATGCAGAACATTGACCCGATGTTTGAGGAAGCTGCGAGGATGGTGGTGACTTCCCAGAAGGGCTCGACATCAGATCTTCAGAGACGTCTCGGTATGGGATATGCAAGAGCAGGACGTGTGATGGATCAGCTTGAGGCGGCAGGTGTTGTGGGTCCTCAGGAAGGCTCAAAGCCACGTCAGGTGCTTGTGACAACCTTCAATGAACTTGATGAAATCCTGGCAGCATTTGTAAAGGATTAGTAATGAAAAAGATAACAATGTTTTTTATGGTGCTTCTGCAATTCTTTGCAGGGGCACTTTCTGCTCAGAATGATTCAGTGTTGCAGTCCCTCTATACGAGGATGACTGATTCCTGTGTCACAATGGATTATTCCTATGTCTTGAAGTCATCAGATATCAAGACTACGGGAGATGGTAATATTTTGCTTCAGGGCAGTAATTATGTGATGAAGGGAAACGGATTGCAGATCAATTGCGAGGGCAATACGATGTGGATTATAGATCCTGAGGGAAAGGAAGTGATCATGCAACCCGCATCTGAAGGAGAGCAGGCTTATATGGATAATCCGGTACTTCTTTTTGTTGATATGCCTGAGTTGTTCAATGTTGACAGTGTCAGAAGGGACGGTCAGGTGAGCGACTACACCTTGTCTCCATCTGTTTCATGCGGAATAAAGTCTGCGATGATTGAAGTGGCCTCAGATGCTAAGTCATCTGTAATAACTTCTGCTCATTTTTCCCTTTCTGACGGTGGCGAACTCGATATAAAGATAAAGTCAATGACATTTTCAGAGAAAAAGCCATTGACCTCATTCTTTTATGATGTTTCAGGACTTGATTCGTCCTGGCTGATTACCGATCTCAGATAATTACTGAGCCTCTCTCACACAGCGGACAGATGCTCCGAAGGTTTCCTTATTTCCCTTGCCGATCATGAAATGCGGCATGTTGCCGTATACGTATCTGTAATACGCCAGATCTTCTTCACCTTCCACCTCATCGGCTGTCCAGAATACTGAGTAGTCGTAGAGACCCTCGAATGTTGCGTCAGGGAAATTAGAACCGGATTTAACTGCCGGTGTTACTCCGAGGTTTGCATAGCCTGTAGGAAGGAATGCCAATCCGCTACGGTTGTTGATGTCTCCGACTGCAGGCCAGTATGTCCACATCTCTTCTGTGTTGAAGCTTGCGTTAACCATAAGCTGTGCAGCAATTGTCGGTGTTCCGTTCACTTCCTTATCCCAATAGATGTTGCTATACTCTTTGACCTCAGGAGCCTTGTCGTTTCCTCTGAGAGTCCATTCCACCATATCCAACCAATCTCTCTCAGTCGGGAGATACCATTCTCCGTTACCGATGCTCTTGCAGACATTCACTGCGTCCTCATAGTTGTAGTAGCGTCCGAATACTCCGGCCATAGGCTCTGCATTTCTGAAAGGTACTCCGTAGTTGTCACCCTCGTATACATTGGAGTTGATCCAGTCACGGTTTCCGATTGTAATGTAGCGGTAGCTTGTGCCCTCTACATCATAAGTGTCATCGTAGATGCCGGAATTTGTGATTGAACCATTGTATCCGCTCTTTACCAGAGTCGTATACGACATTGCAGACGAACTTGTGTATCCTGATGCGAATGCATAACAATAGATTGTATATGTGCCAAGCGAATCCTTGATCACATATTCAAAAGAACCGTCTGAAGGATTACCACCTTCTGTCCTTTTATCTGTTCCGTTCTCAAAACGCGTTGTGTCGAATTTCTCCATAAGGGGAGCAACCTTCCAGCAGTATCCGACTCCCTTGCCCTCTGGATGAGTCACACCTGACGGCTTGAGTTTCAAAGTTCTTGATGCTACTGATGAGGCATCCACAAAGTCCTCGATTCCTGATATGGTAACGGTTCCACTTAGGTATGGAAGTGCTGTGCTTTCTTCTTCTTTCTTGCATGAAAGTGCTGCAAGGACTGTCAATGTCAGGAGTATGGTTGTTTTAAGAGTCTTAAAGCTCATCATATTTGATTTAGTGATACAAACGTGCAAATATGCGCATTTTAATTTGAAAAACCGCTATCTTTGTGCAAATACTTTGCCTGTCTGCCATATGTATAAGAATATTTTCAGGGTTTTGTCAGTTTTACTGGTTCTTTCTCTTTTCATTTCCTGTGCTGAAAGGGAACGGTATGTTACTTTCTCTGGGTATGCACAAGGAGGGACCTATGCGGTGAAAGCCAATTTCAAAGGAGTTCATGTCAGACCTGACGAAGTAGCTGTGAGGATTGATTCTCTGCTCAAGACTATCGACAGGTCTCTTTCCGGATACAACAGAAATTCCATTCTCAGCAGATTCAATACTGGTGATGCTGTCATTCCCGATAGTCTCTTCCTTGACATTTATGCCAGGGCATTTGAAATATATGATGTGACAGAAGGCTGTGTCGATCCGGCTTCGGCTCCTTTGTTCGACATGTGGGGCTTTGGTTTCAATTCTGAGAATCATCCTTCAGACGAAAAAGTCAAGGAGGCTCTTGCCGGATGTGGAATGGACAGACTCAAAAGGAATATGGATGAGGCTCTTTCTGAAAATGGGAAACTTGTTCCGGAACATCTTCTTGCCACTGGAATATCCGGCCCGGCTCCAAAGCTGAATTATAATGCAATAGCCCAGGGCTATAGTTGTGATGTAGTTGCCGATTATCTCTATTCCATCGGTGTCAAGGATATGATGGTGGACATAGGTGAAATTTTTTGCGATGGTGTTAACCCTACCGGAAAGCCATGGACCATAGGCATCGACAGGCCGGTAGACGGTAATAACAATCCAGGAGCAGATCTTCAGGAAATATTTCATGTTCCGGATGGCCCTCATGGCGTAGTGACCTCAGGTAACTACAGGAAATTCTATCTTAGGGACGGGCGTAAATATTCGCACTCAATTGATCCGCGTACAGGTTTTCCCGTGCAACATAATCTGTTGAGTGCTACTGTGATAGCACCCGATGCAACCATAGCTGATGCATATGCAACCTATTGCATGGTGATAGGCCTGGAAGACTCTAAGGAATTCATTTCGTCAAAGCCTGAACTGGAGGCATGTCTTATCTATGATGAAGACGGTGAGATGAAGTCCTGGTGTTCCGAGGGATTTGTTCTCGTTACATCCGGGAAATAGTTTCAATGATAAATATGAGACAGGATGCTGCCTTTTCACAGATCTCTGTCAGGATTGCCGGGCAGAGACCTGCTGCGTTGAGTGCTACGGTGAGGATGGCAATAGGGATGAGAAACCCAGTGATCGGTAGGGTAAGGAGGTTGGTGAGGAGGAAATGTGTCGGAAAAGTCCCGAAATAGTGAAATGCTAAAGGTGCCGTAGTGAGCTGGCAGCTGATTGCCAATGATGCGCTGTTCCAGATTTTTTTCATCGGCCCTCCGCTCTCGTCAGACCAAAGTTTTCTGATTGTTGGGTATATCCATGCAATTCCTGCCATAGCTGCATATGAAAGTTGGAATCCTATGTCGAGTATTGCTGACGGGTTCACGACCAGATGTATCAGTAGACATTTGCGAAGCAGGTCCTTCAGGGAGACGGGGCGTCCTAAGGTGATGCCTGCCTCTCTCAGGATTATGAATAG
Source organism: Candidatus Cryptobacteroides sp. (assembly GCA_045126915.1). Taxonomy (GTDB): domain Bacteria; phylum Bacteroidota; class Bacteroidia; order Bacteroidales; family UBA932; genus Cryptobacteroides. The sequence goes on from JBGVPH010000012.1 coordinate 47,299, forward strand.
GAGTGCCCTTGTCAATGATGCCGATGCACCGGTAGTCAGGGTGTAGATGGTGCAGATGGCGACATTAACAGCTGAACGGACGAATTTTGCAGCCGGAGAATTTCCTATGATTGAAGTCGTTTTCCCCACAATCATGTATATGATTCCGAGGTGGAGTCCGGATAAGGCGAGGATGTGCGATGCTCCTGAGATTCTGAATGCTTCTGTGATTCTATGTGGGAGCTCGGCTCTGTTGCCGCACAGAAGTGCCTTCAATAGGGCGTTGATATCCCGTTCGCTGAAGTTGATTGCATCGATTGATGCTTGGAATGCTTCTCCGGTAGCTTGGAATGCCGTGAGCTGAACTCTATCGCTTCCTGCTGTATAACTTATGATTCTTCCGTTCAGGCCGCAGAATATCCCGGCAGCCAATGCTGTTGCAACTATAAGTATTTCAGGCGTTTTGGAGGTCGTGCCGGTCTGATTGTGTATGAGGCTTGACACCAGCCAGACAGTTACTGTCAGAGCGACAGCTGCAGCACTGTAGAGCTGCGAAATTGCTATCGATGTCAAGGTTGCTGAGAGCACCCCGACGGCGAAAAATGGTTCAATCCCCACAAGCCCTTTCTGCACCACCATATTCCTTTCAAATTTTTGCTAAAGTAGCGATTATTTTTGTAACTTTGCAAGGATTGACTGGTAACGGAATAAATTTATTGAAATTATGATAATCTTAGTTCTGAATTGTGGAAGCTCTTCTCTTAAGTATCAGCTTCTTGATATGAAAAATGAGGAGGTTTATGACCTTCTTGCCAAAGGCCTTGTAGAAAGAATCGGAATGGAAGTCGGATGTCTCAAGCACCAGGCTACAGGAAAGGAAAAGTTTGAGAAGGAAATGCCTATCGAGGATCATACGGTAGGTATCAAGGCTGTTCTTAATGCTCTTCTTGACAAGGAGCATGGTGTGCTTTCTACTCTTGAGGATATCGAAGCCGTAGGTCATCGTGTCGTTCATGGTGCAGAGGAGTTCGTATGCAGCCAGCTCATAACTGATCAGGTTGTTGAACAGCTTGAGAAATGCTCGGTTTTCGCACCTCTCCACAATCCTGCGAACATTCTTGGAATCAAGGCTGTTTCTGCTGTGCTTCCTACAGTTCCCCAGGTCGGAGTATTCGACACAGCCTTCCATCAGACTATGCCGGCATATGCCTATATGTATGCTCTTCCATACGAGTATTACGACAAGTACCGCATCCGTCGTTATGGATTTCATGGTACAAGCCACAAATATGTTTCAGCTAAAGGTGCTAAGTTTGCAGGTCTCGAGCTCGGTTATTCGAAGATCATTACCTGTCACCTTGGAAACGGAAGCTCAATCGCAGCTGTCGTAAACGGAAAGTCTATAGATACATCAATGGGCTTTACTCCTCTTGAAGGTCTTATCATGGGAACACGTTGCGGAAATGTGGACCCGGATGTGGTTACCTACATTCAGGAAAAAGAAGGCTTTTCTCCGTCTGAAATGAGCAAGGTACTCAACAAGAAGAGTGGTTTCCTTGGACTTTCGGGAGTGTCTTCAGATGCGCGTGATCTTAATGAGGCTGCAAATGAGGGTAATGCAAGGGCTAAACTTACGCTCAAGAAGCTTACTTACGATATTACCAAGTTCATCGGTGCATATGCTGCAGCAATGAATGGTGTGGATCTCATCGTGTTCACAGGAGGTATCGGTGAGAACAATAGCCGTCTTCGTCGTAGAATCTGCGAGAACCTTACCTATCTCGGAGTCAAGTTCGACTATGATGCAAATGTAGTCAGGGGAGAGGATACAATTCTTACACTTCCTGACTCAAAGGTCAAGGTGGCTCTCATCACAACAAACGAGGAGCTCATGATTGCACGAGATACAATGGAGATCGTTCTTAACGAAGAGCAGCTTTAAGAAATATGTTGACAGGATTCGATCAGATATTTGAAGAACTCAGAGGCCGTGGCTCAAAGAAGAGGATGGTTGCTGCCTGGGGTGTAGACAGTCACACTGTTGCTGCTGCAGGAAAGGCAGTTGAGGCCGGACTTGCTGATGTGACACTGGTGGGTGACGAGGCTTTGATCTCGAAGGCCTGCACTGAGGAAGGCATAGCAATCTCGTCTTTTACAATTGTCCATAACCCGGATGAAATGTCTTCAGTCGCTCAGGCTGTTCAGATGGTTCGTGATGGACAGGGTGACTTTCTGATGAAGGGCTTATGCTCTACAGACAAGTTCCTCCGTGCTATCCTTAATAAGGAGACCGGACTTCTTCCGCCTAAGGGAACTCTGTCGCATTGCACTGTACTTGAAATTCCTCAGTATCACAAGCTTCTTTTTGTAGGTGACGTGGCTGTCATACCTGCTCCTGACTTTAAACAAAAGCAGGTAATCCTGGATTACATAGTCAGGACGGCCAAGGCTGTGGGTGTGGAGAAGCCGAAGGTTGCAGTGATTGCTGCTACTGAGCAGGTCCTTCCAAGCCAGCCGGCAACAATAGAGGCTGCGATGCTTGCCAAGATGGCAGACAGAGGTCAGATAAAGGGATGCATAGTTGACGGTCCTCTGGCACTGGATGTCGCTATCGATCAGGAATCCGTTGAAATAAAGGGTCTTGTAAGTCCGGTCGCAGGAGATGCAGACTGTCTTCTTTTCCCTAATATAGAATCCGGCAATGTCTTCTATAAGTCGAACTCCAAGCTTGTTCCTGGAGTAAGACAGGCCGGTATTCTTGTCGGTGCTAAAGTTCCTTGCGTGCTTTCTTCGCGTGCAGACAGCATTGACACAAAACTTAACTCCATTGCAATTGCTGCAATGTCAGCAAGATAAGATATGAAAGGTAGAATTCTGGTCATAAATACAGGCTCAACTTCCACAAAGATCGGATTTTACGATGCCGGCGAGAAGCTCTTTGAGCAGAATCTCACACATTCTGCAGAGGAAGTAGCCAGGTATGAATCTGTAATGGATCAGACTGATATGCGTCGGGATGCAATAATCAGTTTCCTGAAGGAAAAGGATATTGCTCTTGAGAGCATAGATATAGCTATGGCAAGAGGTGGTCTCATAACACCGATCCGTACCGGAGTATATAGCGTGAATCAGGAAATGCGTGATGCCTTGATGGCCGGAAGGGAAGGAGTTCATGCCTGCAACCTGAGCGCCCTTCTTGCGGATGATATAGCAGCTCTTATAAACGAGGCCAGAACTGATGGTGTGAAATGTAAAGCCTACATTGCAGATCCTCCTATGGCTGATGAGATGCTTCCGGAAGTCAAGATCGGAGGTCTGCCTGAGTTCCCTCGCAGGACATTGTTCCATGCACTGAACTCTCGTGCTATGGTGCGCAGATATGCGAGAAGCGTAGGAAAGACAAATAAGGAAGTGACTGTGGTTGTTGCCCATATGGGTGGAGGATCATCTGTTTCACTTCACAGGAACGGTCTTGTAATAGATGTTAATGACTCTTTAGGCGGTGATGGCCCTATAAGTCCTGAGCGTGCCGGCAGCGTGCCTGGATTCCAGCTTGTGGAGCAATGTTTCAGCGGTGAGTGGACGAGGGACCAGATAAAGAAACGCCTCGTGGGGCGCGGTGGTGCGGTTGCCTATTTCGGAACAAATGATTTCAGAGGACTCGTCGAGAGGGCAAAGGCTGGTGACAAGGAGTGCGAGACCTTCATCAAGGGCTATTGCATCTCGTTTGCAAAATATATAGCGGCGGTGTCCACAGTTGTGTGCGGAAAGGTTGATGCCATAATTCTGACCGGTGGAATTGCCTACAGCGAATATATTACAGATGACATCAAGGAACGTGTGAGCTTCATTGCTCCGGTTCATATTTATCCGGGAGAAAACGAGCTTGAGTCGCTCGCGGAGAACGGATACGGTATACTTGCCGGTGAGTTTGAGATAAAGGAATATAGTTCTAAAGTTATATAAACAAATGTCTAAGGAATACGATGTTATCATTGTCGGCGGAGGAGCTACAGGCGCAGGTACAGCCAGAGATTGTGCTATGCGTGGATTGAAGACCCTCCTGCTTGAGCGCCACGATTTTTCTGCCGGCGCAACAGGACGAAATCACGGACTTCTTCACAGTGGTGCCCGCTATGCGGTGACCGATCAGGAGTCTGCTGAGGAATGTATCAGGGAGAATATGATTCTTCGCAAGGTTGCCCGCCATTGCGTTGAGGAGACAGACGGTCTCTTTATCACTCTTCCAGAAGATGACCTTGGCTTCCAGTCAACCTTCGTAGATGCTTGTCTTCGTGCTGGCATCAATGCACAGGCTATTGACCCTAAGGAAGCTATCAGATTGGAGCCTTCTGTAAACAAGAGCCTGATAGGAGCAGTAAAGGTACCTGACGGAGCTGTGGATCCGTTCAGACTTACAATGGCAAATGTTCTCGATGCACGTCTTCATGGAGCGGATGTCCTTACATATCATGAGGTTACAGCTTTTGTGAAGGAAGGTGACAGAGTTGTCGGTGTTGAAGTATATGATGTTCATGCTAAGGAGAAGAAGGTGCTTCGTAGCCGTCTTGTCATCAATGCAGGCGGTATTTGGGGACATCGTATTGCAGAGATGGCTGGTGCTACAGTCAATATGTTCCCAGCAAAGGGTGCTCTCCTGATCTTCGGTCACAGAGTCAACAATCTCGTCATCAACAGATGTCGTAAGCCGGCTGATGCTGATATCCTTGTTCCTGGTGATACAATCTGTCTTATCGGAACTACATCGAGCCGTCTTCCTTACGACCAGATCGATGATATGAAGGTAACTGCGGATGAGGTTGATCTCCTTCTTCGTGAGGGTGAGAAACTTGCTCCGGAGCTTGCTTATACGAGAATTCTCCGTGCATATGCGGGTGTACGCCCTCTCGTTGCTGCAGATAATGACCCATCTGGCAGAAGCATCAGCCGTGGAATTGTCTGCCTTGACCACGAGACACGTGATGGTATACCTGGATTCATCACAATCACAGGTGGTAAGCTGATGACATACCGACTTATGGCAGAGTGGGCTACTGACCTTGCCTGCAATAAGCTTGGAATCGATAAGAAATGTCAGACAGCAGATATCCCTCTTCCTGGTTCTGAAATCACTGAGGAAGACAGATATGCAGCAGGCTTTGACCTTGGTGGCAAGGCTGCACGTGGACGTCATGGTTCACGTTCTGTCAACATAAAGGCTGCAAATAAATATGACGAGTCTCTCATTTGTGAGTGTGAGGGAGTTTCTGTAGCAGAGGTTAACTACGCTATCGAGACTCTTGACGCTAAGAATATTACAAACCTCCGTCGTAGAACAAGACTTGGAATGGGAACATGCCAGGGTGAGCTTTGTGCTTGCCGTGCTGCAGGACTTCTCAGCAAGGCGAACGGATGTTCACGCAAGTCAGTTGAGGATCTTGCTAAGTTTATGAATGAGAGATGGAAGGGAATGGCTCCTGTTTCATGGGGAGACACCCTCTCAGAGGCTCAGTTTACATCATGGATTTATGAAGGAGTCTGCGGACTTGACGCTTTCGACAAAAAAGAGGAATAGGCTATGAGATTTGATACTATAATTATAGGTGGAGGCCTTAGCGGTCTCGTTGCTGGAATCGAACTTGTTCGTAAAGGCCAGAAGTGTCTGATTGTGTCGTCCGGTCAGAGTGCTCTTCATTTTTTCTCAGGTTCATTTGAACTTTACGGAAAGGATGAAAATCCTTTAAAGGCAATTGTCGGATTGGATGCTGCACATCCATATACGAAGCTTGGAGTTGAGCGTGTAGAAGCATTGACTTCACGTGTGAAGCCATTCTTTGCGGAAATCGGATTGAATTTCAAGGGTGATGCTTCTGCAAATCACTGGAGAATTACGCCACTTGGCGTTATGAAGAGAGCGTGGCTTACACTAGATGAGTATGCAACTTTTGAATCTGCCGAGCAGATGCCATGGAAGAAGGTCTGCATTCTCAATATTGACGGCTTCCTTGATTTCCACACAAGCTATATAGCTGCAGCTTTAGAGCAGAAGGGTGTGGAGACTACAGTAGCTTCATTGTCTGCACCGCAGTTCGACAAATTGAGAGAGAACCCTACAGAGATGCGTTCTACTAACATTTCGAAGGTTATTATTGGTGATTTTGTCCAGGCTCTTGCTGCGCAGATCAACGAAAAAGCAGCTGGTGCTGAGGTTGTTTTTATGCCTGCAGTTGCTGGACTCACAGGTACTGCTGAGGTCCAGCGCCTCAAGGAACTTGTAAATGTTCCGCTTGATTTTCTTCCTACTCTTCCTCCTTCAACTCCTGGTATTCGTATCCAGATGATGCTGAAGAAATATTTCCAGAATCAGGGTGGAGTTTATATGCTTGGTGATTCTGTCAAGGAGGGTAAGTTTGAAAACGGCAAGCTAGTCAGCATAAAGACAGTGAATCATGAGGATACTGAGTTTGTTGCAGACAACTTCGTGCTTGCATCCGGAAGCTTCTTCAGCAAGGGTCTTGTGGCTTCACAGACAGGTGTTGCAGAGCCTATCTTCGGCCTCGATATTGATGCAGATTCTGACAGAGGAAACTGGTTTGAGCGTAATATGTTTGAGGCACAGCCATACATGAAGTATGGAGTTGCATCTGACGATAAATTCCGTGCACAGAAAGAAGGTCAGACAATAGAGAATGTTTATGTTGCCGGTTCTGTGTTGAGCGGTTTCAATGCCATCAAGGAAGGATGCGGAGCAGGTGTCTCTATTCTTACAGCCCTTAATGTTGCAGATAGCATTGTTGAAAACTAGTCAAAACTGAAATTTATGAGCAAGGAACAGAATACAAACGCAGAAAGTTTTGAGCAGTGCCTCAAATGTACAGTATGTACCGTCTATTGTCCAATGGTTGCTGTGAATCCTGATTATCCGGGTCCTAAGCAGGCTGGTCCAGACGGTGAAAGATATCGTCTCAAGAACCCGGTATTCTATGATGAGGCTCTTGATCTGTGTCTCAATTGCAAGAGATGTGAGGTTGCATGTCCTTCAAATGTAAAGATCGGAGACATTATCCAGAGTGCACGTCTTAAGTATAGCAGCAAGAAGCCGAAGCTTCGTGACTTCATTCTTGCCAATACTGACCTCATGGGTACCGTTGCCTCTACTATGGCTCCAGTTGTTAACTTTACATTGGGCCTTAAGCCGGTGAAGGCAGTGATGGATACAGTGCTTGCAGTGGATCATCATAGGACATTCCCTAAGTATACAGGACAGAAGTTCGAGACTTGGTTCAAGAGATATGCTCTCAAGAAGCAGGAGGAATATACTAAGAAGGTGAGTTATTTCCACGGTTGCTATGCTAACTACAACTATCCTAAGCTTGCTAAGGATTTTGTAAAGATCATGAATGCAATCGGTTACGGCGTCAACCTCCTTGAGAAGGAGAAGTGCTGCGGTGTAGCTCTCATTTCAAATGGATTCAAGGATCAGGCAGTTAAGCATGCTGAACTTAACCTTGGCAGCATCAGAAAGGCTGTCGGTAGAGGAGAACCTGTTCTTGCCACCAGCTCGACTTGCACTTTTACCATGCGTGATGAGTATGCACACATTCTTGAGATAGATAACTCAGATGTACGCAACAGCATCGCATTGGCAACAAAGTTCATCTTCGAACTTGTTGATGCCGGCAAGGTGAAGCTTGTCTTCAAGGATGACTATCGCAAGAGAATCGCATACCATACTCCTTGTCATATGGAGAAACTCGGATGGGCAGTATATTCTACTTCATTGATGAGGATGATCCCTGGTGTAGACTTCAATATGCTTGACTCGCAGTGCTGCGGTATCGCAGGTACATACGGATTCAAGAAGGAGCACTACAATGACTCGCAGAATATCGGTGCACCGGTGTTCCGTCAGATCAAGGATCTTCAGGTTGATATGGTAGCTACTGATTGTGAGACCTGCAAGTGGCAGATTGAGATGAGCGCAGGAGTTGAGGTTCAGAATCCTATTTCGATAATAGCTGACGCCCTTGATGTAGAGGCTACAGAGAAGGCGAACAGATAGGCTGTTCTTCAAACAGATTTATTGCGGGGAGCTTTGCACTGTAAAGCTCCCTGCATTGTTTAAACAGGGCATCGGTATAGCGAGCCTGTCCAGGGCCTTTCCATGTGCTTGTATTTGTAATAAGAATCCAGCATTCTCCGTCAGGGAAGTATTTTACAAGAGCAGTTGTGCCTGCCAGTGTGCCTGTTCTGCTCCATCCTTTGACAGGATCTGTGTCATTCCATCCAAGCGAGAAGGTGTCTCTGTCGTAATACTCGGTCATCTGAGCGACGGCTTCCTTTGATATTATATCCGGAACTTCTTCTCTTCCGTCGATAGATGCAACCAGTCTTGCAAGTTCAGCAGGAGAGCCGCACCATGCTCCGGCACCGGCAAGCATAGGGATGTTGTTGCCACCATAACATCTTTCTACTATCCTTCCGCTGTTGTTGTATTCCTCAATGAATTTTCCGTCTCCTTCGTGAGTGTAATATCTTACCTCATTTTCCCTCTTGTCTTCGTAATATATGCCTGCTATGTGCATATCATAAACGCCGGCAGGCAGAAGTACATCCTCCTTGATGAAGTCTGCATAAGGCTTGCCAGATACTTCTTCTATAATACGTGAAAGAAGAAGATAACCGAAATTGGAGTATCTCTCCCATTCTCCTGGCTTGAATCTCAGTCTCTTAGGGAGAATGAACCTGAAGAAATCATCTGCCTCAGGAGCATGGTCGAGCTGCATCAGATGCATTACGTCTCTTGATGAGAAAAGCGGGTCTCTAAAGAAACCACCCTGATGTCTCAGAAGGTGCTCGATAGTTATCTTATGGCAGTTCTTGTCCCTGATCAGTGAGTCCAGGGGAGTCCCGTGTAGTATTCCGGAGGGGCCAAATACAGTGTCCTTGATGCTGAGCATTTCCTTGTCCTGAAGTACCATGACTCCTACTGCGGTAATCAACTTCGAAACGGAGGCCATTCTCATTATGTGGCTTGGCTGCATTTCCAGCTCCTTTTCTTCTTCTGCCCAACCGTAGCCTTTTGCATATACAAGGGAATCATTTCTCATGATTGCAAGTGATCCACCCTTGATGAACCATTTTCTGAGATAATTACTTACTCTTCTGTCAAGTCCGGCAAGGTCTTGAACCTCTGACATCTCATTTGTGAGCATCAGATTCAGCCTAGGAGGCAATTTTGGCAACGGTTGAGGTTTTGGAAGAGGCTTTATGAATATGAATGATGCCGCTGCTGCAGCTATGATTACAGCAACGGCAATTCTTGATATTACCTTTCCATTGATTCTCATCAGTCAACTTAAATATTTCCTCCCAGAATTGATGGATCTCCTCCATCCTTAAGGATGTTGAATTTCCTGAACAGACTTCTGAGCATTATTGCACTTAGAAGGAATGACAGAACGTCTGACACAGGATAACTCAGCCAGATTCCCTCTGCCCCTATCCAAAGCGGAAGGAGATACAATGCAGGTATAAGGAAGATTATCTGTCTTGAGAGTGAAAGAAGAACGGAACGTCTTATCATTCCCAATGACTGGAAGAAGTTTGTCGTGATCATCTGAAATCCCACGGTAGGGAGACCAAGACCAAGAATTCGAAGTCCCTTTTCTGCTATATCAAGAAGCTCTCTGTCGTGTGTGAATATTCCTGTAGCTGCACGAGGGATGAACATTGATATAAGAAAACAGATCATCGTTACTACTGTTGCTGACATAGCTGTCTTCCAGAAGACCTGCTTTACTCTTGAATACTGTCTTGCACCATAATTATATCCCGCTATAGGCTGCATTCCCTGATTGAGTCCCATACATATCATGATGAACATGAATACGATGCGGTTGCATATTCCGTATGCTCCGATGCCGAGATCTCCGCTATAGGAACGGAGCTGCTGGTTGATGAACAGGGTTACAAGGCAAGCTGCTGCATTCATAAGGAAAGGCCCGCTACCTATTGCAAGCGACTCCTTTGCTACTTTAAAGTTGAGTCTGAGGATTCCTTTCTTGAAATGCACTGCTCTGTTGTGGTTGCTGAAATGAAGCATCACTATCACGAGAGACACAGACTGCGAAATTACTGTTGCCCATGCTGCACCCGCTATGCCCATGTCCAGCGCAAAGATGAATATCGGGTCAAGAATGGCATTCAGTATGACAGTGAATATGGTCAGCCCCATCGCTTTTTTCGGATCTCCTGTAGAACGCATTGCCGCGTTGAGTCCGAAATACAGATGGGTGATGATGTTTCCATACAGAATTATGGTCATGTATTCCTTGGCATATGGCAAGGTGTTTTCGCTGGCACCAAAGAAATACAGGATAGGGTCAATGAAGATGAGTGAGACAGCCATGAACAACAGTCCTATGATTATGTTGAGGCTGACTACATTGCTGAGAACCTTGTTGCATGCGCTGTACTTCTTTCTTCCTAAGAAGATCGAAAGTATTGTCGCAGCTCCGGCACCTACAAGAGTACCGAATGCGGTTGAGAGGTTCATCAGTGGGAATGTGACGGCAAGTCCGGATATTGCCATAGGACCCACTCCCTGACCGATGTAGATACTGTCTATCATGTTATATAGCGATGACGCTGTCATCGCTATAATTGCAGGGAATGCGTATTTCTTCAGGAGTTTACCGATGTCTTCAGTTCCGAGGTCGGTGGGAATTGCAGCATTCTTGAGCTCTTCCATCTTACTCCTCCGGCTTGTCTACGAATTCAATCTCAAAGATAAGTGGCGCGTAACCAGGGATGTTCGTACTTCCGGAATAACCATATCCAAGTCCGGAATAGAACATTCCGATTGCCTTTGAACCCTTTCTCATCTTTCTCATCTGCCAGAGTGTCTTGGAGAATCCAGGGATAACTTCGTTTTCTTCAAGTGTGATATCATCGTACTCTTCACCCCAGCTTACTGATGCCGGACCAAAAGTTCTGCCCTCGGTGTCGATATAATTGTCAAGAGCGACTCTTTCGATGTTTGTATCGAATATGAGACCATTCAGAAGTCTTCCTGTGTAATTGATGTAGATGGTTGTATCTTCAGGGAAATCCTTCTCGACAAGTTCTTCTTCCAATGTCTTGAAGAACATACCATATGCAATACCTGTAGTGTCTTCAAGTGTGGTTCCATAGAATTCACCATCATAGAAATCTCTGTCGTTGAACTTTCTCACCATCTTGACAAACTGCCATTCATTGATGTCCATCGTGAAGTCTGTGACCTTAACATCAAATATGGTGTTCGAAAAATCTGTTGACTGTCCAAGGTATTCTTCTTCAGATGAGAAGTTGTTGTATGACATCAGCCACGAAGGAACGATGAATTTTCTGGTTTCTCCGATCTTCATTCCAAGGATTCCGTCAAGGACTCCTGCACGGATTGTCTCATCCGCAGTTGTCCAGACCTGAGGACCATAATAGCTGCTTCGAGCATAAACGCCAAGCTGTTCTGCCTGTTCTGCATTGGTGTAGTCTGTAATGTTGCCAGTCAGATCTGTTGTGGTGTATTCCACAATAGCATATCCGTCCTTGACAACTGTTGCACTGCCATCAGTCTTTGTCTCGTCAATCACGTATATGCCTCTGCCTGTTTTCGTGCATTGAGAGAATTTGTCACTATTTACCTTAAGCCAGGCATTGAAATACCTCTGATTAGCTTCGTTTACGCCTTCTGAAATGGTTCTCGCACAGCTGACCGTGATGATGGCAGCTGCTGCAAAAATGATGTATTTGAAAATGTGCTTCATTGTCGGTTTTTGTAAAACAACCCGCAAATATATAAAATATATCGGATATGACTAGTCATTAGAGATACTTTCAACCCAAATCTTATAGAGGAGCGCAGAGTTTGCAGGAATTATGCCAAACTCCTTGTTTCCGAATCCGTATTTGCCCGTGAAGAGAATCTGACATTCTTCGCCACCTTTTACTCCGATAAGACCGGCTTTAAGACCAGGTAGTAACCTATAGTCATTCATGTTTATCGTCAGGATCTGTGAACCTTCGTCTGTAAGTGTCCATCCGGACTCTGTAGCACTCTCCACGCGGTTGGTGACAAAGAGATTGCTTTTGCTGAAACTTCCGCTGAATGTGTATCCTGCGTAGTGAAACGCAATGTTTCCGTTTGCAGTGAGTTCCGGCCCTTCTCCTTCCTTTGTGACAAGGCGTGATGAACCGTCGTTATAGACAACGCGCAGAGTGTCGCCTCCAACAACCCTGTTCTTTTCTATATACTGGTCGATCCTGTTCTCCTGAGAATTGTATGTGGTCTCCAATTTCTGCTTGACGCATGATGTGGAAATGATGCACAAGGCTGCAATAATGATATGTCTAAGCTTCATTTTCTTCATTTATAAATATATGTGTGTGCCTTTCAATGTAGTCTGCAGCCTCTTCTATGCTGCTTATGTCTGCCGGAATGTTCAATCTTCCCCCAGCTGCGTTCTCGTGTCCTCCTCCGTTGAAGTGGAGTCTTGAACATCTGTTTGCAGAGACGCCTTTCTTGGATCTGATGGACACTCTGACCCTGTCGTTGTCTTCCTTAAGCAGGATGCTCATCTTTACGGATGCAATAGATAACGGCATATTTACAAATCCTTCTGTATCGCCTTCTTCAATGCTGTACTTGTCAAGGGTCGGTTTGTCAAGCACGATGTACGCAACTCCATCTTCCGTAATCTTCATAAGGTCTTTCAGGATGTGTCCCAGAAGCCTCAGACGGTTTTCGCCATATTGGTTATATATGTTGTATATGATCTTATCCCTGTCTACTCCGATTGCTATAAGCTCTGATGCCATCTGAAGAGTTGAAGGATAGGTTGAGTTTGCAAAATTGTTGGTATCTGTGGTCATACCTGTCAACATCGATTCTGCAGCAAAAGCAGGAAGCATCTCCGGCCTGCCATCGCACTGCGGGCTTGACTTGAGAATGTGGTACAGCAATTCGGATGCAGAGGAAATTTCCTGGTATGAAAAGACAAGGTCGAATGCATCTGTATCAGGACTCAGATGGTGGTCGATAAGTACCTTATATGCGGCGGCTTCCGTCAATGCTGACTCGAGGCGGTCAGTGCGATGGAATGCATTGAAATCCAATGCAATGATGTGATCGGCTTCGCTGATGGTGCGAAGTGTGTCTTCTGGATTTTCTCCATAAACGAAGATGTCGTTTTCAATCTCTGGTGTAGTCATGAAAGCTATGCTTCGGGGATATCTGTCATTCAGTACAATGCTGGTTCTGCAGTTGAAGTATTGTCTGATGAAGCTATACATTGCCAAAGAACTTCCCATTGCATCGCCGTCTGGCTTGAAATGGGTCACTATGACAGTCCTTTCTGCTTTCTGAAGCTCTGAAAAAAGCCTGTTTATGTCCGATTGGTTGAATAATGGCATTCCGTAAATTTGTTTTTCAGGGCAAAATTACAAATTATATTGCATTTCATAAATGAATTTTCTAACTTTGTCCGGCATTTTGGAAAAATTAAACATCAAGATATGAACTCAATTCTTAAAAAGGTACTGACCTATCTTATTCTTCCTGCAATCATCGTAGGACTCGTTTATCTCATCGTTCAGAGCATTATGGAGCCTGTAGAATTCAACAAGCAGAAGGCTTTCCGTGAAAGCATTGCTGTTCAGAGACTTAAGGATATCCGTGATCTTCAGGTGGCTTTCAAGAACGTGAACGGTAAGTATTCGTCTACTATCGACTCACTCAAGCTTTTCTACAATGAGGGCAAGATCAAGGTCGTTATGCAGATCGGTTCAAAGGATGACTCTCTTGCAATGATCAACACAACAAACCTCAAGAGACGTAATCCAAGAATCAAGCCTGAGCAGATGCTCGAGCTCTACAAGCAGGGTCAGAAGCTCGTTTTCGAGATTCAGAATGAAATTCCGGTAAGAGATACTCTCTTCAATGATCGTGAGGATTTCAATGTTGACTCTCTTGCAATGATTCCATTCTGCGGTGACTCAGTCATCATGGAGTCTACAGTTAAGATGGTGTCAGGTGTGAAGGTTCCTCTCTTCGAGGCTTCAATGCCTTATAAGTCTCTTCTCAGAGGTCTCAACAATCAGTTGAGAATTAACCTCGATGCTGAGAGAGATGATCAGGGACGTTATCCTGGTCTTAAGGTCGGTAGCGTTACAGCTCCGAACAACAATGCAGGTAACTGGGAGTAATGACAGATTATCATAAAGACAGAATATCCATTCAAGTCGGCTTGAGTGGATATTCTTTTAAGATAGAAACGGGGGATACGGTCCGCTCATCCGAATGGCTGAGTGCGGATCGTATCTTTACTTCTTCGGAGTTCCAGAGACGCTATGACGATGTTGCTGTTTCGGTGTTTACCCCGAAGTGTGCCTTGGTTCCCCGCCAGTTTCATAATCCTGCAGAATCCAGGACACTGCTTGGTGAGATAGCGAAGCTCAATGATTCAGACCATGTCGAGTGCGTTGAAGTTCCTCAGTTTGCATCTGTGCTTGTTTATTCCAATTCAATAGGCGAATCACTCTCAAGGGTGATTTCGGAGATGGTTCTCAGAACAGATGGCAGCGGAACCCGCCCTCTTCCTGAACTCTATCATATGCTGATGGCGTTACAGAATATCCAGGACTATAATAAGATACTTGCTTCGTACAGGGATGGATATCTCTACCTGGTCATTGCTCAGGGACGTACTCTTCTTCTTTGCAATGCATTTGAGGCTCAGGATTTCACCACCTGTGAGTATTTTATTTTCCTCGCAATGAAGAAGCTTCAGCTCAATGTAGAGATGTCTTCTGTATATTTCAGAACAGCTCTTGCTGAAGAGGAGGAAATTTCATTGTACCGTTATTTCAAGAACGTAGAGCAGATTTGATATGAGGATAATCGGGGGACGTCTGAAAGGCAAGACTATCGAGCCGCCTCAAGGCTATAAGGCAAGACCTACAACAGATTTTGCTAAAGAAGGGCTTTTCAATGTGTTGAATAATGAATATGAACTCGAGGGTTTGCAGGTTCTCGATCTCTTCGGTGGCACCGGAGGTATTTCCTTTGAGTTCGCATCCCGTGGTGCGTCGATGGTCTATTGTGTGGAGATGCTTCCTCTGCATTCCAACTTCATCCGTTCTCAGGCTGCAAAGTTCGGACTTAAGAATCTGACAGTAGTCAGGCATAATGTGTTCGAGTTCCTTGAAATATGTCGTGAGAAGTTCGATATAATCTTTGCTGATCCGCCATATGCTCTTGAGGATCTGGCTACCATACCGGACAAGGTTTTTGCTAAAGACATTCTTCATCCCGGAGCATATTTCATCCTTGAACATCCTGCTGATTATGATTTCAGTCAGCACCCTTATTTCTTGAAGGAGAGAAAATACGGCAATGTCCATTTCTCCTTCTTTGAAGCACCAGAAAGTAAGTAGTAGATAATAAGTAGTAGATAAACAGTAGTGGTATGAACATTAACCTGAAAGAAGTATTCCAGCCCAAATTGTTCGGGCTGTTCAAGAAAGGTCACTATAATAAGGAGACCTTCATGTCAGACCTCATTGCCGGAATTATTGTCGGCATCATTGCTCTCCCTTTGGCAATTGCATTCGGTATTGCCAGTGGAGTGACTCCTCAGCAGGGACTTATTACAGCCATTGTTGCTGGATTCCTGATCTCTTTCTTCGGAGGATCCAACTTCCTTATCGGTGGACCTACCGGAGCTTTCATTGTCATCGTTGCCGGCATCGTAGGCCAGTACGGTATGCAGGGACTCATCATTGCGACTATCATGGCAGGTGTGTTCCTTGTGGCAATGGGTCTTTCTAAGATGGGTGCGATCTTTAAATTCATTCCTTACCCAATCGTAGTGGGATTCACCAGTGGTATTGCTCTAACTATCTTCTCTACTCAGATGAAGGATTTCTTTGGACTTCCGCTGGATCTTGCTGTTCCTGCAGGCTTCATTCCGCAGTGGGGATGTTATTTTCAGAATATAGGTTCAATCAATTGGGTTGAGTTCGCTATGAGTATGGGCTGTCTCCTTATCTGCATATTCTGGGGTAAGGTGACAAAGAAGATTCCGGGATCGCTTATTGCACTTGTGCTCGGAACTCTTGTATCAGTGTTGCTCAGCAAATTCGCAGGTGTTGAACTTGCTACCATCGGCTCTAAGTTCCCAGAACTTGCCAACGGACTTCCAATGCCGAAGCCAGTTGCTCCTGAGTTTGATTTTGAGACAATCAAGGGTCTTGTTTCACCAGCTTTTACAATTGCGATACTTTGTGCGATAGAGTCCCTTCTTGCTGCCATGGTCGCTGACGGCGCTACCGGTAAGAAGCATAATTCCAATACTGAGCTCATCGGACAGGGTATTGCAAACATCATTACACCGATGTTCGGCGGTATTCCTGCAACAGGAGCTCTTGCGAGAACGATGGCGAGTATCAATAACGGTGGAAAGTCTCCTGTTACAGGTCTTATACACGCAGTTGTTCTTCTTATTATTTATCTCTTCCTCATGCCATATGCGGTCTATATTCCGCTTTCATGTCTTGCTGCTATCCTTGTAATGGTGGCTTATAATATGAGTGAGTGGAGAACATTCAAGTATCTCCTTAGAGGTGATAAGTCAGATGTTGCTGTACTTCTTATTACATTCTTCCTTACCGTCATCGTTGACCTTACTGTGGCAATCGAGGTGGGTGTCGTACTTGCGATTGTCCTTTTTGTACGTCGTGTCATGCAGACTTCTACTATCTCTGTACTTGACGGAAATGATGTGGCTGCAACAGAGGATATCGAGAAGGCCTCAATGGAGGATACCGACCGTCTTTCAATCCCTGAAGGTGTTGAGGTCTATGAGATCGACGGACCATTCTTCTTCGGACTTGCAAGCCGCTTTGAGGAGTTTGAGAGTCGCAAGGGTGGCAACATCAAGGTTCGTATCATCCGTATGAGAAAAGTTCCGTTCATGGATTCAACAGGAGTGAACAACCTCAGGAACCTTTGTGAGAGAACACGTAAGAGAGGCGTGACTATAATTCTTTCCGGTGTAACTGACAGTGTCAATCAGACTCTCGTCAAGTTTGGTGTAGACCAGGAGATCGGAAGTGAGAATATCTTCCCGCACATTGTGCCAGCTTTGGCCAGAGCGGCTGAGATCGCTTCTAAGTAGAGGCTACATAAGCCATTTTGACATATCAAGTCCGTTTGCGAGACCTTCGCGAATGAATGTTGACGATATGTCAATCAATTCAGCATCAAGTATTTCAATCTGATATGACGGATCTTCTTTCTGAAGGTCCGTCTTTATTGCATCTGTGTCAAAGCCTGTGCGAGGGTAGACAAGTACTCCATATTCAGTGAGTATACGTGCGTAGTCTTTCCATCGTCTTATATCAGCGAGATTGTCGCTGCCAATGACCAGTGTGAAGGTGTCTTCCGGATGCTTTTCTTTAAGTGTGTCGAGTGTGCGGATCGTATAGTGCGGCTCCGGCATAGTCAGCTCGATATCATCCACTATGACTTTTTCGGAGTTATGAAAGTGACGGTCTACTGCTGCTGCCGCTGATTTGTAGCGGTCTGTCCCTGAGGCGCTGCTGATGTTTTCTTTCAAAGGATTCTTTGGAGAAACTATCAGACGTACGCAGTCATAACCTCCTGCTCCTGTCAGATGTTTCAGGATGGCGAGGTGGCCTATGTGAAGAGGATTGAATGATCCGCTATATACCGCTGTCTTCATAGTAACGTCATTGCCGTCATTGAGGGCAAGCTATTTCGAGAGGAAGTCACCGACTACTTTTTCTGCTTCAGCTTTTGCTGTCTGAAGGTCGTCGTTGATGAGCACATAGTCGAACTTTCCGTCAGCGAATTCCATCTCTGATGCGGCCTTTGCAACTCGTCTTTCGATAGCTTCCTCTGTGTCTGTGCCTCTTCCTACGAGTCTTTCGCGAAGAACTTCAACAGATGGAGCCTGTATGAACACTGACAGAGCCTTGTCTCCAAAGAACTTCTTGAGATTTACTCCTCCCTGTACGTCGATGTCGAAGATAATGGTGTGACCCTTTGCCCAGATTCTGTCAACTTCTGACTTCAGTGTTCCGTAGAATGAGCCTGCATACACCTCTTCGTATTCAACAAAGCTATCTTCTGCTATCAGTTTGCGGAATTCATCCGATGAGAAGAAATAGTACTCGATGCCGTGCTTTTCCTGTCCGCGAGGCGCTCTGGATGTAGCTGAAATGGAGAATTCAAGTTCTGGATACTTGGCCAGAAGATGATTCACAATTGTACTTTTGCCTGCGCCTGATGGTGCCGAGAAGATAATTACCTTGTTGTTCATAAATCTTAAAGGAATCTTTTTAAATTTCCGCAAAATTAACTATTTTTGCGAGGATTTTGCGACAAGTAAACGATTTTTTAAAAATTATAGAATTATGATTTCTTACAAAGAACTTGGTCTTGTGAACACAAGAGAAATGTTTGCAAAGGCTATCGAAGGCGGTTACGCTATTCCAGCTTTCAACTTTAACAACATGGAGCAGCTCCAGGCAATCATTCAGGCTGCTGCTGAGACAAAGTCTCCAGTTATCCTTCAGGTGTCTAAGGGTGCTCGTCAGTACGCTAACCAGACTCTTCTCCGTTATATGGCAGAGGGTGCTGTAGAGTTTGCTAAGGAGCTCGGTTGGGAAAACCCACAGATCGTTCTTCACCTTGATCATGGTGATTCATTCGAGACTTGCAAGAGCTGTATCGACATGGGCTTCTCTTCAGTAATGATCGATGGTTCACACCTTTCATATGAGGACAACGTAGCTCTTACAAAGAAGGTTGTTGATTACGCACACCAGTTTGACGTAACAGTTGAGGGTGAGCTCGGAGTACTCGCAGGTGTTGAGGATGAGGTTAGCTCAGACCACCACACTTACACTAAGCCTGAGGAGGTTGTTGACTTCGTTACAAGAACAGGTTGCGATTCACTTGCTATCTCAATCGGAACATCACACGGTGCATACAAGTTCACTCCAGAGCAGTGCACAGTTGATCCAGAGACTGGTCTCCTCGTACCTCCTATGCTCGCATTCGACGTTCTCGAGGGTGTTGAGAGAGAGCTTCCAGGTTTCCCTATCGTTCTCCACGGTTCTTCATCAGTTCCACAGGAGGAGGTTGAGACTATCAACAAGTACGGTGGTGCTCTTAAGGCAGCTATCGGTATTCCTGAGCCATGGCTTCGTAAGGCAGCTGAGTCAGCAGTATGTAAGATCAACATCGACTCAGACTCACGTCTTGCAATGACTGCAGCTATCCGCGAGGTATTCGCAACTAAGCCTGCAGAGTTCGACCCACGTAAGTACCTCGGTCCTGCACGTGACAACATGAAGAAGCAGTACATCCACAAGATCGTTAACGTTCTTGGTTCAAACGGTAAGGCTTAATCATCAATAAGATACCAAAATGAAGGAGACCCTTGTACGGGTCTCCTTTTTTATTTATCTTTGTACGTTTAGACAAACATTCGTACGAATATGAGAAATATTTTCCTTTCGGTGGCAATGGCTGCCGTCATTATG
Source organism: Candidatus Cryptobacteroides sp. (assembly GCA_045126915.1). Taxonomy (GTDB): domain Bacteria; phylum Bacteroidota; class Bacteroidia; order Bacteroidales; family UBA932; genus Cryptobacteroides. The sequence goes on from JBGVPH010000012.1 coordinate 66,892, forward strand.
TTGACTTCTTGTAAGAATGATGCAGGTGAAGTCATAGCTCTTAGACTTGATCAGACCGAAATCGAGCTTGTCAAAGGTTCTGAGATTCAGCTCCATGCTGTAACTGTACCAGCATCCGACGTGTCGGAATTCGAGTGGTACTCAAGTATGCCTGAATATGTATCTGTAAGTCCTGCTGGAGTAGTTAAGGCAGAAAAGATATACTACAAGAATTCAACAGATGCTGAGGCGACTCCGGTTTCGATATATTGCAGATATAAGGCTGGCGCAGCAGAGTGCAAGGTTACTGTTCTCCCACTCAATGTGGAGAGCATTGAGATCAAGCTTGCCGATGGTTCATCTGAGGCTCTCGTGCTTAACCCTGGTGAGGAAAAGATGCTTCAGGTTGTCTTTCATCCGGCAGATGCAGATGTTGAACTCGATCAGCTCCAGTGGTCTACAACAGCATTTGAATATGCGGTTGTAGCAAAGGATAAGACCGATGGAAGCAAGGCTAAGGTTACAGCAGTGTGGCCGGGAAGTGCTTCTATAAAGGCTGAATACGGACAGAAATCCGCAATGCTCAATCTTATTGTACGTCCAATCAATGCTACAAGTGTAACTATTGCTGGTCCTGAGGAGGTGCAGCTTAAAGTAGGTCAGGCAGTTCAGATGTCTGCAAGTTTCCTACCTGCAAATGCAACTGTAGACCTTGTGTGGAATTCTCTTGATACCAATATCGCTTCTGTTGATTCTGAAGCAGGTGTTGTCACAGCTCTTGCTGAAGGAACTGCGGAAATCAAGGTTGTGGCAGGTCTTGTTGAAGACATAGTTACTGTCAAGGTGAGCAAATAATGATTAATTTTCAATCAAGAGATTTATGAAAAACTTTTTTCGTTTCCTTGTAATAGCTCTGTTGTCGTCTGCTGTGTTTGCCGGTTGTAACACTGGTGAACTGGTCAATCCTGTACTTCTGGAACTTGACAGGTCCAATATGAAGATGACGGTAGGACAGAGCCAGCAGTTGAATGCTGTTCTTAAGGGAAGTGATGAAGACTGTCTCTGGAAGACTGCAGATGCTTCTGTAGCAACAGTTGATCAGAATGGTCTTGTTACTGCGGTTGCTGCAGGCAAGACTGTCATTACTGTTCAGGCTGGCGAGGTCTCAACTGATTGTAATGTGGAAGTTGTCGATTTCAAGGCTGATGCTCTGGAGCTTAACGAAGACATACAGAATAATCTCCTGGTAGTCAATGCAGGGCAGGAATATCAGTTGGTCCCTAAATTCTATAAGGGTGGCGAAAAGGTAAATGATATGGCTTTCCCTGTTTTCAAAGCAGAGAACGCCGTTCCTTCAAGAAACGGAGAAGAGGTTGCTACTATAGATCAGAACGGATTGATCAAGGCCCTTGCACCTGGTAAGGTCACTATGTCTGTTTCCGGTGCCGGAGTAAGCAAGTCATTTACACTTATGGTGAAAGAAGTCACCTTGGACAAGACTTCACTTCAGCTCTTTGTAGAGGAATCTGCAGATTTGTCTGTGACTGTACTTCCTACAGAACTTCCGGAGTCTGAAAGGCTTGTAGAGTGGTATTCTTCAGATAAGGAGAGTGTCTCGGTTGATGCCAGTGGACATGTAAGAGGATTGAAGGTTACATCAGAGCCTGTTGAGATCTCTGCTGTATCAAGAAATGTTACTGCTATATGTCTGGTTACAGTCGTAGAGTTTACTGCACATTCAGTCGATATTACAAATCTTGATGAAGTCGTAAGAAAACACGATAATAAGTATGAGATGTATGTTGGCGACATTCCTGTTACTTTGGTAGCTCAGTTCAAGGATGCAGCAGGTAACGATGTTTCCAATAAGGTGACTAACAGAACCTTCATATCATCAGACAATTCAGTAGCGTCAATTTCTCAGACCGGTGAACTGAAGGCGCTGGCATCCGGAAAGACCACTATCACTGTCTCTGGAGCTGGTGTGGAGAAATCATTTGAACTCAATGTCATTCAGGGAGTGGAAAGTCTTCAGATAGACCCTTCCGGAACAAAGACCGTATTCAAGGGTGATGAACCGTTTAAGCTCAATGCAGTTGTTTACCCTGAAAATGCAACAGTAAAAACGGTTTCATATACTTCCGACAAGCCTGAAGTTGCATCTGTTGATGCTCAGACCGGACTTGTTACCATACTCAAGGATGGAGTTGCAAGAATTACAGTCACTACTGATGGCTTTAAGAGACCTATTAAGGGAGATGATGGCAACTACGTACACGAGAAGCTTTCTTCAGTACTTCTTCTTACTGTAGTTGACAAGTCTTCTGCTAACTCAAAAGTAACCATATCGGCTGAAAATATTGTAGATGGTACACTTGTTATCCAGAAGGGCTCTACAGTTCAGCTTACTGCTGCCACTGATCCGACCGGTTACGACGGAACTTACAGTTGGATGGTTACAAATGATGTAATTTCAGTCGATGACAACGGTAAACTTACAGCAGTGGCAGTAGGTTCGTCGGTTGTTGCGGTTCTTGCAGCATCTGAGGCTTGGGGAACAGCTATGGGTGAACTTCCAGTAAATGTTACAGGAGTCAACCCTACATCTATTGAGATTACTAATGGTGAGAGCATCAAGACATCAGTTGCTGATCCTCCTATAGTGCTTGTTGCAAAGGCTACAGCTCCATCTAATGCTGATTTTGCAGGTGTTAATTGGTATTCTTCAGATGAGAAGGTTGTCAAGGTTTCTCAGGATGGAAAACTTTCATACACCGGAGTCGGCAAGGCTGTGATAACAGCTAAAGCAAAGACATGGGATGGTAAGGATGAACTTTCAGGTGTTTCTGATACATTTGAGATTGAAACCCTCAATGCTGCAATCACAGATTTTGATATTGTGTGGAAAGAAGGTGGCATGTTCATTTCTGACCGCTATTATGTTGAGGAAGGTGAGACAATCACGCTTGGATATGAGACCATTCCTATGGGTGCTGTTCCAAATACAGTAAGTTGGAGATCAAGCTCAGACACCAATGCAACAGTTTCTGCGAACGGAGTTGTCACCGGTAGGGAGTGCTCTGTTCCTAAGGGAAGTGAAGTGATCATCACATGTATCATTGATGGCTCGATTGAGAGAGAATTCAAGCTTATGGTTGTTGAAAAACAGCCTGAGGATATTACAGTTACTCTTCCTGGCCGTGCGTTGAAGGTTGATGAGGAGTGGAATCTTAATCCTAAGGTCATACCAGAGTCTTTGGGACTTTATGCAAATCCATCTTTCGGAGTTCCAGTGCAAAATGGTATTTTCAAGACTTCTGTTCCTGGAACATACTATGTGGGATTCTATGTCAGTGGTTCACAGTCGGAAAGTGTTATTCTGACTCTTCAGAGGACATTTACAGTTAACGTGGAGCCATATTGGGTCGAGTCTGTGTCGATACCTGCAACTGCGGATATGGAGTTAGGAACAACAATGGTAATTGCACCAAACTTCAAGTCGGATGTGGATGGTGTAGAGCCTACATATAAGGATGTTAAGTGGGAATCATTGGATCCTGCCATCGCTTCTGTAAATGAACGTACAGGTGAGATTACTGCGCATAAGGCAGGTACTGTACAGATTAAGGTAACAACCAATAATGACTGGTCTGTTCCTGACGGTACGACACATAAGTCGGCGGTTTGTACATTGACTGTGAAAAATTCAGGTATTTCTCTCAATGTTGGTGATTACTATTACTCGGATGGTACTTGGTCAAGTCAGCTTGATCCTGCCAAGACTGTTATCGGTGTAGTATTCGCAAAGGTTAATGCCGCATCATCAGATCTTAAGATGTCTGCAGATAAGCCTGAATGTACTCATGGACTTGTAGTAAGTACTGTAGAATACACTTCAGCATATACGAAGAATAGAAGCTGGAGTCTAAGGGATGCTGAGTCTTGGATGTACAACAATGGATATACTCAGTATAAGGATACAGGTAAGCCTGTCGGTTATTCTAACACTAAGGGCTTCATTGAGTTGCACGATGCTAGGGTAGAGTCATATGGCTATACTATAGATTTTGCTCTCTATGGTTCAGATTCTCCAGTAAGAACACATAGAAACGCGGTTGCCGCTCCATCTGCAACAACAGATTGGTATATTCCTTCATTCAAGGAAATGCAGTTGCTTTCTGAAGCAATGAGCATCATCAATCCGGTTATCGAGAGCTTGTCAGGCACGAAGGTAGGTACAGAATACCCTTATCAGTATTGGTGCAGTACCAGTGACTATGATGGAATTGGAGTAAGAGCTGTGACTATGGATAATGGTCAGTGGATGGCTACTGGTAAGACCGAGTCTTCTGCTCTTCCTGTGAGGGTGATACTCGCTTTCTAGCAGAAACTTGATAATGATAAGGGGCTGACTTCAAGTCAGCCCCTTATTTGTTGCTATATGATATTACTTCGATGCGATGTAATCGTTGTAGTCTTCCATTGAACGAGTGATAACCTCTTTGGCTACATCCGGTCCATAGATGCTGATGAACTGCATTCTGCTGGTGTGTTCTCCAGGGATGTCCTTGTATGTGCTGAAATAGTGGATGAGACGACGGATGATGTCTGCAGGAACCTGCTCGATGTCTGTCATCATTCCATAAACAGCGTCACTCTTAAGAACAGCGATAATCTTGTCGTCAGCCTGATTGTGATCAAGAAGTCTGAGACCTCCGATAGGACGTGCGTTAACAATGATGTCGCCATGAGTCACATCCTTTTCTGTAAGTATACAGATATCCAATGGGTCGCCGTCACCTTCCACATCAAATCTTACAAGCGCCTTGTTTGTAAGTTCTGCCATCTTAGGTCCGCAATATGTTTTTGGAAGGAAGCCATATAGAGACGGTACGATGTTGGAGAATTTCTGTGGACGGTCAAGCGAAAGATAGCCTGACTCTTTGTCTACTTCGTATTTTACTGTGTCAGTCGGCACAATTTCGATGAAGGCCCTTACTTCGTCCGGAACGTTCTTTCCGAGGCTGATACCATGCCAAGGATGGGCTTTATGTGCTTTGCTATAATCCATTTGAATAGTTTTAAGTTCTGCAAAGTTATATATTTTTTATCTTTTCCCCTATGATTCTTGCAGAAATCCCTACCAATTCCTCGCAAGGACGCTTCTTATAGTATTCCGGTGTGCGGTCTGAGGGTACAGGAGATTCAGGAATACCGTGTATATCTGTCGAGCCTGACTGTGCCTGAGTACAGGCAGACAGCCCAAGAAGTTCACGGCATATGATGGAACCATTGATTGCTTTGAATTCTCCGGCCACTTCCTGCACTAGAGCATAATTCGCTGTTCTTGCTGCCTTGTCTGACGGATTGTCGGCAGGGGATATCAGGCCGCTCAGAAATACCATTCCGCTGACACTTCCGCACACTTCGCGCATACGTCCCATTCCTCCGCCAAAACCGGAGGCTATGCTTGCAGCCGTCTTGTCGTCAAGACCAAAGACATCATTATATGCCAGAACCACTGCCTGACAGCAGTTATATCCACCTTCCTTGAAAAGTCTCTTTGCCTTTTCTACTCTTTCTTCGACATCTATTTTCATTACATTCTGTTGATTTTGAGTACATTCTTCTTGTTGCGGATCATTGAGATGACCTTGTCAAGTTCCAGATTGCTCGGTACAGCTATCTTCATAGTGATGTCGTATGTTCCCTGACGGCCATTCTCGCTTACATTGAACATTCGGATTGATGCCCTGAATGAATTGACCACATCCATTATCTCATTTATAACGGAAGGTTCAAGAGCAGTCACGACTCTGAGACCTGTCTGGAAATTACCGCTACTAGGAGTCTCGCTCCATTTCACTTTCTGAATCCTGTATGGATACATCTCCAGAAGTCTTGCTGCGTTAGGGCATGACATTCTGTGGATCTTGATGCCTTCTGTACGGGTTACAAAGCCGAAAACATCATCTCCGAACACCGGATTGCAGCATCGCGCCATTCTGTAGTCGATTCCTCTGACATTTTTTGCATCAATTACCAGGATGTCATCATTTCCCTTACTTGATCCAATATCACTCTTGACCTTGCTGTCCGGAACAGTAACTTCAGTCGTCTGATTTGCCATTTCCTGAATGAAGGTCTTGACAGTTGCAACGTCAAACGTCTCGTCTCCGATTGCTGCATAGAAGGCATTCAGCGTCTTGAACTGATATTTCTTCAGCAATGCAGCCATTGTCTCATCGTCGACTTCCATCTTCCAGTTCTTGAGCCTTCTTCCCAGTATTTCCTTGCCGTCTGCTGCCTTCTGGAACTCAGCCTCGCTCATCTTCTGTTTGATCTTTGTGCGAGCCTTGTTTGTTACGACGATATTCAGCCAGTCTGCAGAAGGTTTCTGGTTCTTGCCGGACATGATCTCGACGATGTCACCTGTCTTGAGCTTCTCCTTGATAGGAACTGCCTTACCGTTGATCTTACCTCCTGTACACTTGATTCCGAGACCAGAGTGGATGTCGAATGCAAAGTCAAGAACTGTAGCTCCTGCCGGAAGCTTGCGCAGCTCACCACTCGGAGTAAACACGAAGATCTCCTTTGATGGAAGCTCCATAAGGTCATCTTCGTAATATGATGCCATTGGGTCAGTATCAGATCCGAGCGGACTTTCGAGCGCCTTTCTTACTGCCGTAAGCCATTTGTCCAATGTTGCTTCATGTCGGATGCCCTTATACGACCAATGTGAAGCAAGTCCGCTTTCGGCCATGTCATCCATTCTCTTTGTTCGAATCTGAACCTCAAGGTAACTACCCTCGCGATTCTTTACAGTAATGTGGAGCGACTCATATCCGTTAGGTTTTGGGTTGGAAATCCAGTCCCTAAGTCGTTTTGTGTCGGATTCATACTCTTCTGTCACATATGAGAACACCTTCCAGCAGAGTGCGTGTTCGATCTCTCTTTCTGCCTCGCAATCGATTATGAATCGGATAGCAAACACATCGAATACACCCTCAAAAGACACCTTCTGCTTCTGCATCTTCTTGTAGATCGAGAGCGCGGTCTTGGTTCGTACCTTCAGTTTGTATGATATTCCTTCGTCAGAAAGTTTCTGCTTCAACGGCTCTATGAACTGAGTCATGAGCTTATGCCTGTCTCTTTCTGTACTTTTGAGCTTATTCGTAATGGCTCTGTACTGCTCCGGCTCTGCATGACGGAAGTAGATGTCCTCCATTTCGCTCTTGATGTTGTAAAGACCGAGCTGGTGCGCAAGAGGAATATAGAGCATCATTGTCTCAAGGACCTTTCTCTCCTTTGAGAGTTTAGGGAACATATCCAGAGAACGCATGACTTCAAGTCGGTCTGCGATCTTGAGCACGGTCACGCGGGGGTCTTTTGAATATGAAACAATGAGTTTCTTATAGTTTTCAGCTTCGAGCTTAGTGTCCTTTGGCTTGATGGTGGAAATCTTGTTGAGACCATCCATCATTGTCATCACGTCTTGACCAAAAGCGCCCTTAGGAATCTCTGCCTCAGGGAAGAACCTGGTGGCCTCGTGAAGGAATACCGCTGCAATACACTCGGCAGAAAGACCGATCTCGTCGCATGCGATTTTTGCCACAGCGACGGGGTGCTCAATGAATGGATTTCCATCGCTCCTCTTCTGCTCCTTCAGAGCTTCGGCAGCGATTTCGTAAGCCTTCAGGATAATATCCTTGCCGGCTTCGTCATATCTAGGAAACAAATTCTCTATGTACTCTTTCATAATCTTTCAGTTTAAGCTTTCCAGACTTTGAGATATTGTTGAAGTGCCCACATCTCGTCGCGATACTTGGCGGCTGCCATAAAGTCGAGATCTGCAGCAGCTTTCTGCATGTTTTTCTTGGCAGTCTCCACTGCCTTTTCCACTTGTGACCGGCTCATGGATCTGATCACCGGATCCTGAAGCACGGCTGCGAGGTCTGCCTGCACGTATCCGTCCACATATGCCGAATTGGATTCACGCTTGGAGTCGTGTCCAAGTCCGACGCTGACCGAACCGCGACCAAGGTCGGTTGGGTCCGGGATATATGTAGGGTCGTCATATGAATTCGCAGCGCTGACCTTTCCTGTTACTGTGTTCTCCAAACGAGGATTGCGTTGCTTTTCAACGGTTCCGGCATCCTCAAGCAGGACATTCTTCTTGACTGCAACCTGCGTTGGCGTAATGCCGTGCAACTTGTTGTATTCCATCTGTTTGCTGCGACGGCGGTCTGTTTCGTATATGGTGCGCTGCATTGAATCCGTGATACTGTCTGCATACATTATCACAAGTCCATTCACATTTCTTGCCGCACGTCCTGCTGTCTGTGTCAAAGCTCTGTCGCTTCTGAGGAATCCCTCCTTATCAGCATCCAGAATAGCCACAAGTGACACGCTTGGGATGTCAAGACCTTCCCTGAGAAGGTTGACTCCAATGAGTACATCGAAAAGGCCGTTCTTGAAGTCCTCAATGATCTCCACTCTTTCCAACGTGTCCACATCAGAATGGATGTAGCGGCATCTGACTCCCATCTTTTCGAAATACTTATCGAGTTCCTCTGCCATACGTTTGGTCAATGTGGTTACAAGAACTCTTTCGTCAAGCTCCGCTCTTTTTCGGATCTCCTCGAGCAGGTCATCCACCTGATTCTTGGTCGGACGGACTTCAATAGGAGGATCCAGAAGACCGGTAGGTCTAACTACCTGTTCCACCACAAGACCTTCTGACTTCTGCAGTTCATAGTCGGCAGGTGTTGCACTGACGAAGACCTTCTGGCCTGTAATTGATTCAAACTCATCAAATTTCAGTGGCCTGTTGTCCGCAGCCGCCGGGAGTCGGAATCCATATTCTACAAGTACTGACTTGCGGGAATGGTCACCTCCGTACATTGCTCTGATCTGTGGCAGTGTAACATGGCTTTCATCAATGAACGTGATGAAATCCTTAGGGAAATAATCTATAAGGCAGAACGGGCGCATTCCCTCGCTTCTGCCGTCAAAATAGCGCGAGTAGTTTTCTATTCCAGGGCAATATCCCATCTCCTTGATGAACTCCAGATCGTACTCGACTCTCTGTTTCAATCTCTTGGCTTCCAGATGCTTGCCGATTTCATGGAAATATTCGCACTGTGCCATCATATCATCCTGAATCTGACTGATAGCTTTTGTACTTCTCTCCTTAGTGGTGACGAAATTACCTGCAGGGTAGATCGAAATCTGGTCGAGCTCTTCCAGAAATGCTCCGCTCACAGGGTCAATGACAGAAATCTGTTCCACCTCATCACCGAAGAACTCGATGCGTACAGCATTTTCTCCATATCCGATGCAGATGTCCACTGTGTCGCCTCTGACTCTGAATGTTCCTCTCTTGAAATCTGTCTCAGTGCGACTGTAGAGTGCGTCAACAAGCTGGTAGAGGAAACGTGTCATACTCCTCTGTTCACCTCTTTTGATGTGCACGGTCTGTTCGTGGAAGTCTGCGGGGTTTCCAATACCGTAGAGGCAGGAAACGCTGGAAATGACGATTACATCGCGGCGTCCCGAAAGTAGGGAAGAGGCTGCGCTGAGCCTCAGCTTCTCGATCTCATCGTTGATGCTCAGATCCTTTTCAATATATGTGTCGGTAACCGGAAGGTATGCCTCTGGCTGGTAGTAGTCATAATATGATACGAAATATTCGACAGCGTTGTTGGGGAAGAATGACTTGAACTCACCATAAAGCTGTGCCGCAAGTGTCTTGTTGTGGCTAAGTATCAGGGCCGGACGTTGGAGCTTCTCAATGACATTAGCCATTGTGAAGGTCTTTCCGGAACCGGTCACGCCAAGCAAAGTAACAGCATCAACACCCTGATTCAAGGCGCTGCATATTCCTTCGATTGCGGACGGTTGGTCTCCTGAAGGTCTGTATTCACTGTCGATCTTAAACTTTGCCATATCCGTCATTCCCGGCTTGACCGGGAATCTATATGCAAATATAACGAATATCATTCATTTCTCTTTCAGAAAAATTATTATCTTTGCGTGATTTTGAGAACAACGTTTTATAAAACAATAGTACTATTATGGTTTATTCACACGAAGTGCAGCAGATGTGCTGCGTAAAGAAGGGACCTAACCACGGTCCGGCTCCAATTCCTGAAGAAGGAAAGTGGGTAAAATCAAAGCAGATTACTGATATCTCTGGCCTTACTCATGGTATCGGCTGGTGTGCACCTCAGCAGGGTGCCTGCAAGCTTACCCTCAATGTTAAGGAAGGTATCATTCAGGAGGCTCTCGTTGAGACAATCGGCTGCTCAGGTATGACTCACTCAGCTGCTATGGCATCTGAGATTCTCCCTGGCAAGACTCTCCTTGAGGCTCTTAACACTGACCTCGTTTGCGACGCTATCAACACTGCAATGCGCGAGCTCTTCCTCCAGATCGTTTACGGACGTACTCAGTCAGCTTTCTCTGAGGGTGGTCTTATGATCGGTGCAGGTCTTGAGGACCTCGGAAAGGGTCTCCGTTCACAGGTAGGTACTCTCTACGGTACACTCGCTAAGGGTCCACGTTATCTTGAGATGGCTGAGGGTTACATCAAGACTCTTGCTCTCGACAAGAACGATGAGATCTGCGGTTACCAGTTCGTACACCTCGGACGCTTCATGGATCTCATCAAGAAGGGTGTAGACGCTAATGAGGCTCTCGCACAGGTAACAGGAACTTATGGCCGTTTCTCTGAGGAGGCCGGTGCAGTTAAATACATTGACCCACGTCACGAATAATAAGGAGGAAAGACTATGATTAGAGAAGTAAAATTCGAAAGCCAGGATCGTCGTATTAACCAGATCCTCGCAGTTCTCAACGAGAACGGTATCGCTTCTATCGAGGAGGCAAACGCAATCTGCGATCAGTATGGTCTTGATCCTTATATGACATGTGAGGAGACTCAGCCAATCTGCTTCGAGAACGCTAAGTGGGCATACGTTGTTGGTTGCGCCATCGCAATCAAGAAGGGTTGCAAGAACGCTGCTGATGCAGCTGAGGCTATCGGTCTCGGTCTTCAGGCATTCTGTATCCCTGGTTCAGTAGCTGATGACCGTAAGGTAGGTATCGGCCACGGTAACCTCGCAGCTATGCTTCTCCGTGAGGAGACTAAGTGCTTCGCATTCCTTGCTGGTCACGAGTCATTCGCTGCTGCTGAGGGTGCTATCAAGATCGCTGCTAAGGCTGACAAGGTTCGTAAGGAGCCTCTCCGCGTTATCCTTAACGGTCTCGGTAAGGATGCAGCTCAGATCATCGCTCGTATCAACGGTTTCACATATGTACAGACTGAGTTCGACTACTTCACTGGTGAGCTTAAGGAAGTACGCCGCATCGCTTACAGCGACGGTCCACGCGCTAAGGTTAACTGCTACGGTGCTGACGACGTTCGCGAGGGTGTAGCAATCATGTGGCACGAGGGTGTAGACGTATCAATCACTGGTAACTCTACAAACCCTACACGTTTCCAGCACCCAACAGCTGGTACTTACAAGAAGGAGCGCGTACTCGCAGGCAAGCCATACTTCTCAGTAGCTTCAGGTGGTGGTACAGGTCGTACACTTCACCCAGACAACATGGCTGCTGGTCCGGCTTCATACGGTATGACTGACACTATGGGTCGTATGCACTCAGACGCTCAGTTCGCAGGTTCTTCATCAGTTCCAGCTCACGTTGAGATGATGGGATTCCTCGGA
>JBGVPH010000013.1:0-4062 GCA_045126915.1 Candidatus Cryptobacteroides sp.
GCATTCACGGTTGGTACAGTGGTACAGTGGCTCACCAGAATGGTGTTTACCTTCAAGTATTCAAGCAGGTTGAAATGGAAGATAGGCATATTCGGCGGCTTTGCCGTGACCTGTATCGTCTACTTCATGCTTCTCAAGGGCATCAAGACGATGTCATTCATGAATGCCGACATCAAGCATTGGATCGCTGACAACACACTCATCATCCTCGGCAGCTGCATGGTGTTCTTCACTGTCCTGATGCAGATACTGCATGCCTGCAAGGTCAATGTCTTCAAGGTCGTGGTGCTCATCGGTACATTCGCTCTCGCGACAGCATTCGCAGGTAACGACCTCGTGAACTTCATCGGTGTCCCTCTTGCCGGAATGGAATCGTATCTAGACTGGAAGGCTTCAGGAGCCGGAGACCCTTCCGCTCATATGATGGGAGTACTTAATGGTGAGGCAAGAACCCCGTTTATCTTCCTCTTTGCAGCAGGAGTCATCATGGTCGTTTCCCTTGCCACATCCAAGAAGGCACATAACGTGACCAAGACGGAGATCAACCTTGCCAAGCAGGATGAAGGCGAGGAGATGTTCGGCTCGTCAAGAGTTGCCAGAAGCATGGTAAGATGGGCCAACAGTACGGCCAATTTCCTTGTGAAGCATACACCTGAGTCCGTGCGCTCATGGATCGACAGGAGATTCGACAATACCGAGATAGAGAAGGAGGAGGGCGCCTCCTATGACCTGGTGAGGGCATCAGTCAATCTTGTGATTTCCTCACTCCTCATAGCCCTCGGTACATCATTGAAGCTTCCGCTTTCAACTACGTATGTGACTTTCATGGTGGCGATGGGTACATCCCTGGCTGACAGGGCATGGAGCAGGGAAAGTGCGGTTTACCGTGTTACCGGAGTCCTTTCTGTGATCGGAGGATGGTTCATGACGGCCGGCATCGCTTTCGTTGCTGCGTTCGTCATTGCCATGATCATGCATTTCGGCGGTATCGTTGCTGCGGTCATTATCGTACTCGTGGGACTGGGAGTGATGATCCACAGCAATATCAGGTACAAGATGAAGAATGATGAGGAGAACGGAGACAAGGCCTTCAGAGCTATCCTCAATTCTGAAGACAAGGAGATGACCTGGAGGCTTCTGAGCCGCTATGTCAGTACCAACGAAAGCAAGGTTCTTTCAGATATCGCCTTCCATTATGAGAACATCACCGAAGGACTGATGAATGAGAACGTGAAGATGCTCCGCAAATCCTTCTATGACCTTAGGGATGACAAGGAGAAGCTGAAGAATATCCGAAGGAAGGAGACTATATGCATGCGCCGCATCGATCAGGAGACAGCGATGGCGAAGAATGCCTGGTTCTTCGCTTCATTCAACGAACTGGAACAGCTCTACTACACCATCAGACGTATGTGCGAGCCTGCCTATGAACACGTCGACAATAACTTCACACCCCTTCCTGAGAAGTATATACTGGATTTCAGGCCGCAGAGGGATGCCCTTGAGAACTGCATAGCTGACTTCCGTGAGCTCAGCGCCACAGGAGACTTCGAAGCCCTCCGTAATCTTGAGCCGAAACTCAGACGTCTCCAGACAGTCTTCTCTGACATGAGAAAGGAACTTATGGACGATATCCAGGCAAAACAGGTGAATATCAACACCGCTTACCTGTATCTCAATGTCCTTCAGGAGTCGGAGTCGATGGCGATCACGCTCTCCAGACTGATACGCTCTTCAAGAAAGTTCCAGCTGGGATAACGGCAACAAGATTCATTAAGAAAAGAAGGTGACATCACATTGAGTAATTCCCCCCTTATATTTTTACTTAAAGTGATTTGAGTATTTCATGATAAGTTCTATATTTGTTGTGGATTTAACTAGTACTCAATTTTATGAAAGTTTTAAAATATTGTTTTTATAGCCTTCTCGCTTCGGCTATTTTTGCTTCGTGCGATCCGAATCTAGGTAGTGATATGCAATTGACCATTGATCCTGTCGAAGATGCTTTTCTCGTGCAGACTGTAGGTTCAACTGATTTAACTGCCGAGGGTGTAACTTTTACTACTACCGGTGCATGGACATCACAGGTGATTCCTTCGACAAAAGGTACTCAGCCTATGTGGTTGTCGATAACTCCGGACCACGGAGATGAAGCAGGTACCTATACCGTGTCGATTACCCTTGAAGCAAACGATACAGGTGCGGATCGAACAGCGGAGATCATTATCAACTGTGGAAATCAGAAGATTACGATAACCATTACGCAGGTAGCGACAGAGGATGTGCCTGCTGGTGGTGAGGAAGATGATTCTAAACCTTCGCTGAAATGCGTAAGTAAGATTGACTATCTCTATACGGATAAGGCCTACGATGGTTCTAATAATGAACATTATACCTTGACATACAGGTATGATGAAAAGAATCGCGTGGTACGACTGGAAGAACTGTGTGATTCTGATGATTCATATAATTATGAGAAGTGGTATGAGTTTGATTATACAATATCAGATCTCGTAGTCGTGTCTAAAACCTATAAAAGTGGTGGAGATGATTCTCATAGAAGTGATGCTGAATTTGATGTGTCCTTTGAAAACGGAAGAGCTAAAGAAGCAGTGCTTAGAAGCGAATATGAAGATTTGGGCTATACCTCTAAATATACCTTTGCCTATGGTAATGATGGCTATCTTGTAGAGATGGCTTCCCACTCAATTGATTTAGGCGTGACTGAACACGCTGGTTTTAGATATACTGATGGTCTGTTGTCGGCTATCGTTGATGGTGGCAATGAGACTATGCCTCTTGATGTCGAGAGCTTTTATCCAAACAGATATCCAAACGATAAGAGCAATGTGGACATGAATATCTTTCTTATTAACGGTACACCAGAATTTTATACACTGCCAAATGTACTTCTGTCGCTTCGTATGTGTGGAAAATGGGGAGATTGCTGTATTGAAATCGGAGGTGAAGGAATTGAGGAACACTTTAATTCACGAGTCGAATATGTTAATGATCCGAATTACAGTGAGCATGTTTCAACGACAAGAACAAAGATAAACAACGGTGTTTGGAATGCCGTATATCAGTTTGATAATGATGGCTGCCCTACAAAGATTTCATATGACGTAATATACGATGTATTCAACCTCGAATATGATAAGGTGGCAGATACGTCTGAGTCTTTCCCTTTTAATCCGAATAAGGGAGAAAGACCCGGTAAAGATGAGGATACAGGAGAGGTGTGGTATATGGTAACCACAAAGAATTATACAGAGACAAAGACGGGCGAGATAAAATGTCCTGCTGTCTATACGGTCACTTATAAAGAATAAGTATAATATTTCTATTAAGAGAGGGGCCACACATTTGACATGAACCCTGAAAGTTAGACAAAAAACTTTCGGGGTTTTGTTATGTCTTAAAAATTAAAGAAACATGGCTATACAGAAAGATTGAAGTATATGCATATGCTTGAGAATGGTCTGAGCATCAATCATATCCATTATGGAATTGGTAAACAACTTTTAAGTTCTTTGTGGGTTCGTTATCAGTCAGAATGACCCTCTGGGCTGATTAAGAAGAAAAACATTAAGTCTGATTAAGGAAAAAGCTCGGTGCAATACCGAGCTTTATTCCAATCTAAGAGGGCCTCTTAATAATGTTAAACCGTCCAACTTTTGGGGGTCACATCAGATTTAGTCACCTTCTTTCTTTATTTTTGTGTGATTTTTTGTGAATAAATTTCTTCAATTTGTCTGACACATAATAAATGACGAATCTGGTTCACATAATCAAACACATCCTTCTTTCCGGGCATGACCTACGTGCCGGGGTCTGCTGTGTGTGATCCGAAATTGTTGACGGAGCTACCTGGGTTCAGTCGCAAAAGTATGTGTCTAAGCATAGATCTTAGTGAGTCTAAACAAGAAGTATTTAACATCTGATACTCCTCTGAGTTGTGCTCTGAATGACTTTATCTTGGCATTGAAAGATTCTGCAGAAGCGTTTGTAGATCTGTTATTGAAGAAGTTCAATATCTGATCATAGTTAGCCTGTATCGTT
>JBGVPH010000014.1:0-16508 GCA_045126915.1 Candidatus Cryptobacteroides sp.
AGGTTCAAAGAATAGGAATTTGAAATGCTTTAATCTGTATTCCGGTTGCGGACCGCCGGTATCCGGATTTTCGCACGCCATCAGTCTGACGTCGATTCCTCTGCATTTAAGACGGTCTATCAATGATAGTACGGCTGTGCATACACCATTACCCGTCATGTACGCATTGTTGCATACAATCAATACTTTCATAAGATATGTCTGGTTGTGAGACCTATGTCTCTGGTTGGTTAAGAATCTGTTTTCGCAAAAATACAAAATAATTTTGTGCAAGGTATAAAATCCCGCATTCGATTTACATCGCTGCGGGACACTACAAAAACTAACTATGAAAATAATGAGTACATCTATTTGAATGTCAATCAATATTCATCTTCATTCCACAGGAAATCTTCCTCCCAATCACGATCACCATCTGACATATCAGTTCTGATTCTTCTGCCAGGAAAGTTCTTGATTGCCGACTCGCACAGACATTCAGCCAATTTATCCGATTCTGATAATCTTGGTTCGTTTCCCCCTGGCACCTCCTTTTTTGAGAAGCGATGAGAACAAAAGTAGCCCCAAGTGAGTCACATTTGGGGCACATTTTAGGAACAACAAATAAGAAAACCCCTCTAGAAGCTATTCTAAAGGGGTTTAGTGAGGTGCCTAGCGGAATTAAAATTCCGAATAAAAATGAAGGGATTTGTTTGCGAAATTTTCGTAGTTGTTTGATATTCAATTTATTCTAAATTTTAGTGTTCGACATCGCTTTCACTCTGTACTAGATTTTCAGTACATTTTCAGTACACTTTTCGGGATTTTTATTTATATTTGTAATGCGAATTTTAATACACATATTTTATGTCAACTACATTCACATTACTCAAAAAGGAAGCGAAAGGTATCGTTCCTCTGTACATCAGAATCCAATCATCAAAACCCAAGATTAACATTCGTGTCAAGACTAATCTGCTGGTTCCTGCAGATAAGTGGATGCTTGATAGGAATGGTGTCGCCTTTGCCAATTTCATCAAATCTGAGGAGGGTTCAAAACTCAACAAGAAAATCATCAAGATCCAGGATGCAATCAATTATAAGCTTGAGTCCGGAGTTGAGCTGAGCATTGATCAGGTAAAGGAAATCTGCGATAATATCATCTATGCAGAGGAGAGAGAGGAAGAAGCTCGTTTGGCCGAGGAAGCTAGACTTGCTTCAGAAAGGGCAAGGAAGATGACTTTGTCTAAGTACATCAAACTGTTTATACAGCAGATTGAAAACGGAGACAGGCAGACTGAAAAAGGAACTAATTATGCCAAGAGCACAGTACGCTCCATCAAACAGGCCATGACCCAGTGGGCACAATTCCAAGAGTCTACCGGCAGAACATACGACTTTGATGATATCGACATGCAGTGCTACTATGATTATACTGCATACCTCAAAGGAAAGAACTACGCCATCAACTCTGTCGGCAAATGTATTAAGGAACTGAAGGGCATTCTTGCTGCAGCCGAATCTGAAGGTCACCACACTAACAGCAAATATAAGGACAAGAAATTCAAAGGCACTCGCGTAGAGGTGGATTCTGTTTTTCTTACCAAAGAGGAACTGACTGCTATGATGAATGCAGATCTTTCAGATTTGGGTCCAGGATATGAAATTGCTAGAGACATCTTCATGGTGGGAGTGTGGACTGCTCAAAGAGTATCCGATTACAATAATATCAGCAAGAAGGACATAAATACATACACCAGAAAGTACATCGTAGAGGAAGAAGACCCAAACACAAAGGAGAAGATCGAGAAGGTTGTTCGTGAGGAAGTAACTTATATAAATATAAGACAGCAGAAGACCGGTACCAAGGTGGCGATTCCTTGCTCCACTGAATTGAAGATGATTCTCGAGAAGTACGATTATCAGATGCCACATCTTGAGGACCAGGTAATCAACAGGTATATTAAGGAAGTGGCAAAGAAAGCCGGTATATGCCAGCTGGTGGAAATTGAAACAACCAAGGGCGGAACCCCTGCTAAGACCAGGATTGAAAAACATCAGCTGATCCATACTCACACAGCCCGAAGAACAGGAGCGACCTTGATGTATCTATCCGGAATGGATGTATACGACATCATGAAGATCACTGGCCACAGTTCACCTGCGATGCTCAAGAAATATATCAAAGCAGACCAATTGCAGGTTGTAGAAAAGATTATGAGCAAATATAACTACTTCAACTAATATGATTGACAATCGAGGGATTCTATATGACACGGCTGAATGTTTGAGTTCAGCCGTTCGTGATTTCTACAGGATCATCCCGTTTCTGGAAAATCCTGACAATAAGAACATTTCTTTCTGCGATTTCACTCAAAGCATCAGTAATATAAGAAACCTTTTCTACGACTACGAAGACCATGTTATGAGGTCTTGCTATATGATAAATGACGAGTGGAACCACATCGAGAATAACAGTGCGAGACTTTATGAGGTATCGCTGTTCCTGAACAGGTACGAAGAGTTCAAGGAATCTATAATCAAGTTTGATATCTGCTGCCAGGAAAACGAACAAAACGTGGCCGAGTACATGGATGACAACATCCTGGCAATGGAGTACTATACTTTGCTGGGAAGACTAGACAAGCAGTTAAGCTTTATAAATAGCCATGTAAAAGAGTGCGAGTACACAGTGGCGAAACAATCGTCCCCATATAAAGGACTGTCTGATGCATTGTGTCATTATATGTACGGCTTGAGTGACAGCATGCTTGAAGACATACTTATCCGCAGGGAATACCCTATTATGAAAGCCACTTGGACCGGCAGGAAAAACGATGCGACATACTTTGGGCATCACTTCGGACTGGAGTGTCACGAGATGAACCGTATATTCAATTTCCACGGAGAAGGAGGAAGGTATATCAAGCTGCATTACAAGAGATATCACGATGAGAATATCAAAATGTCGGACGGTATTGCCATGATTTTGAGCGACTACCCTTCCGTGATATAAATTATTTATGTCGGCGTGACCGACATATAGTTTTCTATTAAGGCTTCCAATAGGAGGCCTTTTTCTGTTATAGCACCGACATCAACCGACAAGGTGAGCTATTTCAAAATGTTGTATATCAATGTACTGCATTTTACTTTTGCATCGTCGAAAATGCTTCGACAAGGTGTGTGCACAACCTTTAGTTCTATTCACAAATACTATTATTATGGCAGAATTGGAAGCTATCAAACAATTCTTCAAGGGCGTGATCAAAGAGAGCGTCAATGAAGCATTAGCCGAAGCTGTGCCTAAGTATCTTGAGAAAAAGAAAGAGAGGTACTACACAGTTGATGAGGCTTGCGAAATTTTAGGAATCGGACGTACTGCCCTGTATGACAGGATCAAAGCAGGTACGCTCAAGACAAAGAAACGAGGAAATTCTCGTTTAATCTATGCCGATGAACTGGATCAAAGCGTTCAGGCAAACAAAGCAGGAAAATATGTGCATTACAGGAAACGGAAGTGATGGGTTATGGAAAGGAGAGTTTCTTGTGAGGTATGCAATTCCTCTATTGGTAGCACTCTGGTCAGTGTGTTTCCAAACATCATTATGAAGGTTCCTGCAAACGCATCTATGCAGGAGAAAAGCACCATTTATGAATCTGCAGTCAATTCACCCAGAGAGATGAGTCTGCTGGAGTTTCTGAAGCTGGGAGAGAAGTATCGCGAGGTTATCGAGAGGCTTCGTGCGTGTGAGGATAAGGAGATCAGGAACAAGATCAAAAGGACTGAGCTGCCTTGTGCGACGATTTCGGCCAGTTTTACATCCAGGGCTTCGAGCAAGGCTGTGGAGGAGAAGTTGAAGCGTTATAATTCGCTTATGGTGTTGGATTTTGATAATCTGGAGGATCCGGCTGCGGCGAAGGAGGAGCTGAGTCAGTTGCCGTTCTTTTGGTATATCGGGCTTTCCGTCGGTGGAAAGGGTTTGTTCGGGATCGTGCCGCTCGGCACGGATGATTTCAAGGAGCATAAGGTCTATTTCAATGCTTTAAGAAAGGAGCTGGAGGTGTTTGGCTATGAGGTAGATAAGGCTTGTTGTGATGTCACGAGGTTGAGGGTTGTGAGTTATGATCCTGATGCGTTTTTCAATGAGAATTGTGAGGTGTTCTGTATCGATGAGCTGGAGGAGGATGAAGGTGAGATTTATTCGTCTGGTCCGGTACCGGAGAGGGCTCAGGATAGGAGTTCCAGGATTGAGCTGTATGTGCTGGAGTGGGAGAAGAGGCATGTGCCTTTGGATGATTATCAGGATTGGATGACTGTGGGAATGGCGTTGGCCAGTGCCGGGGAGGATTGCAGGGAGTATTTTCATCGTATATCGGTGTTTTCGTCGAAGTATAGTCGTGAGGATACAGATAGGAAGTTTGATGGATTTCTGCAAAATACGCGAAGTATCAAGATCGGCAGTTTCTTTTATAAGTGTCATGAGTATGGTGTTATTCCTGATTCGGTACCGCATTATGAGGCTGTGGGATTTCCTGTGGAGGTTCTGCCGAAGGCGGTTCAGAGGATTGTGTTTGATACGCATAGTTTCCAGAACTTTCCGATTGATTATATCGCTCCGTCGTTGTTGTTCGTTGCGTGTGCTGCTTGTGGGAATTCTACTGTTGTTCAGATCATAAATGGTTGGTGTGAGAAGCCTCTGCTTTACCTGGCTATTGTTGGGGACCGAGGCACTAATAAGACCAGCTGTTTTGAGTTTGCTTTGAATCCTGTAATGAGGAAAGATGATGAGGAGTATGATAAGTATGTGGAGGCTAAAGCGATGTATGATATTGAGATGAGTAAGCCGTTGAAGGAGAGGAATGCAAGGGTTCAGGAGCCGGATTTCTGCCAGACTATTCTGAGTGACTTTACGCCTGAGGTTCTTGTGAGACAGCATAAGGCTAATCCTCGTGGGTTGATTGTGTATTTCGATGAGCTTATCGGTTTCATCTACAGTTTCAATAAGTATCGAAGTGGAAGTGATGAGCAGATGTGGACGCAGTTGTTTGCCGGCAGTGGTGTGACTGTGAATCGTGTGTCGTCGGATCCTGTGAAGATTGATAATACTTGCATCAGTATTTTCGGTGGTGTTCAGCCTGGTATTCTGAAGTCGTTTGCGAAGGGCAAGGTGCAGAATGGTTTTATGGACAGGTGGATTTTTGCTTTTCCTGATAAGGTTCCGTATCCGAAGCTGAAGGAGAATGAGATTGATGATAGTGTGAAGGAATCGTGGAATCGCATAATCGAGAGGATTTTGTCTATCCCCTACGATGGGAAGCCGAATGTACTGCGTTTCTCTCCGGAGGCGAAGGTAGCTTATTCGGATTGGTTCAATTCGTTGTCGGATCAGAAGAATTGTGGTGGCGATGCGTTTGCGGGGTTGGCGACGAAGATGGATAGGTATTGCGGGCGTTTGGCTTTGGGGCTGGAGATCTTGGCGTATGGATGTGGCGAGTCGGAGCTGACGGAGGTGAGTTTGCGGAGTGTGAAGGGCGCGATTGCTTTGTGCTATTATTTCATCGGCTGTGGTTTGAAGGCGCAGAGGGAGTATCTGAGCAGTCCGGCAAGCGATCTGCCGGCGATTCAGAGGTTGATCTATGATGAGCTTCCTCCGAGCTTCGAGACTAAGCAGGGTGTGGATATCGCTACTGGCTATGGGATGCCTGAGAGGAGCTTCAAGAGGTGGCTGGCTACGAGTTATTTCAAGAAGGTCAGTTATGGGTTTTATGAGAAGAGGTTCAGGTAGGATTCTTACCCTTATGTTAGTGGCATTCTTGGCACTCTTGGCACAGTTTGGAGGGAATGAGGGGTAAGTGTGCCGAGAATGCCAAGTGTGCCAAGGGGGTGGAAGAAAAGTCAAAACGCCACTCAACGAGCACAAACATAATCACAATCAGAACACATAACACATATTTTAGAACGGTATTTATTATTTTTAGTTCAAAAATGAGGAATTTTGGAACAACTTATGATATTTTTCATACCTTTGCAGGAAAGAAACAAACATACAAACAAACAAAGACACACGCAAAGATTATGAATACAGAAGTACTTCGCATTATAGAGGGAGGTTTAGCTAATGACAAACGTAAAATTTTGACATATTCTGCTAAGCTTGCCGAAAGACTGCAAAAAGAGAACGAAACAGCTTTAGCAAAATGCATTCGCCAGTTAATTGACTCTAGTATACCCCAGAGCCAAGCTATTGCTGATGCAATGCGAGTGATTCCCTTAGACTCTGACAGCCGTCTTCAAATAGTCGAAGTAATTCCTGCAGACGGAGAAAGACAACCCATCGTATTAAGTCCTGTTGTTGAGAAGCAAGTTTCTGAGTTTATTGACATCATTAAACATAGCGCAGCTCTAGAATTAGCTGGTGTTGAAATCAAAAAAACGCTCCTCCTTTATGGACAACCAGGTTGCGGCAAAACAAGTATTGCCCATTATATAAGCGAAAAGACAGGGTTACCACTTATAGTTGCTCGTCTTGACGGCATTGTGTCTTCACTTCTGGGTAGCACAGCAAAAAACATAAGGAAGATTTTTGACTATGCTCAAAGTGTCCCTTGCATACTATTCCTTGACGAATTCGACGCTATAGCAAAGGCAAGAGATGACCAGCATGAATTAGGAGAACTGAAAAGAGTGATCAACACTCTTTTACAGAACATTGACTCCATGCCATCAAGCTGCGTTTTGTTAGCAGCTACAAATCACCAAGAGATGTTAGACCCTGCGGTATGGAGAAGATTCGTACAGACTATTGAAGTAGGCATGCCATCACAAGATGCAATCATGGAGATGAACGATGTTTTCACTGCCCCATTTACCTCAGACATGACAGAAGAGCAAAAGAGAAGTTTGGCAAAAACGCTTGATGGCTTGTCACCATCTGACATTAAGAACATTTTCGACAGAGCTAAAGTCAAGAGCGTAATAGACGGTGAGCAAACAATATCATTCCACAAACTTCTCACTGGTGCATATGAAACTATATGCAAAGAACAAACAGAAGAAGACTACGTTCGCTTTTTAAGCAATCACGGTCTCACACAAGCAACAATTAACAAACTTACAGGTATAAGTCTAAGAAAAATTAAGACATACCTTTCATCGAAATAACATAGGAGATTTAACATATGGAAAGAAATTTACCTATTCAGTTAGTTGAAACACGAGGAAAACAAGATATTTTCTTAAAGGAAGGATTTGGAAACGACGAGTTACCAGACTGGGCTACAGACGAATCTATAGAACGCAATGTAGGCATTATGCGCAGCACTCTTGCCGTTGTACAAGATATTTTTGATCAGAGGGACGCAAGACATGAGGATGGTCTTCCTGTACTTATTGTTGCGACATTGCATGACAAGGCTACTGCAAAATCATTTAGGCCAAATGCAAGAGCCCTGTTTGACAGCAAAAAGAAGAGAAATATTATTGGTGTTGGTGACCCCAAAAAGCTGATCATTAAAATTGACAGCAAAAAGGATCTGACACAAATGGCTTCAAATATTGACGAAGGAGATGCCCACGAGAATAGCAAGGTCAAAAGATGCGGAATTGCTGCGATTAATGACCTACAACTCTTTGCACCTTTTATCGAAGACGACATAGTCGAAGGTACCGTAAAAATCAGACTCATCGATTACCTTGATAGCAGGCTCAACGAAACTTCAGAAGCTTTATTCTTTACCCGATGCAAAGCCAGTGGTATAGACATAAAAACGACATCATTCTCGAAAGAGTCGAGACTTTATTACGCTGACAAGATAACATCCGAAAATGTTTCAGCCTTAGCAGTCATGGACTCAGTAATATCAGTAAAGAAGATGCCGTACTTTCAAATTGTCGCTTCTCCAGAGCCATACAACACTACAATAGAAGTAAAGGAGATAGTTGATGGCGAAGAGTATCCAATTGTCGGAGTCCTTGATTCCGGAATTGAGCCTATTCCTCATTTGGAGAAATGGACAATTATTGAAGACAACACAGCAGACTTTGCAGAAGAATATATTGACAAACGACATGGCACGGCTGTAGCTGGTATCATCAACTACGGCGACGATCTCCTTGGAGAACCCGTAACAAAATGCAGTCCATCCAAGCTTATATCATGCATCGTAAATATCGACTCTGACGAACATTGCATTGGGGAACTTGAAATGGTCGAGCATATAAAATCTGCAATCGAAGCTCATCCTGAAGTCAAAGTATGGAATTTGTCACAAGGATCATCAAATGAAATAGACGACAATTATTTCTCAGACTTTGCAATTGAAATAGACAAGTTACAGAAAAAGCATAACGTACTCATTTGTAAGTCTGCCGGCAACATAGACCCAAGAACTCCAGACAAAACAAGGATTAGCCAAGGTGCCGATTCTGTAAGAAGCTTGGTAGTAGGTTCCATTGCCAACTCCTATTTAGGAGAAGGCGATGCGCAGCCATATCAGAGATCACCTTTCTCTAAAATTGGTCCAGGACCTAGCTTGATGACCAAACCTGATTTAGTACACATCGGGGGAAATAGACTGAGCGGAGTACATTCTTTTTCAGAAGTAGGATATGAAGGACGTGAGTGGCGAGGCACAAGCTTCTCAACCCCGCGAATAGCAGCAATGGCAGCAAACATCGCCCATAGGTTAAATAGGGATTTTGATCCAACCTTGATCAAAGCTTTGCTGATACACAATTCCTTCTATCCCAATACAGAAGGAATGGATAGTCAGTCGCTGCTCAAAGAGTTAGGTCATGGAATGCCAACTGATATTGAAACAATACTGAATAATGATCCTAACGAATTTACAATGGTGTGGCATCCATCATTAAGCGAAGGTGATCTGCAGATTCAGGACATACCATTCCCTACATCAATGATAGATGATGACGGGCTCTTCTACGGAGACATAACTGTTACGCTTGTCACAGACCCCGTATTAAAGAGTACCGAAGGAGCAGAATATTGCCAAAGCGATATAGAAGTCCTGTTGCAAACTTACGATGGAATAGACTACTATATGCTGAATGCAGTTGGAACACCAAAAACATACAGGAATGATGAGAGACTTCGAAACCCACAAAACGTCCTTGCCAAAAGCTTATACGGCGCAGGATCATTCAAAAGCGCCAAGCGAGAAGAAAGGACATTAATTGAAGCGGCTCAAAAATTCCAGCCTGTCAAGAAATATCACATCAATCTTGAAAAGATGACGAAAGCAAATCGAATAAAGCACCTCAAAGGAGACAAGAAATGGTGCCTCAGAATTAACAGTCTATACAGAGATGCGACAATGAAAGATAGAGAATATGATGGAGTTATAGAAACTGCAAAAGCGACTGTAATTATCACCATCAGAGACACCAGGAATCAAGGCAAAGCATACGATGAATGCTACGCAAGTCTTGACCAACACAATTTTGTTCATTCGAACATAATGTTAAGACAGCATATTGAAGTAAACAACCAATAAAAAAGATAACGCCACTCTGAGATTCTGAGTGGCGTTATCTTTTTCAGGCTTCCAGTGTAAACTTCTGGTCTAAGTCAAGAGGTTTTTTATAGAAACGTAGTGTTTTAGTCTTCTGCTTATTCGAAGGGGTATCAACAATATCATGTTCAACACCAATAAAATCTTCTTTGATCTGGCCTTGCGAAAATATGTGAATATCATCATTATCGCATCCTAACTTCTTCAATAAATCTTTGATTTCACTAACATTATTGGGATTTTGAACAACTATATATTTTATATCTGACCAATCGAATTTGACGCCAATGGGTAACAAAGAGTTTTTATGTTCTTCTTTGTATTCAGAATATTGTTCTTCGCTTAACATGAATGACATATCATGCTCTTCAAGCCAAGCACTTGGGGGCACCAACCGAACCTCTCTTTCGTCAGCAAAACGATAATTTAAATATTTGTGTCCTCTAACCTCCAGTTTCCCCTCATGAGGCTTCATATAAGCCATAAGTTCAATCATTACATCCGTTGCTTTGTCTTCGGGTTTCAGATCATTAGTCATAATATCAGTTATGATTCGCTTGACATAAGAACCTGTTTGACAATACCATACAGGATTAAAATGATTAATATATCCCCATATTTTATCCATTCCGATTGAATATCCACCATATTTACTGATATAATCAGAAAACTCCGAAAAGGGCAAATCACAGAAACTAATCATTGGAAAAGCCACATTGAGTTTCTTATCCAATATTTGTTCTTTGCTATATGAGAAACGGAAATGCCTACTTTTTAAAATTTTAATCAAACCCTCCTTATTGGTCTGATGCCACAAGATATTAGAACTCAATCCCATATATAACATTCATTAAATCTCTACAAAATTAGTATTTAACTCAGCACATTCAAAAAAAACAGCCGTCTAATCTCGAGATTAGACGGCAGAAATTAAAACACACTTTCTAGAGATTACTCTCCAGCTACATCCTCCTGAAGAGTAGCCATTGTCAGCATCTCGCCGGACTTTTCGCCGGTCTGGGTGTTCACGAAGAAGTACTTGATGAAGACCTTTGGAGCTGCGGCGTTTGGTGCACCGTGCTTGCCATCGTAGTCCTGCTTGAGATCGTACTCCTCAGTTACAGCCTCGAGGACTCCACCGATCTGAACGGCCTTGCTGTAGGCGCGAGTCACACCGTTTGACTGTGGAGCTGATGCCATCACGACGAGCTTGAGGTTTGCCACATCTTCAGGCTCGCTCTCGAGCTCGAAGGTGAACTTTGTTGGAGTGAGGGTTACGACAGCCTCTGTAGGAGCTTCAACGCCCTGGAGTGCTGGTGGGTTGGAGAGGGCTTCTCCACCGCAGAAGACAATCCAGTAGTTGAGGCGTGAGTAGAGGTTCGCTCCGGAGATCTTGGCTGAGGTTCCGAGAACGGACTTGCCGGCCTGAGTCTGAGCGAGAGCATTCCATGCGAGGATCTGGGCGTTGGTGAGGTTCTTCCAGCTCTGTGAGAGCTGCTTGAAGATTGACTTCACTGCTGCCTGTGCACTTGTGCGGACTGAACCGCCGTAGCCACGATTACGGATGTACTTACGACCGCGCACCTTGGCTGCGGTTACACCCTTTGCTGAGCCTGACATTTCGTCGAAGGCGATTGAAGGAACGTACTTCATGATAGTTTAAGTTTTAGGGGTTTAACAATGTATAGTATCAAACATACTATCGCTATTATGATGAGGGCAAGCATCCAGCCTCCCATCTTCATTTTGAAGGTCTGCCATCCGGTCAGTTCTTTCTCAACCTCCACAGTCTCATACACGACTACATCCTTGAAGACAACACTGTCGCGATAGACAATCTTGGTCTGCACTTCAACCGGCTGCTGAACCGGCTTTGTCTCGAGAGAGTGAGACAGCAATCCATCTGATACGGAAGCTTCACTCTTGGCGTATTCGTTCTCGAGAACTGATACTGTGTCTTTCGTGACGATCTTCTCTACAATCCTGGGAACTTCGAGAAAGACAGTGTCCGTCTGAAACACCGTCTCGATGCGGGTTTCTGTGATAATCTTCTCTGACGGTGCAGCCTGGCGGGCAGTCGCACAGGCCACACACATAGCAGAGAAAAGAACGAGGGTGATAAAGTTTTTCATAGGTTAGGTTTATTTGTCTGCTTTCTTCAAAAGCTCTGCTTCGAACTTATGGAACTTGATGTCGTAGGATGCCTTGACGCCCAGTATCGCACCGCAGAGTACCAGGAGCTCGCTCACGATCGAGATCGCAGAATACGTGATCTCTCCAAGCGGCTCAATCCAGAACAGACACACCATCGCAATCAGGACTCCAAAGCTGAAGCTGGCTATTGCAAGTCCTCCCTGCAGACGAGTGATCTCTATATAGGACATCTTTGGCATAACTCAATTATTCTTTGTCTCTTACTGCGAAGAAGTAAATGAACGGCTCATATCCGGTACCGGAGTTTGTAGCAGAAGGCTTTGGAATAGTTATGACGCCCTTCTCCAAGCGGCCAAGGTATGAACCGCCTCCCGGTACATCCGCCTGGTGAGGTAATCCGGTGATGTAGAGGTCTATATTAACATCTGTCGGAAAGCCTTCCAGAGTTATTACAAAGTCCTCCTGCATGTAGTTATAGCCGTTATCTGAGAAGTCTGCTGTCAAGAAACACCATCCGTCTTCAACGACACAACACACGTTGTCCTCATACATATCGTAGTTCTGGTACACGAAATTCAGTTTCGTGACCTTTGACTTCTCGATGGGAGTTCTCTTGCCTTTCTGAACATAGAGAGTCGCAAGAATAATGTCTATACTCTCCAGCTCATCATAGATAGGAAGCTTCTCGATGCAGATTGTATTCTTATCCTTGATCCAGGTTCTTAGTACGGTACCGACACCGTAAGTCTTCCTGTATGACTGGTCTGGCCACATAAGCTGTTCAGACCTCATGAAGCATGACGAATTGGAACTCTTGCCGAATGAAAGATCCGGAACATAAATCTCCAGAACGGAAGCCTTACGATACGCCTCATTCTTCGGATCAATCGTGAACTTACTGTTCAGAACGACTACCTTTTCAGACTGGTAATCCTTTATCTCAATGGCACTGCAGCCAAAATTATTTCCTGTTGGTATTATCATAGCATCATAAATTATCTGTCAACAAATACTCCAGTAGTATGAACCTCAGAAGGCTTCTCATAATGACCACCGCGAGCCTTGAATGAAATCTCGTAGTTTCCGATCCACTTCATCACATCAACGCAATACACCTGAGGTGAATAATTGTTCTCTGCAGTACCACGTGCCAGGATCATAGTCTTTCCCTCGATGAAGTTCTTCGGTTCCTTCTTCAAGACAAATGTCGAACTTGCCACATTGTCCTCACCATACAGAATCGCATCCACGGAACAAATCGCAGATCCAGGAGACAACTCGAAATCAAGCCCCTCTCCATGGGAATCCTCAGTCACATCGTTCTGAGTAAAGCGGGCACGAGGAACATATTCTGTCTGATAAGCTGTTGAACTCTCTTTGCAGACTGCACTAATGGCCATAGACTCACCGGTGAAGCCGGTCTTCTTGTCAAGCCAGTAGAACTCACAGAAGTACTTCTTACCAGCCTCAGGAGCAACACCCATAACCGAGGTGTATAGAGCTGTTATATCGGCATCACCCCAATCCGGAGCCAAACCAGGAGTAATGATCACTGTCTGACCCCAGCCGGATGAAACTCCAGGACTGAGAGCAGGAGTCATCTTGAACACAAGGACGTGACTTTCTGAAGGCTGCTCGAGACCAGTGAACACGATCATATCAGGAGAGATCCAAAGATCTTCGTAAAGGACCTCAGGAACATCATTGATGTAAGCTGGAGCATCAGTAAGCATCGGCTCACCGACCATCTGGAGATTTGAATTGATACGGACAAAAGCATTGTGGGCGGTCATCTCAGCTGCAGAGCCGAGAGTGGAGATGCCCTTCATATGACCAGCCAAGACCTCCCACTGGTTAATTTGGGAATCGGAGAGCTGTCGGAATGTGCGGGAGATCTTGGAAAGTCTATTACGAGACACAGCCTGAGCTGGCGTTACTTTCTTGGAATGTTGAGCACGAGAAGAGAGAATATTTCGCCCCTTGACATTGCGGGCGGTGACGTCCTTCGCTGTGCCAGCGAAGTCATTGAAGGCTATTGAGGGTTTTACGATCATAAGGCTGCTATTCAGCTCCCTCAATTCCAAAGGCAAAGATAAGGATTTATTTAATAAGTTGTGCTATAATGTTTTAAGAATTTATAACTAAAGTTTCGCTTTATGTAAAACATAAAGAAATTTCACGAACTTTGCATTACCTAAACTTCAACCTATGCCGAAATACATCCCCAATTCCAGATTCTCCGACTGCTATGCTTCAGTCGGAAACATCACCTTCTTCCATCGAGACGGTGAGTGCTACTTCAGAACCAAAGCCAACCCCACATTCCCCGGTACCGCAGGTCAGCAGGTCCAACTCTCCATCCATCAACGAGGACTCCGCGAATGGAGAAACCTCAACCACGACGAGCAGCTGGAATGGAACGCCCTGGCCAAGTCAGTAAAATCCAAACGCCCACCGTTCAACACCTCAACCCATATCAGCGGATACAACCTGTTCATGTCAGCCTACCACGGCCTAGCATGCATAGGCGACGAACGCATCCCCACACCTCAACCACTCCCGACCTTCCCGGTCATACACCTGGAACACTCATCCACAGCCATCATCAACAACACTGACCTGCAACTATCCTTCCGCCTAACCACCGGCCACATACCCGACAACTTCCGGATCATCGCCAAGATCCAGCTCACCGCCCCAGGCATGAGCAGCCACCGAGGAAGGTTCAGGAACTACATCGGCACAAGAACAGACGACAACCACGTCAGCTTCATCATCCACGACTACCGCACCGTCTCCGGACTAGACCTGAAGGAGTACCAGGTACACCTGCGTCACCTACTCATCGACTCAGACAGCGGACACAGATCCAAAGAGACACCCCTATCCACAGGAATAGGAATATAGGGTATCTATATATATTATAAGTCTTAAGCTCAGAGGTAACTCAGAGGGACATGAGAGGATCCTTGCAAGACAGTTTCACATCCCCATACATATATCCACAAGCACACCCTCCGGGCGGCGCACGACGGTGAGTTCTGCACCGACGCGGAAGCGTCCGTCAGCTCTCTTTGGCCTGTGGTGTTTGACGGCGGTTTTCGCGCCCGCGACAGCGGATGCGGAAACTGACGGCAAATGCCATAGGAGGCAAGCCCGTAGGGCGCGGCAGGAGCCGGACGCACTGAGGTTCAGGCGGGAGATAAGGGTCTTTCCGGCTCTGGCACAAACCAACACTAAGCATGACGACACTTGTACCCTTGAAGCGTGCCTTGGCGAGTCTGTGGGATTTATGGAGTGTAGCGACAGCGGAACGGAATAAATCACACAGTCTCGCCTCTGCCCGCCCTCGGAAGATTTGAAAGACTTTTTGAGAAGCAAAAAGACTTTCAAGTCTGGAGAGGGAAAAGCGGGCAGTATTGACAACATCGGCGCAAGCCGATACCTTGCCTACGGAAGGCTTTTATGACTGACTGAGCCTGCGAAGGAAGTGATAAAAGACTGGAGAAGGCCCGCAGCTTCGCTGCTAAGGCTGGCAATTCCCTTCGGACTTTCGGCCCTCGAAGAAGAACAAACTTTCTCTTACCTACTGACATTCATTCGAAGAACACGCCCTACGCACCCATCGCCGAAAGTCCTGGGCTTTCCGACGGACTTGGAGCGCGTTAGTCCCTGAGGGAAGCCCACAATTGCCAGCCGCCTCGACAGAGAGCGTTTACGCACTTACTTGCGAACGTGCTCAAACACAGCTCCTTAACATAATCGGAATTGTGTAATCAACCCACAGCTCTGCTCTTGGGTTGTTACACAATTTAGGTCCGATTATGTTATGGCGCGGCCGGAATGCACTGACCTTCGGGCGAGGTACTCTCTGCTCTCTGGCGATCATTCTCCCCTGTGGGGTTGGGGGCATTACAAGCTGGAGTCTTTTGGCTTTTGGGGGAGGAAATTTTGCATAAAGAACGCAGAGATTTTGTCAGTAGGCAAAATCGCGGAGTTCGCAAAATTTGCCGGAGGAAAAAGACGAAAGTCTCCAGACCTTATTAGTTTATACGAGCGGAGCGAGTCATTGGGGCGTGGGCCCACTGAGAGTTTGAGGGCTTTGGGAGCGGATGCGGACAAAGACATCAATCTCTCTGTGAGTGTGCGGTGGGGATTAGATGGTCGTCTTCTGTGGCTTTCGAAGAAAGACATAGAGGACGAGTGCCGCTTTTTATTGATGTGCGGCCTTGGGCCGGACATCGCGGGATGACGGTCGGTATCATCGAGAGTAGGTTTGCGACGAGGGCGTGGGCTTGTGGGGAGAGAGTCAGGTATCCAACGATTTTCCCAAAATCGTTGATAAGATACCTGATGAACGAAGGTTGAATCGTGGCAAACCGGGCTGAATTGAAATCCTGGAGTCTTTCAACGAGCTGACCGACTACCAACCTTCACCTAAGCGCATTGAGGTTCGCGGGCGGCGACTTGGACTGGCGACTACTGCACTGAGGTCGCCGCCCATGCACCCGGAGGCACGCCTTGAAGGCAAGTCTCTTGGCATTTTGTAAAAATGACTAGAGTCTTGCGGCGGGCCGGAGTTATAGATAGTCGTCGTCTGACGATCCGCTTGCGGTCGGAAGAGGACGAGTGCCGCTTTATATATAAAACGAAGCCCGGCACTATGTGATGTGCCAGGCTTGTATTTCGCATATAAATTAGAATTTACAATTCTCATATACTTCAGATGTAGGTTGCCGTTTCTAAAGCGATATAAAGTTTGTTTAAACTATGGTTGGCATTGTTCAAGCCTTTGGCTTCATATCCATTTGTATCCAAAATGTCACCTGCTTCAAAAAAAG
>JBGVPH010000015.1:0-5128 GCA_045126915.1 Candidatus Cryptobacteroides sp.
ATATCCAGATGGATAGGCTTGCCCGTCAAGCGGTCCACCATACGCATACCGAACGGAGAGAGTGAATCCTGTCCTGTGGTCTCCTCGATGAAGAGGCATAGTGCCTGCTCGATAAAGGTGTAGAAGGACTCCTCGGCAGGAAAGTCGCCTGCATTGCCGGGGATAGCAGCCCAGAAAAGCGTAGGTGTATCTACCGTATTGTGTCGGGGCTTGGCCTCCATCAGGGCAAGCTGACTGCCTACATCGTTCTTCACACGCTTGAGTTTCTCTCGGTCATCGCTCCACGCGAAGACATTGCAGTGGGCACGGATAGCTGTCAGCCCCTGGCTGTGTGCCTCGTTCAGGTACTCTTCAATCCACTCGCGGTTAATCTGGTTGGAGCGGCTGTAACGTGATAGCGAGTGCATATTGCGTGCTGTCTGCTCGAACTTACGCAGCATCTCCGCAGAGTCATCTATGAAGAGGTACTGGTTCACGATGTGGTTGCAGGTGAGCAACACTCCGATAGGTGCGGCAAACGATAGGCGGCAATCGCTACGGTCTGTCGAGAGACGCTCGTAACGGCTGTCGGTAGCCACGCTTGTCGGCAGGTCTTCGGGATCGGAGAGCGTATGCAGGCAGAGGTAGTTGTCGCCAATCTTCATCTCACCAGCTCCGAGGGTGATGTCCTGCAAGCAGGTGGTGTCCTCCTGCGAGAGCGAGAAGTATTTCTCGATGATGCCCGCACTTGACTCCGTGCCTGTAATCTCATCGCCCGTAAGACGGGTAAGCGTGATGAATCCGCTGTCGTTGATGATACGCTCGAACTGCTCGCAACACTCCAGGAATCGGCTCACCGCCTCCTTGTCCTGCATCTCCTTCGGGATGATGAAGCCACGGGTAAGGGCATTGAAGCTGCTGGTCGTGCGGCTATGCTCCTTGGTGGTCTTGGTGAGGAACAGGTAGCAGGTGTGCTTGAGGTAAGGACGCTCGTTGAAGTGACGCTCGAAGGAGCGGCTGAGGAAACTCAAATCTTCCTTCTGCAACTCCGGTGTGTAGCTCTCCTCAATGAAGAAGTCCTGCTTATGCACGATACTGTAGTTCGGCAAGACCTTGACCGCCTTGGCCCATGCCGAGTGTATCGCCTCATACTCCGCCTGTGTGACGGTGAAGAGTTCGGGAAGCTCCACACGATAGCAGACTGTGATGTCGGCATCCTTGCTGATGATGCAGTCGTGCTCAACCGACAGAATCGGGAACTTGCTTTCGAGGGTAGCTGCTTTCATTACATTTCTCATGACTTTCTGTTTTTGAGGTTAGGAATAATCAATCGCAAGAATCGCTTGCGGTTGATGATGTAGCGTGGATGGTTCCATGCAGCCTGCATCTTCATCAAGCCCCACTCGCCATACTTGGTATTGAGGTGGAAGGTCGCCCAGACAAGTACCGAAGCGGAGATGACTCCGAGTGCGATACATATCCATTGGTTTACGCCTGCCATATACAGCACCATAAAGGCTATGAGCACAGCAAGCAGACCGCCGGCGAAGATGAAGAGGTATTGGCTGCGTAGCCCCTTGAACTCGGGGCTACGACCAATCCCTTTGTTGATTTGATAGACCGCCATATTACAGGAAGAATGAACGTAAGATGGTGGCGGCTACAATCAGGAAGATACAGGCACCGAACCAAGAGGCTGCGGTCTTCGAGGTGTCAGGGTCGCCCGAAGAGAACTTCGAATAGACCTTCACGCCACCGATAAGACCGACTACGGCTCCCACTGCGTAAATCAACTTGGTACCCGGATCAAAATACGATGTTACCATGTTGGTAGCCTCGGTGATACCTGCGATACCGTTACCCTGTGCGTAAGCACCTACTGTTGCAAGCATAAATGCTGCTGCGAATAATACTTTTTTCTTCATACGTCGAAATGTTTTTTAGTTATACAAAAAGTGATTTCGACTGCGAATATATAGCACTTAATCCATTGATTTCCAAATCAGCCTATACACGTCATAACGTGTTATCAGATGTCATAGATGAGGCATTTTGAAGGGTGGATTTTGGGGTGGGAAGAGGGACTGAAAGGCTTGTTTGAGAAAAGGGAAATCAGCCTTATATTGTCGGTTTAAACGGGCGAAAACTTCCAAAAATCACAAGTTTTTGCCCGCTTTCGAGGTGTTTTTTTCTGATAAAACAACTATTATCTAATAAAAAATGGAATAAAGTATGATATAATGTAGAAGAAATTTATTAACTTTGCGTCAAAGTTTAATTTCTTATCTATGGACAGAATCAAAGACCTGAATAGAATTAAGGTGGTTTTAGCAGAGAAACATCTTACAAGTAAATGGTTGGCAGAGCAGTTGGGAAAATCTACTTGCACTGTGAGTAAGTGGTGCTCACAGAAGTCTCAACCAGACTTACAGACCATTGATCAAATCGCAAAATTACTTGATGTAAAAAGGAGCGATCTGATTGTTGATTAGAATGTTTTGTGCTATTAAACTATTTGTAAATGCAAATTTCCGAAGGATATGAGGATTAAAGATATTAACATACTCAATTTCAAAGGTTTCCAAAATGAAACTGTTGTTTTCAACGGAAATCTCACGGTTGTTATCGGCAACAATACAGCTGGTAAGACCACTTTGTTAAAAGCTATTCAAGTGGGTTTAGGTGCTTATCTGCAAAGTCTTAAACAACTTCCAGGTGGGGCTCCATATCGTCGCAATTTCAGCTCACTTGACAAGTTTATGAGATTTGATGAGGAGTTAAGAGATTATATACCTAATGATGAGAAACCAAGAATTACGATTAATGCTGATTTCCCTGTAACACAATCTTTATGTGATAATTGCCCTAAGGTCTCATTTGTCCCAGTACATTGGTATAGAGAGTTCGCAGGTAACTACACAACACACACACGAGCATGTGCAGGAGAACTTATTGATGCTGTACATCAGATGGAGAGTCTGAGATACGATGAGAAACAAGAGTCAGTATATCCATTAGTATTAGCATTTGGAGCTAAAAGAACTAGTGACTCTCAGGCTAAAAGCACTTCAAATGTTAAAGAAAGAGCCTCACGAATTGAAAAAGCCTACAAATTTGCTTTGCACGACAAAGTGGATTTCGAAGGGGCTATGGAATGGCTAAAACACTACGACAAGGATATCAAAGATAAGAAGGAGTTTGAGGGTACTAGAGAAGCCTTCTTTGACGCTTTACAAACAGCAATACCTGCATTGTCTGAGATTGATTTTGATAAGGGGGAAATTGAAGCGGTTGTAACAGTTACAGGACACACTCCATCCCGTCATCATTTCTCATATATGAGCGATGGCCTTCAGTCTATGATAAATATTGTTTCAGAGATAGCTCATCGTTGCATTGAGCTGAATGGTTGTCTTGGTCATAATGCAGTTAAGATGACACCGGGAGTAGTAATGATTGATGAAATCGACCTATACCTACACCCTCATTGGCAAAAGCATGTATTGCAGGATTTAACCAAGGCATTCCCAATGATACAATTCATTGTATCAACTCATAGCCCATTTATTGTTCAAAGTCTTCAAGAGGGGCAACTCGTAAGTTTTGATGATAATGTATTGACATCTGGCGAACCTTTCCGTGAAGGTTTAGAAGATATCACATCAGAACGTATGGGTTTACAACAGGATATCCGAAGCAAGCGTTTCAACGAAATGGTTGATGTTGCGACACGTTTATTTGAAGCGGCAGATAATGGCAGTGCAAATAAAGATGAGCTAAAAGCTAAGCTTGATGAAATTGAGGCTGAGTTTAGTGATGATCCTGCATATCTTGCACTTATTAGAACAGAACTTAAGGCAAAAGTGAAGTAGTTATGAGACCTATTGAAAAGAAGAAACCTGGCGACATTGTTCGTTACACTGATTCAAATGATCAAGAGGTCGAGCATACTATACAGGTGGATTATCCAAATTATGGAGATGCTAAATTTCCATTAGCTAGTAACATCGGTCAATATTGTTCTTATTGTGAGGGATATGAGAAGATCCATTCGTTAGAAGTAGAACATATGGCGGCCAAAGCTAAAGGTGGTTCTCGTATTGCGTGGAATAATTTTCTGTTATGCTGTAAAATTTGCAATACGGTTAAAGGTGTAGAAGTGATAAATGATGATTTTCATTGGCCACATTTGAATAATACTTTCTATAGTTTTGTCTATGATGAAACAGGAAGAGTCAAGGTAAATGATAATATTCCTGCGTTGTCTCAAGTTAGAGCCCAAAATTTGTTGGATTTGACAGGACTTCATAGACACCCTGGGGATGCCAATGGTCCCACTCCGAAAGATTTTAGATGGAAATATCGTTATGAAGCTTGGAAGTTGGCAACAGATTGGAAACTAAAATTTTTAGATCGCTTAATAACAGAAGATGATATTATCTCCAGGGTTAAAGATAAGGGGCAATGGTCTATATGGTTTACGGTATTTAAAGGTATAGATTCTGTTAGAGCTCGATTAATTTCGGATTTTCCTGGTACTTGTGCATCATGTTTCGATGCGAATAATCATTATGAACCCATTGAAAGAAATCCAGGCAGTCCTGATCCTATATAACTAAATCCTCCTATATAACAGCAAGGCAAGAATCATAATGCACGAGGCATTACGATACTTGCCTTACTTGTTAATTAAAATAGCGGACTCCATAAACAACGCTGGCACCACGATTCACATCGGAGTGCCAGCCAACATTGTTTAACACCTAAAATTTTAAATTATGTATCAGTACTAAGCATACTTATTTATATCGAACGACTTGATTTTGCTTGCTTTCCTGCGTTTAGGCAGAGGATTTCCATTAGCATCCAAACATTCTTGGAGCAACTGATTTACTTTATCTTCATTGCTTACCTTATTGACAAGGAAGTCCAATATCACCGTATTAGCCAACTTATAATGGATGGTTGATGCTGCACGAATAGACTTCTGCTCGTCAGGATTATCTGAGTTTAGCACATCCACAAGGTTGTTCATATCCTCATATGTTAAGGACTTGTCAAAGTCCGGATCAGGTATCACTCCTTCAGGCTCCATCAACTCACGCTTATCCTCTTCAGTCAAACCTTTTTGAGGCTCAAAGTTATCCTC
>JBGVPH010000016.1:0-71824 GCA_045126915.1 Candidatus Cryptobacteroides sp.
ATCTACAAACGCTTCTGCAGAATCTTTCAATGCCAAGATAAAGTCATTCAGAGCACAACTCAGAGGAGTATCAGATGTTAAATACTTCTTGTTCAGACTCACTAAGATCTATGCTTAGACACATACTTTTGCGACTGAACCCGCATTAGTTTCTTACCCAAGGATTTGTATCATGTGGGCGCAAGACCCACATGATATTTGTTTTAAAGGGGCCTAGCCCTTATGCAAGCGAGCTTGCAACGGCCTAAACCCCTTTAAAACAAGAAAGCTTGACTTACGTCAAGCTTTCCAAATCTTTGTGACTCCGACAGGATTCAAACCTGTAACCTTCTGATCCGTAGTCAGATGCTCTATTCAGTTGAGCTACGGAGCCGATTTGCAGCTAAGCTGCTTTATCCTTAGTCCTCGTTCTTAACGATAGCGACTTTCTTCTCTTTAATACGAGCCTTCTTACCAGAGAGTTCTCTGAGGTAGAAGATACGTGCGCGACGTACTTTACCAACCTTGTTGAGCTCGATTGAATCGATGAATGGTGATTCGAATGGGAAGATTCTCTCAACTCCAACACCACTTGCAACCTTGCGCACTGTGAATGTTCTTGTTGCTGCTGAAGCTCCGCGAAGCTGAATTACAGTTCCTCTGAACTTCTGGAGTCTCTCCTTGTCACCCTCCTTGATTCTGTAGGTAACGGTGATTGTGTCACCGGCCTTGAATTTTGGGTAGCTGGCTACTTTATCGTTTGCAAATGCCTGCTCTACTAACTGAATTGCGTTCATTTCTTAATTTCTTTTAAGTTTGGTGGCAACATTGCGTTTCTTTTCACCCAGCACAAGAGGTTGCTTTAATTTTGGGACTGCAAAGGTAGGAATAAAAATCTATTATGCAAATCTTTTTGCAAAAATATTTCAAAAAAGATCCTTCAGCTTTTCGAAAAAGCTCTTATCCTCCTTTGTCGGGTTCGGTTTGAAGCTCTCATTATGCCTCATTGACTCGAACAATGCCTTCTCTTCCTTGGTCAGTTTCTTAGGGATCCACACTGCAATCTTCACATAAAGGTCGCCTGTTCCATAAGAATTGACTGACGGAAGACCTTTGCCTCTGAGTCTTGTCACAGTACCAGACTGAGTACCTGGCTCCACCTTTATCTTCTGCTTTCCATCCAGACAAGGGATCTCCACCTCACATCCAAGCATCGCGTCCACTACGGAAATCACCTTAGTATAGAAGAGATTGCTGCCTTCTCTTCTGAAATCAGGATGCTCCTGTTCCTCGATGACGACAAGAAGGTCTCCGTTGATTCCGTTATTCTTCGCTGCGTGGCCTTCACCCTGTACTGTCATCTGCATTCCAGCCTCTACTCCTGCAGGAATCTTAACCTTTATGGTCTCTCTCTGACGTACAAGTCCGGTTCCGTTGCAGGTGTGGCAAGGATTGCTGATGATCTTTCCTTCACCGCCGCACTGCTGGCAGGTTGAATATGTCACTGTCTGACCGAGGAATGAGTTCACAACTCTCTGCACCTGACCGGTACCGTTGCAGGCTGGACATGTCTTGATGTCGGAGCTATTGCGTGCACCTCTTCCACCGCAATCAGGACAAGGTACGTTCTTCTCGATGCTGATTTCCTTCTCAACTCCCTTTGCAATTTCCTCAAGTGTGAGTTTTACGCGCACTCGGATGTCACGTCCTCTGTAGACCCTTTCTCTACGCTGACCGCCGCCAAAACCGCCGAAGCCGCCGAAGCCACCGCCGAAGCCGCCTCCGAATGCACCACCAAAGAGATCGTTCAGGATATCATTCAGATTACCGAAGCCGCCGCTGAAATCAGGACCTGCTCCATCCACTCCGGCATGACCGAACTGGTCATACTTAGCTTTCTTGTCAGCATCGCTGAGCACAGAATACGCCTCAGCAGCCTCCTTGAACTTCTCCTCAGCCTCTTTGTTGCCAGGATTCTTGTCAGGATGGTACTTGATGGCGAGTTTTCTGTACGCCTTCTTTATTTCATCTGCCGATGCGCTCTTGTCAACGCCCAGCACTTCATAATAGTCTCTTTTTGCCATATACTATATTATATACCCACTACCACCTTGGCGAAGCGGATTACCTTACCATTGAGAGTATAACCGGTCTGAACCACATCGAAGACCTTACCCTTCTTTTCCTCCTCCGGAACAGGGAACTGGGCAACAGCCTCATGAAGGTCTGTGTCAAACGGCTGACCTGCAGCTTCGATTACTGCCAGGCCCTTGCTTTTGAGGTAAGACATCAGCTTGCTGTAGATAAGCTCTGTACCCTCCTTTGCCGCATCGCTGTCGTCAGACTCAAGCAGCACCTTCAAAGCTCTCTCACAGTCATCAAGCACCGGAAGAAGACCCTTGATAGTCTCCACAGATGCCATGCTCACAATCTCGAGCTTCTCCTGCGAAGTACGTCTGCGGTAGTTGTCAAACTCCGCCATAAGTCTGATGTAGTCGTCCTTATCCTTAGCGACCTTCTCCTGGAGTTCTGCAAGCTGAGCCTCCAATTCCTCAGTCTTTGACTTCTTCTCCTTCTTCTGGAATATCTTCTTTTCCTTTTTCTCCACCTTCACTGTCTCCTGAGTTTCCTGATTCTCCTGATTCTCCTGAACCTCCATTTCTGTATCTTTCTGTGTATTTTCTGACATGTTCTTTAATCTCCTTTACAGTTATCTTTCCTAATATCAGGGCTAACACCAATGCAATAATCAAACTGATCAACATAATCGTGTCTGGTTAAATTGACGCCGCAAAGATAACAAATAATCTGCCATCCCAAAAATACTGACAGAATGGCAGAAATGGGCTGACAGGAGATTGCCTCATCCTTAAAAAGTACTGTTTTAAAGGATGAGGAATGGATTCAATATAAGAAAGATTGCCGGTCGGGGCCGGCAATGACGGGAAGGACGAAAAAAAATAGCAAAAACGACAGGCCGAAGGTCTCTGCAAGACCTTCGGTCTGTCGTCTTGTTCCTATTTATTGATGATTACTTCACAGGAATATTCTCAAGCACTGCCTTAAGGAATTCCCAGCACTTAGCTACTGATGGTATATTTGCACGCTCATCAGGAGAATGAGGGCTCATAAGTGTAGGGCCACATGACACCATATCCCAATGAGGATATGCTCCACTGAGGATTCCGCACTCCAGACCAGCATGGATAGCCATCACTGCAGGCTCCTTGCCATAAAGATCATTGTAAACTTTCTTCATTGTAGAAAGGATTGCCGACTCCGGATTTGGAGCCCAACCCGAGTATCCGCCAGCAAATGAAGTCTCTATTCCAGCAAGAGAGAAGATTGCCTCAAACTTCTGAGCCAGAGCATCCTTAGCTGTGTCAACCGAGCTTCTCATGAGAGTCTTGACAGAGAATTCGCCACCCTCGATCTTAACCATCGCAAGGTTGTTGGAAGTCTCTACAAGACCAGCCATCTCGCTGCTCATACGCTCAACTCCATCCGGACAAGCAAGAATAGCTCTTATGAAATGCACTGCATCTGCCTCAGGAACATATTTGCACTCATCACCACCGCAGCACTCACCTTCCACGCACTCATATGGCTTGAAAATGAACTCAGAATCAGGATCTGTACCGGCATACTCAGCCTTGATCTCTGCAGCAACACGCTCAAACACTGCCTTGGCAGCCTCAACCTTGTCAGCAGGAACATAAACTGTAGCAAAAGCCTCGCGAGGGATCGCGTTTCTCAATGTACCGCCCTCGAAATCAAGAAGCTTCACATCTGCATCGTTCATAAGGGCATAAAGTATACGGGCAGCTATCTTATTGGCATTGCCTCTATACAGAATGATATCCATTCCCGAGTGTCCGCCCTTGAAACCTTTAACTGCAAGCGACCAGCACTCCCACGACTTATCATAATCTGCAGGAACATATGTTGCGTGTGCAGACGCATCAAGTCCACCGGCGCAACCTACATAAAGCTCACCTTCTGTTTCAGAATCGAGGTTGATGAGGATATCACCCTGAAGAACACCGGACTTTAGGGCCATTGCGCCTGTCATACCGGTCTCTTCATCTATTGTGCATAATAATTCCACAGGACCATGCTTGAGGTCAGATGACTCAAGAACAGCCATTGCCATGGCAACACCAAGACCATTGTCCGCACCGAGAGTAGTGCCCTTTGCCTTTACCCAATCACCATCGATATAGGTCTGTATAGGATCTTTCTCGAAATCATGTACTGTGTCAGCATTCTTCTGCGGCACCATATCTATGTGGCCCTGAAGAATAACACCCTTGAAATTCTCGCAACCAGGTGTAGCAGGCTTGCGAATAATGATGTTGCCAACTTCATCCTTGATAGTCTCAAGGCCATGGGAAACACCCCAGTTATACATATACTCCACTGCAAGAGCCTCATGCTTTGAAGGGCGAGGGATCTGTGTCAACGCATAAAAATTCTTCCACACTATCTGTGGATCAAGGTTCTGTATCATAGTAGATTAATTTGTGATTATTTCGTTTGTACAAGGAATGTAGAACTTTCGCGTCCTAGCTGATATACAGGGATACGGCTCTGAAGAAGCATGTTGACTCCATCAAGAAGTTTCACATTGCAGATTGCCGGGATTCTGTAATTGATCGATACGCCCTTCTTTGCCTTTGCAGACTCCGGGGCTCCTTCAGGCTCACTGAACTTCTGAGGAACGATCTCCATAACCACCGGCTTGCCTGACAGATTGTCCGCAGGAACAAGACCGGCTGTATCAGAAAGACGGAAAGCAATATACATCTGGGTCTCACCAGGCTGAGGGATGACCTCAAAATTCATTTTCTGTGTCTGGAACTCCGAATAGCCGACGAAAAGCATGAGATACTCCTTCTCAAGTCTTGTAAGCTCATCGATAGCAGCACCCATCGCCTCACCGCTGTATGTCGCATCTGTGTCACCGGTAACGATGCGGAGTCTCTGATCTCTGATATCAAGAATCATCTGTGCAGTCTCAGCAGCCTTCTTCTCGAGGGACTTCTCGACAATCATATTCTGCTGGACAGAAACCTTGTTGTAAGCAGACTCCTTACGATCGTTCCTATAAAGTGTTGTGGACTCTGAAGTCAGGTTTGAAGAAAGGCCCTTGTCAGAGAAATCACCCTTTCCAGCAACAGGAAAACGCCAGTTGGTTGTTCCTGCCACTCCTCCGTCAGAAAGCGAAACAAGCCCCTGAGCAGTAAGCTTCAGGAACGCATCTCCCTGACCTTTAGGAAGATCGAGAGCGTATCTGCGGCTCTGGTCAGCCTCCACATATGGCGTCATCTTCACCGATGTAAGCTGATAGGAAGCCTCGTCGCTCTGACGCGCCTTGATACCAAGATATTTCTCAGCGAACTTAGCATAAGGTCCTGCATAGAACTTCTCCTGAACTGCATCCACCTCAAGGGCGATAACAGTCGAAGGAAGCGAATATGTGACATAACCCGTAGGATCCGCATTCTCCTGCGCCTTGGACACATGCGGTGTCAAAACTGCAGAAAGAACAAGCAATGCTGCGATATATTTCTTCATAACTTATTATATATTAATTATTTCCATCTCTTATGACTCCAAAGCCAGTTGAAAGGGGTCTCTCTGATTTCCTTTTCCAGCTCTGAGTAATACATTCTTACGATTTCTTCCGGATCATGCTGCGATGCATCATCACACAACTTGACGAATGAAATCTCATATTTTCCTCTCGCCTTGTTCACCATCCTCATATACACCACACTCATATTCATCTTATGTGCCACACCGGCAACTCCCTTCATGGCGTAAGTAGGCTGATTGAGGAACGTTCCGAGCGGGAATTTTCCGACATATGGATACTGGTCAGAATTGCATATGTAGATACCCTTGCGATCCTTGTTCTTCAACACGGTGCGAAGAAGATTAGAGGCTTCGATAAGTCCGTCATAACCTTCAATGCAGTTGACGCGATTGCGTTTGAACACCTCATTCATAACCTCGTTTGTCAGCTTCTTGTAAACAACGAAAAGGTCCTTCTCCGTATATTGGACAGGTGTAGAATCATTGTACACACAGAAGCCGCCAAGAATCTCCCAGTTGCCGCAATGCGAATTCAGCACAAGTACACTTGGTGAGGAGTTGAAGGCATCATTCAGAACTTCAGGATTGAGCATTCGACAAATCTGCTGTTTTTTGATACGCTCATAGTCTGAACCGCCGAACCAGATTGCTTCCGCCACCATTTCACCGAAATGCTTGTAGAAAAGATCTGCCACCCACTCAAGATCACCGTGATTGTACTCCGGGAAACTTCTGGCAAGATTTGTCATCACGACTCCTTCCCTATAATGGATCACACGTTTTGCAAACCAAGTGATGCAGTTACCCAAGCCATAAAGCCAGTTCAACGGCAGTTTGGACATCATGCGCATCAAAAATATGACTAGTGCTAACTTTATCTTCTTCATTATGGTCAAATGTAACGGAATAGCAAATATAATAATTTTTCTTATCTTTGTCGGTTGTGAAAACACAAAACTACTAAATAAA
This sequence comes from Candidatus Cryptobacteroides sp., assembly GCA_045126915.1. GTDB lineage: Bacteria > Bacteroidota > Bacteroidia > Bacteroidales > UBA932 > Cryptobacteroides. The sequence goes on from JBGVPH010000016.1 coordinate 6,547, forward strand.
ACTTATCAATTATGTTTAAAGGACATCCAAAAGGACTTTTGGCAGCGGCTCTCAGCAACATGGGTGAGCGTTTCGGCTACTACATCATGAACGCTGTCCTCGTGTTGTTCCTCTGCTCTAAATTCGGTCTTGGCGAAGGCCCTGCAGGAACAATCTACTCATTCTTCTACGCCGGCATCTACCTCTTGAGCCTCGTCGGCGGTCTCATCGCAGACCGTACCCAGAACTACAAGGGAACCATCAAATCCGGTCTCATCATCATGGCTTCAGGATATGTGCTTCTCTCGATTCCTATCCTCGCCACTTCAGGAAACATCAGCTGGCTCCTTCCACTGACATGCTTCGCTCTCTTCCTCATCGCATTCGGTAACGGTCTCTTCAAGGGTAACCTTCAGGCTATCGTAGGTCAGATGTATGACAACCTCGAGGCTGAAGCTGCAAAAGAAGGTCCACAGGCACTCGCAGAGGCTAAGGACAAGCGTGACTCAGGTTTCCAGATTTTCTATGTATTCATCAACGTCGGCGGTCTTATCGCGCCTTTCGTAGCTCCGCTTCTCCGTGGCTGGTGGCTCGAGACCAACGGCATGATCTATAACGCACAGCTCCCTGCTCTCTGCCACGAGTTCCTCAACAACGCTGCAGGCATGAGCGCACAGGCTATGGAGAATCTCTCTTCAATGATGGCTGCTGCAGGTGGAAACATCGCAGACATGGCTGCATCTTGCCAGAACTACCTCCAGATCTTCAACGAAGGTATCCACTACTCATTCATCGCTTCTGTAGCTGCAATGTGCATCTCTCTCGTGATTTTCTTCCTTTCACAGAAGAGATTCCCTACTCCGGCAAAGAAGGAGGCAGTCAAGGGTGTTGAGTATACGGATGAGGAGAAGGCTGCAATGGCTACTGAGATCAAGCAGCGTCTTTACGCTCTCTTCGCAGTACTTGCAATCGTAATCTTCTTCTGGTTCTCATTCCACCAGAACGGTATGTCACTTTCTTTCTTCGCTCGTGACTTCGTTGACTCATCAGCAGTTGCTCCTGAGATCTGGCAGGCAATCAACCCATTCTTCGTGATTGTTCTTACTCCTGTGATCATGGCACTCTTCGCTGCTCTTGCACGCCGCGGAAAGGAGATTTCAACTCCTAAGAAGATTGCCATCGGTATGTTCATCGCAGGTCTTGCGTTTGTATTCCTTGCAATCTTCTCTGTAATCAAGGGCTATCCTTCAGCAGACACTTTCAAGGCACTCCCTATCGCAGAGCAGGTGGCTCACAAGGCTCATTGGTGGGTTCTCATCGCTGTATATTTCTTCCTTACAGTTGCTGAGCTCTTCATCTCACCACTCGGTCTTTCATTCGTATCGAAGGTGGCTCCTAAGCATCTCCTCGGTCTTTGCCAGGGTCTTTGGCTTGGTGCTACTGCACTCGGAAACCTCCTCCTCTGGATCGGTCCTCTCATGTACAATGCATGGCCAATCTGGCAGTGCTGGACTGTATTTGCAGTGGTTTGCGTAATCTCTATGGGAGTTATGCTCGGCATGGTTAAGTGGCTTGAAAGAGTTACAAAGTAACATCTGATAGTGCATATATATTTTTAGCGGTTTGTCCTGACGGATAGACCGCTATTTTTATTATATTTGCAAGTTATGGACAAGAAGACAGAGAACCTGCTTAAAGAATGGGCCCAGACATATAATGATCCTGTATATTTCCAAGAGGACCCCATCATATTTCCGACGAAATTCGCCCGCGACCATGCCGAGGGCCGGACGTCGCTTGCAGATGTCGAGATCGCTGCTCTGCTTTCTGCCCATCTTGCATGGGGCAGAAGGTCAATGATCGTGCGTGACTGCGAAAGGATGTTCGACGAGATGTGCTGGAAGCCATATGATTACGTCATGAGCGGCGAATACAGGAACGACCCGGTCAGCCTGCACAGGACTATTAAGTGGAGCGAATTTGCGGGCATATGCACAAGACTGAAAGAGTACTACCTGAAACAGGATAGTCTGGAAGGGCTCACCGACTCAGAATTCAGGACTGCAATCTTCGGACAGAAGGAAGACAGGAAGGCCACCAACAAGAAGATCAACATGATGCGCAGATGGATGGTGAGAGACGATGGAAAGGTGGATCTCGGACTATGGAAGAATACCGATAAGAAGGAGTTGATCCTGCCTCTGGATGTACATGTTTATGCTCAGGCTACAGCGCTGGGACTTACGCAAAGAAAGCAGAAGGACATTGTGACTGCACAGGAAATCACGGATACCTTCAAGGAGATTTTTCCAGATGACCCTTGTCTAGGAGACTTCGCCCTTTTCGGTTATGGAGTAACACAGAAATAGATATGCCAAGACTTTATATCATATCAGGCTGCAATGGCGCAGGCAAGACGACAGCATCATATTCGTTGCTGCCGGAAATGCTCAACTGCACCCAGTTTGTCAATTCTGATGAGTTCGCAAAAGGACTCTCCCCTTTCAACCCGGAGAAGGTTTCGATTCAGGCGAGCCGCTATATGATCATGAAGATCAGGTATCTCCTCAAGAGGAATCAGGACTTTGCAGTTGAGACCACTCTTGCCACAAGGTCGCTTCTGAAGACCGTGCAGATGGCACAGAATGCTGGTTACACAGTGACACTGCTGTATTTATGGCTGAATTCTCCTGATCTTGCAGTAGAAAGAGTCCGCGCAAGAGTCGAGACCGGCGGTCATAACATTCCGGAAGAGACCATCAGACGTAGATATCAGGTAGGCATCGACTATTTCTTCCATTACTATGCCCCTGTCTGCGAGAGGTGGATTCTGGCAGACAATTCGCAGATTCCGTTCAGGGTAATCGCCCAGGGAGCAAAGGATGAGGTCATCAGCGTGAATGACGAAAAGACCTACACTGCGATACGCAATATGGCTATTGCACACCACCGCTATGCCGAAGAAAGCGGTGAAATTCTTTGATCGTAGATTTATGACAGATTATCTGAATATTTTCAAAATAACACAGGAAGGCCTGAGGACTCTCACGGAGACAGCTCTCGGATACGGAGGTGACTTTGCAGACCTGTACTTCGAGAATACCACCTATTTCAACCTTCTCCTGAAGGACGGCGTGGTATCTTCAGGTGGGTTTCACACCGATTTCGGAGTGGGAATCAGGGTTCTGAAGGGTGAGAAGACAGGCTACGCATATTCCGAAAGCACTGAAATGGCGGATATGCTCAAGGCAGCGAAGGCGGCAGGTGTGATTGCTTCCGGCATCAACGGAGGCAGAACCTACAGCACAGTCAGCGACAGGAAACTCGACGTATATCCGGTCAAGGAGGATTGGAGGCTTCAGAGTCCCGACAGATTTCTTCCATTCCTCAAGGATCTTGAGAAGGAGATATTTGCAAAGGACAACAGGATAGTGAAGGTAATTGCAAGGATGTCTGATTCGGTGAGCGATGTGCTGATGTATAATTCTCTCGGTGAACTGACATATGAAACCAGACCTATGGGAAGCGTGTCAGTCACAGCTGTTTTTCAGCAGGGCGACAAGACCGAGAACCGCACAGCATCAAGAAGTTACCGTACCGGTGCCGAGCTTATAGGTAAAGAGTTGATAGCCGAGCTCGCTGATGAGGCTGTCAAGGGAATCGATGCAAGGTTCGAAGCAAGGAGACCGAAGGGAGGCAGCATGAGCGTAGTCATGGGAGCCGGTGCATCCGGCATCCTGCTCCATGAAGCAATGGGACATGCCTTCGAAGCTGACTTCAACAGAAAGGGACAATCCATATTCTCGGACAAGCTTGGAGAAAGAGTATGTCCGGAAGGAATCAACATAATCGATGATGGTACACTCCAGTGGAACAGAGGTTCAGGAAACTATGACGATGAAGGCGTTCCGGGAGAAAAGACCTACATGGTGGAAGACGGCATCCTCAGGTCATATCTCCATGACAGGATCAGCGCACAGTGGTATGGTGTGAAACCTACCGGCAACGGCAGAAGAGAGAATTTCCGCTACCACCCCATCCCGAGGATGAGGGCAACGTATATGGAAAGCGGCAATGCTGCACCTGAAGATATCATTGCATCTGTAAAGAACGGAATCTATGTGGACGAGTTCTCAAACGGTCAGGTCAAGATCGGAGAGGGAGATTTCACATTCTTCGTCAAGAGCGGCTTCCTCATCGAGAACGGAAGACTGACAGCACCTGTCAAGGATATCAATGTTATCGGAAACGGTCCACAGGCACTTGCAGACATTGTTGCTGTGGGCAACGACCTCAAGATAGACAACGGTACATGGACTTGCGGAAAGGAACAGAGCGTGCCAGTGTCATGCGGCATACCTACGGTACTTATAAGCAAACTTACAGTGGGAGGAGAATGAGATGATTACAGTGGAGGAAAGAAACATAGCACGTCATTGCATTGAGTATGCACTGAGCCAAGGAGCAAACGGGGTAAGGCTGTCGCTGAACAAGAATGTGATGGACAGTTGCTCGATGCTGAATGGTGAGCTGGACAAGGTGAGTCATTCTGCCGACAGGTCGATATATCTATATCTTTATGTAGACGGAAAATACGGTACTTTTTCAACCAATCGTCTGGATGTCAAGGAACTGGAAGATTTCATCAGCAAGGCCATCGTGATGGTGAAGATGCTTGGCGAAGACCCTTGCAGACGTCTGCCTGACCCTGACAGAACGGCCAAAGATGCTGCGGAGGGAATGGAGCTCGGACTGTATGACAGTCATTATGAGAAGTGCGACTCAGATTTGCGTCTGGCCAAGACTGAGAAGATGAGCATAATGAATTCGCTGTCGGAAGCCGAGGAATACAAGGTAATTTCAGAGGAATGCGAATATGCGGAGTCTCTTGACGACACAATCCTTATGGATTCTCAAGGATTTGAAGGAAGACACACTGAGACTTCATTCAATTGTTTTTCCGAACTGACGATTCAAGACACTGAGGGAAACAGATACAGCGGATACTGGTGGGAAGCATCTCCTTTTTTTGATGTATTGAAGTTGGAGGAGTGTTCGCGCACTGCGCTTGACAGGGCTCTAGGACAGATAGGACCTCGAAACCGCAGAAGCGGAAGATATAGAATGGTTGTGGATGGTTCTGTCGCTTCCAGACTTGTATCGCCACTTATCAATGCATTGAATGCATCTGCAATACAGCAGAAGATGTCATTTCTTGAAGGCAGCAAGGGTAAGAAAGTATTCTCTGAGGGACTTACAATAATGGATAATGCGAGAACTCCGGGCAAGGCCGGATCGAGGCTATATGATTCGGAGGGAGTCGCTACTAAGGACACCGCTGTGATCGAGAAGGGCGTGGTGAAGCAGTATTTTGTAAGCACATATATGGCTGAGAAGACAGGATTCGAGCCTACCATAGAGGATATTTCCAGACCTTGCGTCATGCCTTTTGTAGAAGGAAATAAGTTGACTGATTTGGAAAAAGGTGTATCTTTGAAGGATATTCTGAGCTTATGCGGCAATGGAATATATGTGACAGGATTCAACGGTGGCAACTGTAACCCTGTGACTGGTGACTTTTCTTTTGGTATCGAGGGCTTTGCCTTCAGCAAAGGAAAAATTACACATCCTGTAAAAGAAATGCTGATTACAGGCAATATCGTGGAGCTCTGGAACAGTCTGACGGCTGCTGGTGCGGACACTCGCAGCAGTTCACGATGGCAGATTCCGACTCTTGCGTTCGAGGGGGTTTCCTTCTCGGCGTAGATTAAAGATGAATGAATTTTAAAAGTAAATATTATGAAGATCGGACAGAACAAGGTAGTAGAGTTTGTGTATGAACTCGAAGTAGACGGACAGGTAGTTGACAAGACAGTTGTGGAAAGACCACTCGATTATATTCACGGAACAGGAAGCCTTCTCCCTAAGCTCGAGGAGCACATCGAGGGTATGCAGGCTGGAGACAAGTTCGACGTAACACTCTCACCAGCAGACGGATATGGAGAAGTGGATCCAGACAGAATCATCGACCTTCCTAAGGGAGCATTTGAAGTGAACGGAGAGATCCGTGAAGACCTCCTCGTACCAGGAAACACAATCCCGATGATGAACAGCATGGGTGGCGTAATCCCTGGCGTTGTTCTCGAAGTGACAGCGGACTCTGTGAAGATGGACCTCAACCACAGAATGGCAGGCAAGACTCTCCACTTCACCGGTGAAGTGGTTTCCGTACGCGAGGCTACAGAAAAGGAACTCACTGAGGGACTCCACGGAGAATATGTACACAGCTGCGGATGCGGCGGATGTGGAGGTCATGGTGGAGGATGTGGAGACTGCGAAGGAGGTCACTGCTCTGACGGCGAAGGTGACTGCGGATGCGGCTGTAACTAATTGATTGAAACTGCCGACAGGAAATGAAGACTGCGGTTGTCATACTTAACTGGAACACGAAGGGATTCCTCGAAGAATTCCTTCCTCCTCTGCTCGGCTCTATCGCACATTGTGATGGAGCTGAGGTCATTGTTGCAGACAATGCCTCGACAGACGGTTCACTCGAACTGATGAAGGAGAGGTTTCCTGAGGTCAAGACAATCGCATTTGACAGAAATTACGGATTTACAGGAGGTTATAACAAGGCTTTCAAACATATAGAGGCCGAGTACTTCGTCCTGATAAATTCAGATATTGAAGTAACGGCCGGATGGCTTGAGCCACTTGTGGAGTGGATGGATACTCATCCGGACTGTGGGGCGTGTGCTCCTAAGCTGCACAGCTGGCAGGAAAGGGATAAATTCGAATATGCCGGAGCTGCCGGAGGTTATATAGACCGATTCGGTTATCCTCTCTGCAGAGGCAGAGTAATGAGCAGACTTGATTCGGACAGAGGGCAATACGACAGTCCCAAGGATGTATTCTGGGCAACAGGTGCATGCCTGATGGTAAGAAGCAAGGTCTATAAGGAGCTCGAAGGTCTCGACGAGAGGTTCTTTGCACATATGGAAGAGATAGACCTGTGCTGGAGGATGCAGCTGGCAGGCTGGAAAGTGACGGTGGTGCCGGAATCGACAGTATATCATGTAGGAGGTGGAACCCTGCCTGCAGCATCTCCGTTCAAGCTTTTCCTGAACTACAGGAATAACCTCCTGATGCTGAATAATAATCTGCATTACACATATGCTCTTGATGCTTTCACGGAAGGCGAATCAGCAGAAGATGCAGCAGAAAAAGGACTGAGAAAGGCCAGGAGACTCATATTCGTAAGGAAGACTCTTGATATACTTTCTTCATTTGTTTACCTCCTGACATTCAGACTGGAATGTTTCAAGGCGGTATTCAAGGCACATAAGGAGTACAAGAAGCTTCATTTGAAAAAATCGCAGACCGATGTAAAGCATTACCTTGAAAATAATGCATATAAAGCTGAAGTGAAAGGAAGATATGGCAGATCAATCATCATCCAGTCACTTCTGAAAGGAGAAGGAATCTTTGAAAATATAGAATCAGAGGTGTTATGAAAATCGTTATCGCAGGAGCCGGAGAGGTAGGTTCTCACCTTGCAAAGATGTTGAGCGTAGAAGCCAACGACATCACTGTAATTGACTCACGCCAGGAAAGACTGGACGCGTTGAGCGCTAGCACTGATGTAATCACAGTACTAGGCAATCCGTCTGCTATTGATGTGCTTCAGGATGCAGGCGTCGCAAATGCAGACCTTTTCATTGCTGTGTATCCGTCCGATTCGCAGGATGTCAACATAGTCAGCGCAATGCTCGCCAAGAAGCTCGGAAGCAAGAAGGCTACAGCCAGAATCGACAATGAAGAATACCTGTCATATGAGAACAAGTATCTCTTCACAGAGATGGGAATTGACCTTATGTTCTACCCTGAAAAGATTGCTGCAGGAGAGATCATAGACCTGCTGAAAAGAACAGCAACCACTGATTCCATGGACTTTGCAAGAGGAAAACTCCAGATTGCAGTATTCAAGCTCGAGGAAAGTTCTGCACTTTTAGGAATGACGATGGCAGAATTCAGTGCCGTGGCTAATAACCAGGGACATAGCTTCCGTGTAGTTGCCATTGCAAGAGGCAATGACACCATCATTCCTCGATTCGACACAAAGTTCAAATACCACGATCTCGTGTTCATCATCTCCAAGCGTGACGGAATGGAGATGCTGATGAAATACATCGGAAAGAAAGACATCGAGATCAAGAATGTGATGATTCTCGGTGGAAGCCCGATCGGAGAAATCGTTGCACGCAATATATCCAAGCAGATGGAGACTATAAAGCTCATCGAGATGAACAAGGAGAAGTGTCTCGAACTTTCAGAAAAACTCCCTGACAATGTGATTGTTGTGAATGGCGATGGCCGAAATTCAGATATGCTCATCGAGGAATCTATCAAGGATTTCGATGCCTTCGTTGCAGTAACCAACAGTTCGGAGACCAACATCCTGGCATGTGTTGCGGCAAAGCGACTCGGCATCACAAGAACTATCGCAGAGGTTGAGAACATTGAATATATAAGACTTGCGGAAAGCATGGGCGTGGATGCAATCATAAACAAGAAGCTCATCACTGCAGGACGTATCTATAAATTCACATTGAGCAACAAGGTGAGATTCATCAAATACATGAGTGGCACGAATGCAGAGGTACTTGAGTACATTGTTGCACCAGAAACTGCAATTACCAAGCATATGCTCAAGGATATGAATTTCCCTAAGAATGCCATCATCGGCGGTATAATCAGGGGTAACGAGGCTATAATAGCTGTAGGTGACACTCAGATACAGGCATATGACAGAGTCGCTGTATTTGCTCTTCCTGAGGCAGTCAAGGAAGTTGATAAATTCTTCAGATAGAAAGATTTATGATTGAGAACACAGGGGTTATCGAACTGGAGGGAATGGAGTTCAAGGCTTTCCACGGAGTCCTGGAGAGCGAGAAGATGAACGGAAATCTGTTTGTAGTGGATTTCCGTGGCGAGGTGGATATGAGCCGCGCGATTGAAGGTGACCGTATTGAAGAGGCTTTGGATTATTCCCTCATCTACAACGCCGTGAAGAGAGAGATGTCAATTCATTCGGATCTTCTCGAGCACATTGCCGGCAGGATAGTAAAGGCAATTGCGGCTGATTGCCCGCAGTTGGTTTCATTTTCAGTGAGAGTTTCCAAGCGTCGTCCACCAGTTAGCGGGCCTGTTCAATGGTCCAGAATCACATTATCATACAAGTAATTACAGATGTAATGAATTCCGGTGACCCCCGTCTGCCTATGGCAGACACCCCCCCTAGCCGGGGGTGGCATGTCACCTTCATCCATTTACATCTGCAATAATATTAAACACAGTAATGAAGATAGCATTTGTGACATTGGGGTGCAAGCTTAACTATGCTGAGACCTCAACATATGAGAGAGAACTTCTCAAGGAAGGATTTGAGGCAGTACCCTGGAGCAAGGGAGCCGATGTCTTCCTTGTGAACACATGCACCGTCACTGAGCATTCAGACAAGAAGAGTAGAAACATCATCAGGAAACTGCACAGACAGTGCCCTGAGGCAAAGATATTCGTTACCGGCTGTTATGCACAGCTCAAGAAGGCAGAGATTGAGGCCATTGAAGGGGTAACAGAGGTTTTCGGTGCTACAGAGAAATCACGCATAGTTCCATCAATTCTTGAAAAGGTAAAGGGCATCGAATGCTCAGACAAAGGTCTTGGTAATTTCTTCCCTGCTTATTCAAGCGGCGAGAGGACAAGATCGTTCCTTAAGGTTCAGGATGGATGTGACTACAAATGTCACTACTGCACCGTGCCGTACGCACGTGGTGAAAGCCGCAATATTCCGATATCGGAGATCATTCCTCAGGCTGAAGCGATTGCGGCTGAAGGCATTAAGGAGATCGTCCTCACAGGTGTCAACACAGGAGATTTCGGCCGAAGTACCGGAGAGAATTTCTTTGATCTCATCAGGCAGCTGAATGATGTAGAGGGCATTGAGAGATATAGGATTTCTTCAATCGAGCCTAATCTTCTGACCGAGGAGATGATTGACTGGATCACTTCCGGCACCAAGTTCCTCCCACATTACCACATTCCTCTACAGTCAGGATGCGACACCATCCTGCGTGAGATGGGCAGAAGATATGACACTGCAGCATTCGCCCGCAAGATTGAATACATAAGACAGAAGTCAGAGATTCCGGGAGGGCCTAAGGTATTCTTCGGCATAGATGTAATTGTCGGCTTTCCTGGCGAGACAGACGAGCTGTTCATGGAGACCTATAATTTCCTGAAGGACGTGGTGAGACCTGCTTTCATTCATATATTTCCATATTCCCGCCGTGCCGGAACCCCTGCAGCAGAGCGAAAGGACCAGGTGCAGGATTGTGTAAAGACTAAGAGAGTTCAGATGCTCGAGGCTCTATGCGCCCAGTTACATCAGGAATTCATGGAGGCTAATGCAGGAGTAGAAGAGGCTGTTCTGTTCGAAAGCACAGACAGAAAAGGAATGATGGAAGGTTACACAGGCAACTACATAAGGATATCCAGACCTTATGATCCTGAACTCATCGGCAGAATCGTTAATGTAACAATATGAGCAAGACTCAATTGACATTTTTAGGAACGGGTACCTCGCAGGGTGTGCCGATGATAGGCTGCGGATGCGAGGTCTGCAAGAGTACCGATCCTCGCGACAAGCGTCTGCGCGCCAGCGTGCTGGTCGAGCACGAAGGATTGAGGATTCTTGTGGATGCCGGTCCTGACTTCAGATATCAGATGCTCCGTGCAGGAGTATCATCACTTGATGCTATCCTCCTGACACACAATCACAAAGACCACACCGGAGGTCTGGATGACATACGCGCATTCAACTATCTTGAAAAGAAGGCCACCCAAATCTACTGCGAAAAATATGTAGAAGAATCTCTGAGGAAAGAATATTCATATGCCTTCGAAGAGATCAGATACCCGGGTGCTCCAGAGTGGGATGTACACATAATCGATGACAAGCCATTCACCGTGAACGGAGTGGAGATAATCCCTATCCGAGGAAGACATTTCAAGCTTCCTGTTCTTGGCTACAGATTCGGTAACATAGCCTACTGCACAGACATGAACCATATTCCGGATGAGGAATATGAAAAGCTCCAGAATCTTGATCATTTCATAATCAACTGTGTGAGAAGAGGCAGACACATCTCTCACTATAGCCTGGAACAGGCAATAGAAGTCGCTCAGAAAGTAGGTGCAAAGCATTCTTGGCTCACTCATCTCTCACACCAGCTTCCATGCTATGAGGATCTGAAAAAAGAACTGCCGGAAGGCATCCTCCCGGCATTCGATGGTCTTGTATTAGACTAATCTTATCTTGATAGCACAGCTTCGGTGATTTCTGATGGCGTCTCTACCACCAGCCATGGATTGCATGATTCCAGTTCAGCTCTGCCTCTGAAGCCCCAGCATACTCCTATCGTTCTGACTCCGGCATTAAGACCTGTGATCATGTCCACATCTGAGTCTCCGCAGTAGATGACCTCTTCAGGTTTAAGGTCCGGCATCCTATCCATCACATCCCTTATAATCTGAGGATCCGGCTTCGTGGGACAGCCTTCTCTCTGTCCAAGAACCTCGAGGAAGCTGTATTTTCCGAGAAGTTGCTGTGCGAGAGTCTCTGTGCCTGACTGAAACTTGTTAGATGCGATGGCTATCTCCACTCCTGCTTCTGTCAGACTATCAAGCATCTCCTCGATGCCTTCATATGGTCTTGTAAGATCAGCGATATGCGACTTATAGTGTGGGAGGAAATAAGAACGCATCTTCTCAATCATCTCATCTGTCCTCTTGTCTTCCGGCAAGGCACCCCAGAAAAGTTTTCTTATGCCACCGCCGATAAGCAGCTTATATTCCTCAGATGTGTGAGGAGGGCATCCACACATGTCAAGCGCATGATTACATGCTGCAGCAAGGTCGCCTACCGTATCCAGCAGGGTTCCGTCCAAATCGAAAATTACGAGTCTTGTCATTTTGCAAATATATCATAAATTATTATATTTGCGCGCTTTTGGCCTATGAGGAACTTAAGAACATATAGCGCAGTCCTCTTTCTACTGCTGTTCAGTTGGTATTTTTCCAATATCAACCTCTTTCCTCACTACCATTCAGTTCAAGGAAATTCCGTAATACACTCCCATTTCGGTGGCACAACCGAACACGACCATAGCGACAACGGATTTGTAGTAATCGATCTCCTTTCAAACTTCCAGACCGAATCTGCAGAATCTGTTCACATTCCTGAGGCATTCTTCTGCCTTATCTATGAAATCTGTTCAGGAACCGTCATATCTGCATATGACGAGGGTTGGTCATTGGTCAACACACTCAGAGGGCCGCCTCAGTTCTGATCCCCTCCAACCAAACCAACACTTAATTCCTAATTTCATTTGCCGGTCACTTCCGGCAGCAACAAAACTTCAACACAAAAGATGAAAAAGATTTTTTCAGCTTTGGTGGCAGCATTATGTATTGTGCTGTCTGCCGGAGCCAAAGATACAGATGCACACATCTATGGTCATGTTATAGATAAAGCGACAGGAGAACACATCCCCCATATTTTCGTAATGCTTCAGGGCACGACAATCGGTGTCAGCAGTGATAATTCCGGACATTTCACAATCAACAATCTTCCGATAGGACACTTTGTCCTTGAAGTCTCAGCCATAGGCTACAAGACACAGACCCGTGCAATCCAGGTAAAGGAAGGCATGCTTCTCGAGGTCAACTTTGTTCTGGAAGAAGACCACGTCCAGCTGGACGGAGTGGTCGTTTCCGCAACAAGAAGCGAGACCACAAGAAAGATGGCCCCTACTTTGGTCAATGTAGTGACCATGGACACCTATGCCCGCGGTAATTGCACGACAGTCGCACAGGGACTTTCATTCCAGCCGGGCGTACGTGTCGAGAACAACTGCCAGAACTGCGGTTTCCAGCAGGTAAGAATCAACGGTCTTGACGGACAGTACACTCAGATTCTCATCGATTCACGTCCGATCTTCAGTTCTTTGGCCGGTGTCTACGGTATAGAACAGCTTCCAGCAAACATGATCGACAGAGTCGAGGTAATGAGGGGCGGCGGTTCTGCCCTCTTCGGTTCATCTGCTATTGCAGGAACCATAAACATCATCACCAAAGAGCCTGTAAGAAATTCCGCTTCAGTGTCACACACCACAACTGCCATAGGTGGCTGGTCAGCATTCCATAACACCACAGACATCAATGCTTCAATAGTTTCTGAGGACAACAAGCTTGGTCTTGCTGTGTTTGCTCAGAACACAGCCAAGGATGCATGGGATGCCAACGGTGACGGATTCACCGAACTCTCGAAGATTTCAGGTCAGACTGCAGGTCTTAGAGGATATGTCAAGACAGGCCTCTATTCAAAAGTCACTGTGGAATACCATCATCTGCAGGAGTTCAGACGCGGTGGCGACAACCTTGACCTTCCTCCGCACGAGGCGATGATTGCAGAGCAGACCAAGCACGGAATCAATACAGGTGGAGTAAAGTTCGACTGGTTCTCACCAAATCAGAAGCACAGACTCAACACTTTCATCTCCCTACAGCATATTGACAGAGAGAGTTACTACGGCGCTCAGAAAGATCCTAATGCCTATGGTAAGACAACCGATCTTACCTGGGTGGGAGGAGCTCAGTATATCTACAAGTTCGACAAATGCATCTTCATGCCATCTGACCTGACAGTGGGTCTGGAATACAATGAAGATTACCTCAAGGACAACATGTGGGGATATGACAGAGTCACAGACCAGACAGTCCGCATAGCCAGCCTTTATGCACAGAATGAGTGGAAGACCAAGAAATGGGGCATCCTGCTAGGAGGAAGACTTGACAAACACAACCTTATAAAAGGCATAATCTTCAGTCCTCGCGCCAATCTCCGTTACAACCCGAGCGAAAATGTGAATTTCAGAGCAAGCTATTCATATGGTTTCCGTGCACCTCAGGCGTTTGACGAGGACCTCCATATCGACAATGTGGGAGGTACTGTGTCTATGATCCGCCTTGCAGAGAATCTCAGGGTAGAGAAATCTCAGAGCGTCAGCCTGTCTGCCGACCTGTACAGAAGTTGGGGCGACTGGCAGGGTAACCTCCTTGTAGAAGGTTTCTTCACAGACCTCTCCGATGTGTTCGCATTGAAGGAGATCGGATTCCAAGATGGAGTACTTATCAAGGAGCGTCACAATGAATCCGGAGCTAGGGTTTTCGGAGGAAATCTTGAGGGCAAGGTCGCATGGCAAGACAAGATTCAGATCCAGGCTGGTCTTACTGCTCAGAATTCAAGGTATAAAGAGGCTCGTACATGGAGTGACGAGGGTGATGTTCAGGCAACAAGAAAGATGTTCAGAACACCGGACTTCTACGGATATTGCTCGGCATCCTACAATCCTATCAAAAGGATGCAGCTGTCTCTCACAGGAACCTACACCGGCAGCATGCTTATCGAACACCATGCAGGATTCATAGACAGCAATATAAGCGTTGAGACCCCTGATTTCTGGGATCTCAATTTCAAGATTGCTTATGATTTCAAGGTTTACAGCAGTTTCTCGCTTCAGCTCAATGCCGGCGTGCAGAATATGCTGAACTCATTCCAGAAAGACTTCGATTCAGGAGCAGACAGAGATTCAGGCTATATCTATGGCCCTACCCTCCCTCGCTCATTCTTCTTTGGAATAAAGCTGAATTACTGATTCTTTCTCTGGATACTCAACCAGTCCTCAATGATCGGCTTTGCCTTGTCCCAGCATGTGCACCAAGGCTTAGCCGCCCATCCGTGGCCTTCATTCGGCCAGATGTGCATTGAAGCCGGGATACCATAATATTTCAATGCATTGTAATAAAGAATCGAACTGAGAGTCGGAACCTCCGCGTCATCATCGCTCAAAAGGATGAGTGCCGGTGGCGTGGTAGGAGTGACTCTGTTGTGCAGAGAATAATATTCCTGCTCTGCAATTGTCCTCTTCTTGCCAAGGAGCTGAGCAAATGAATCCTGATGCGATTCCCATGTCTCACCTGTAATCACAGGATAGAAAAGAATCGAGAATGCAGGTTTCTCCTCGTCTGGTGTGAATGTAGAGGTGTAGGCTGCAAGATGACCACCTGCTGAACCTCCGCATACTCCTACCTGCTCAGGATCCACGCCGAGCCTTTCCGCATTCTTTCTGACAAATCTAAGTGCTTCCTGAATATCCTCAAGAGGAACTTCCTTGTGACCGTAATTAGGAAGACGGTACTTCACCACAACCGCGGTGACACCTATGCTCTTGAAATACTCTGCGATTGCATAGCCTTCAAACTCAACATAAACACCTCTATATCCGCCACCTGGAATTACCACTACTGCCTGACCTGTAGCCTTTGCAGGATCTGCTTTGTAGACAAAGAACTCAGTGTCTGATGTCTTTCTGTAGACATTCTTCTCATCTATATATTCCTTTGCAGTCTCTTCATTCGAATGAGGTGCTGTCGAGTTGTCCCACACTCGGATCTTCTCATCTGCCCTGCAGACAAGCTTTCTCTTGCCCTCAGGAGCCTGAGGATTAGATCTGTCTGAATCAAGGAAGTCAAGGAAATCCTTCACATTGCCAAGCCAGTTGTCACGATACTTGAAGTTCCTCTTTCCAGACCATCCGTGACCTCCCGAAGGATAGATGTGCATTGCAGCCTCCACGCCGTGATCCTTCAAAGCCTTATAGTACAAGGTTGAGCTCTGAGGACGTACAGTAAGATCATCGTCACTCAAAAGCAGGAGTGTAGGAGGATGTGTCTCATCGACCATTTCAGTAACATCCATTGCCTTTACCTTCTCAGCTGTGATATCGTTGCCAACAAGCCTTCTGGTAGCATCAGAACCAGCCCAGAACACGCTTCTTATCATGGCACCGTAGATAAGAATCGAGAAATCCGGTCTCTCCACTCCCTTGGCTGTCGCCGACACCCATGCAGCAAGATGACCACCTGCAGAACATCCACAGATTCCTATCTTGTTAACATCAAGATTGAGTCTTTCTGCATTTTCTCTGAAATATCTTATTGCACCGGTTCCATCCTCATAAGAAGCCTTATTGTGTCCGTAATTAGGAAGACGATACTTCATCACCGCTGCGGTGACACCATTGTCACGAAGCCACTCTGCAAACATAGTGGAGAAACTCACTGTTCTGTAACTTCCTCCAGGAAGAATGACAACTCCGTATCCGGTAGCCTTCTCCTTTGGAGCCTTGAATATGTAAAGGTCTGCAGAAGACGTATTGGCGAACTTATTGCCCCTGTCTTCCTCGTCCTTTGTTTCATAGTTGGAGTATTTTGCAGTAGTGTTGTCCCACAAAGTGACAAACTCATCTGCAGAGGATTCCATAACGATCCTCTTCTGCGCAGTCAATGCCGATGCACTCATAAACAGAAAGCTTATAGCCAAACAGATTGATCTCATGATTTATAGTTTTACTGTGTAATTTCCTGATATATATTCCTTTGACTCTGTATCACCCGGGATTGTCACGTCTGCAACCGCCCCTTCAGGAACTGAGAATTCCCAGATCCAGGTGTCCCCTTCATATCTCCAGCTGCTCTTGATCAGACCAGCTGCCGAATGGTACTCTGCATCCACAAATCCAAGTCTCTTGTCTGGAACTGGAGCCATGACGATACGGCTGAATCCCGGATTTGCCGAGGTGCATGATATTCCCGCAGCAGTCTCCCAGATCCACTCGCATACACAACCGTAGGCGTAATGGTTGAAGCTGTTCATTCCCTTTGGACCCATTCCCTTCTCTATCATATAACTGTTCCATCTCTCCCAGATTGTAGTTGCGCCATTGTCAACAGAATAGAGCCAGCTCGGATTCCTACGCTGGAAAAGAAGTTCGTAAGCGATGTCAACCATTCCGTTTTCTGTGAGTGTGCTCATAAGGATAGATGTACCGAGGAAACCTGTCTGAAGACAATTATCGTGATTCTTGAAATTCTCACGCAGACGTGCAATCATCTCTTCCTTGATCTGCCCGTCAAAAAGCTGATTCTTGAGAGCGAACAGAGCCGGAGTCTGCATTGTGTTGAGGACTTCAGTCTTGAAACATCCGTTTTCATCAAAGAATGTGGTTCTCAGATAATCCTTTGCAGCTTTTGCCATATCATCAAAGACTTTGGCATCCCTGCCTGTAGCGGCTGCCATTTCACTCATCAACACCGCATCGATTGCCCAATATGAAGCACCAAGATAGTTCCAGTATTCGATTGTCTCCGGTCTTGGCTTGCCCTTGTTGTTATCAAAGAATGCAGATCTTCCATGGCTTTCAAGCGATTCATAGCTGAGCCAGTCTGCATACTGGTAGCCGCGATGCTCATCCATCAGGGACTTGTGGTTATATTCAGTTTCATTCACAAGATTCATGAAACGCTCCATCGCTTCCCAGTTTTCCTCAATGATGCTTACATCTCCAAACTGCTTCCAAACTATCCAAGGTACTATCACACCAGCATCCGCCCATCCAAGACGCATGGTCTCATTTCCATACTGAGCAAACGGAGCTACACTTGGGAATCCACCTCTCGGACTCTGGCTGTCGCGCATATCACGCATCCATTTATGAAAGAATGACTCAGTGTTGGCAAAGAAACTACCTGTCTCCGCAAACACCTGAGTATCAGCCGTCCAACCAAGTCTCTCATTTCTCTGAGGACAGTCTGTAGGAACAGAAAGATAGTTGGAATTCATTCCCCAGATTGTGTTCGAAATCAGTTTGTTCACCAGTTCATTACCTGTGGTGATATTACCTGTCTGAAGCTCGGCAGTAATCGAGGTCACAGGCACTGAAGTGAGCGACTTGATTGCAACAGGAGCTGTAGAAGTGATTGATACATATCGGTATCCGTAGAATGTGCAGCGTGGAGAATAGCTGACATATCCGTCTGCATCACCAAAGGTATACTCGAGTATCATGCCGTCGTCAGGAGTACGTAGATTCAGACGGTGGCAGCTTCCTTCGGGACCATCCATTCCCCTGCTCTTGGCTCCGTTTCCGTCATTGAGAAGCTCTGCTGGAAGACAGGTAAGAACAGTTCCTTCTTCTGCCTTGAACTCAAACGCTGGGACAGCTGCAGCATTCTGACCGAAATCCACAACAAGAGTCTCACCTGGGAGTAGTTCCATAGCCTTGCCAGGAGCATATCTTCTTTTAATGATGATCTTGCCATAAGCCTCATCACCGGCATTCTCTACTCCTTCCCAGACATATGCCTCTACCGGAGAGAATGTAAGATCCGGACGAAGATAGATTTCTGCTCCTGCTGAAGGGAAGATTTCACCAGCAAACTCAGTGTTCACTTCTGGCGTTGAAAGTTTCTCACTCACTTCGTATCCCATCGGCTCACGAGCATCATAAAACTCACCATCAAAGATGGCTGCGTGCTTCACCGGACCGGCAACACCCGCTTTCCAGTTTTCAGTATCAGTTCCGTAATACTTCTTTGATCCATCAGCATAAACCAGCTCCAGAACTCCTCTGAAGGCACATTTATGTCCTATCATTCCCTCAGCACCATTTGGAGTGACAATCTTGTCTCCCCACCAGCCCGGAGTCACTTGTGCAGAAAACTCGTTCACTGAACCTGCCTGTTTGCAGATGGCATCGGTAATGTCATAGGTGAACGAATACTTTGTCTTTGCATTGTGGGTAAAACCCGGCTTAAGGATTTCAAGACCTACGAGATGTCCGTTTACATAGATGTCATAGACGCCCAATCCTGCTGTCATCCATTTTGCAGAAATGACCTCATTGTCATTGGTTACCGATGACCAGAACCAGCTGGCACCGTCCGCTGCAAGGAAGTTCTTGCCACTGATCTTTCCTGTTACGACTTCCGCGTCTGCTGCTGAAATCCACTGAGAAACATCCCATGCAGCATTCTCAAGAGCATCTGTGCGCACTCCCACAACAGCTGGATTGTCACACGAACACGCAATCACCAATGATGCGATCGCGCAGATGAAGTGTTTAGTCTTAAGTTTCATAATTATGTGGTTATTATCAATCTACGTGTTTTTCCGCACGGCATACATCGCAGGTCCTGCAGTCCTCAGCATCCTTCTGTCCGAAGTATTCCAGAAGATAAGAACTTCTGCACACCTCCTCCTGACTCACGTAATCAATCATCTTCTTCATCCTTGACAAAGCCGACCCCTTGAGCATCTCATATCGCTCCGGATCGAGATTTACGTTCTTCGGACGGAGACGATCATGATGGAGGTAGAGGACAGTAGCTCTGTCACATGGAACATATCTTATCACATGTTCGAGGGAAAGATTGTACAGCAGCTGTCTCAAGGCCGGAACCTGCACACCTATCTGAGATGCGACAAATTCTTCATCTATCGGAACCGGATAGGAAAACAGTCCTGTGTAGCGACGCATCAGCATCTCTAGCAGCTGCACCATACGATGATCCGGAAGATCTATGTCATACAGATCGTTTCTGTCCACCACTACCTGAACCTTTGTGGCGATATCAATGTCCTCCGAGAGGGTCCAGTGCCCAGTACGTTCGATGTAAACTATTGCATAATAAGCAGAGGCACGCTGAATACCATAATGACGGCAAAAATCGTCAATATTGAATTTCAGCTGACGTCCTTCGCCGGCATCGTACGGTATATCGAAGAAGGTGTGTACCTTATGATATATGTCTTCAATATAATCTAGTGAAGGAAAAGAAACTGTAGCTATCTGACGCAGGCGCTTGATGTCTGTCGAGTTCCAGAGAAGGACGGCGAAACTTCTCTTCCCGTCGCGGCCGCCGCGTCCGGCTTCCTGAAAATATGCCTCAGGACTGTCCGGCACATCAAAATGGACGACAAAGCGAACGTCAGGTTTATCGATTCCCATTCCGAAAGCATTGGTACAGACCATTACCCTGATCTTGTCAGTCTTCCATTTTTCCTGACGGTCAGCTCTGGAATCGGATCCCAGTCCTGCATGGTAGTATGATGCACAGATGCCGCTTGCAGTGAGAAGGGCAGCGAGTTCCTCTGTCTTCTTACGGCTTCGGACATACACTATTCCTGTGCCTGCCACATTGCTGCAGATGGAGATAAGCTGTCCGAGCTTATCTTCGCACTGTCTGACGATATAAGAAAGGTTCGGCCTTTCGAATCCGCTCTTTATCAAGGTCTTCTCTTCGAATCCAAGCCTGTCCATTATATCCTCTGCAACCTCAGGAGTAGCAGTGGCTGTGAGAGCGATGACAGGGGCATCAGTCACTTCCCTGAGCTTTCCGATCTGGAGATAGTCCGGACGGAAGTCATATCCCCATTGGGAGATACAGTGCGCTTCATCCACCACGATGAAGCTTATGTTCATCTCCTGAACATAATTTTTGAAAAGACGCGTGCCTAGACGCTCAGGAGAGACATAAAGAAACTTGAAATCTCCATAAGCCGCATTATTGAGAACTGTCTCAACTTCCCTGTGGCCCATACCTGCATTGACACAGAGAGCCTTTATCCCCTTGTCATTGAGATTCTGCACCTGGTCTTTCATAAGTGCGATGAGAGGTGTCACGACTATCGCTATGCCTTCACGCATCATCGCGGGGACCTGAAAACACACAGATTTACCGCCTCCGGTAGGCAGGATTGCAAGCACATCCTTCCCATCCAGAGCAGCGGATACAATCTCTTCCTGCATAGGGCGGAAAGAGTCATATCCCCAATAATCTTTAAGTATATCCAGCGGTTTCATTTCCATTGCAAATATATAGAATATTTTATGCAAAATAATGCGTCGGGCAGTTTGCCAAATCGTAAAAAAAGTTTATTTTTGCACCGCTTACTATGCGCAAGTTTTAAACCTTAAATATTTTACTAAAAAAGTTATGAGCACAATTGATTTGACCAAGTACGGTATTACCGACGTGAAGGAAATCGTTCACAACCCGTCTTATGAGGTTCTCTTCGCTGAGGAGACTAACCCAGCCCTCGAGGGATACGAGAAAGGCCAGCTTACAGAGCTTGACACTGTCAACGTAATGACAGGTATCTACACAGGCCGTTCTCCTAAGGACAAGTTCTTCGTAAAGAACGAGGCTAGCGAGGAGACTGTATGGTGGACTTCTGAGGAGTACAAGAACGACAACAAGCCATGTTCAGAAGAGGCTTGGAATGACCTTCGCGCTAAGGCCATCAACCAGCTTTCAGGCAAGAAGCTTTATGTTGTTGACACATTCTGCGGTACTAACGAAGCAACTCGTCTCAAGGTACGTTTCATCATGGAAGTAGCTTGGCAGGCACACTTCGTAACTAACATGTTCATCCGCCCTACAGCTGAGGAGCTCGCAAACTATGGTGAGCCTGATTTCGTATGCTACAACGCATCTAAGGCAAAGGTTGACAACTATCAGGAGCTCGGCCTCAACTCTGAGACTGCAACTGTATTCAACCTCAAGAGCAAGGAGCAGGTTATCCTCAACACTTGGTATGGTGGTGAGATGAAGAAGGGTATCTTCTCACTCATGAACTACTACAACCCACTCCGTGGCATCGCTTCAATGCACTGCTCTGCCAACACTAACATGGAAGGCACAAGCACAGCTATCTTCTTCGGTCTTTCCGGTACAGGTAAGACTACCCTTTCAACAGACCCTAAGCGTCTCCTCATCGGTGATGACGAGCACGGTTGGGATGACGAGGGTGTATTCAACTACGAAGGCGGTTGCTACGCTAAGGTTATCAACCTCGACCCAGTTTCTGAGCCAGATATCTACAAGGCTATCCGCCGCGACGCTCTCCTCGAGAACGTAACTGTAGACGCTAACGGTAAGATCGACTTCGCTGACAAGAGCGTAACTGAGAACACTCGCGTTTCTTATCCTATCGATCACATCGACAACATCGTTAAGCCAGTTTCTAAGGGTCCTCACGCTCAGCAGGTAATCTTCCTTTCAGCTGACGCATTCGGAGTACTTCCTCCAGTTTCAATCCTTACTCCTGAGCAGACTCAGTACTACTTCCTCTCAGGCTTCACCGCTAAGCTTGCAGGTACAGAGCGTGGTATCACTGAGCCAACTCCTACTTTCTCAGCTTGCTTCGGTGCAGCATTCCTTTCACTCCACCCAACTAAGTATGGTGAGGAGCTCGTTAAGAGAATGGAGAAGGTTGGTGCTAAGGCATACCTCGTGAACACAGGATGGAACGGTACAGGAAAGCGTATCTCTATCAAGGACACTCGTGGAATCATCGACGCTATCCTCGACGGTTCTATCGACAAGGCTCCTACTAAGCAGATCCCTTACTTCAACTTCACAGTTCCTACTGAACTCCCTGGCGTTGACCCTGCTATCCTCGACCCACGCGACACTTACGAGTGCGCTTGCCAGTGGGAGGAGAAGGCTAAGGATCTCGCAGGCCGTTTCATCAAGAACTTCAACAAGTTCACTGGTAACGACCTCGGTAAGTCTCTCGTAGCAGCTGGTCCGGCTCTCTAATCTGACACAACACAGATTACATACAGAACAGCCATCGGATTTCCGATGGCTGTTCTTTTATTATATAGATTACCGGTCATAACCGGCAATGACGACAGGAACATGCTCCCAAAAAGGGAAAAGGCTACCGCCACATTTACTGAATATTACAGCGTGAAAAGTGGAGAAGGATACTGGCGTGGAAGGCAGCGGAGAGAGACAGAACCTTTCTCTACACCTATAGAGCGAAGAGCTGCTGCAGCACTATTGAATGCCAGTTCGCGGGTGTTGTTGTTCTCACTCAGATGACAGAGGAAGATATTCTTGAGCCCCGGATGCCAGAACCTCTTGATGGCCGATGCGCACTCGTCATTGCTGAGATGGCCGCATCCTTGAACAATGCGCATCTTGAGTTCATATGTGTACGGACCGCTCATCAGCATATCCATATCATAGTTCGACTCCACTACGACAGTGTCAGCAGTACGAGCAAGTTCAACTGCCTCGTCAGTCATCCTGCCTATGTCCGTCATTATTACGAAACGTCTGCCCTCTATATCTATCGCATAACCGACAGTCTGAGTCGCATCATGAGGTACAACGAAATAGCGTACCTTTATGCCTGCCACTTCATTCCACTCCCCTTCAGCAAGAACCTTTCTGCATGAAGCAATATGATCAGCCGTAAAAGTATGTCTGGCAAGAGCTCGATGTATGTCACCGGTAGTATAGACCGGCTTGCCTATACGCTTGCAGAAAGATCCCAGATGGCGGATATGGTCGAGATGATCATGGGTCACAAGGATCGCAGAGAAGGAATCCGTATCCAGACCGTTTTCCTGAAGGGCTTTCTTGAGACGACGCAGACTCACACCGGCATCGATAAGGATACCTTTGTCATCTGCTCCAAGGAAATAACAGTTTCCGCAACTGCCACTGGAAAAACTTATGAATCTTACCGCAGCCACGTCCTATCCTTTTAAATAAGGGTCATTGAGAGCCTCAGCCAACAGAGCAGCTAGATCAGAACCTGGTTCATAATAGACAGCCGGAAGCCCGGCAGCAATAGATCCGTCTACATTCTTCTGGGAATCATCGATAAAAAGCATGTTCTCTGCAGGAATTCCAATGTCCTCCATAACTGCGTGAAAACACTCTGCAGACGGCTTAAGAGCTTTCAGCTGATAAGAAATGTAGCACTTCTTGAAATCAGTCTTCATGGAGAAGCCAGCCTCTTCAAAGATCACCTCAGCCCTTGGAGTACAGATCGGGTTATTATTGCTGAGCATATAGACATCATAGTTCTCAGCCAACCTTTTCAGAAGAGGAATCTTATATGCATCAATACCTACAAGAATATTCCACAATGTCCTGTCGACATCTTCCGGAGTCGCTCCTTTTCTGGCGCCTGCAAGTATGTGAGCCCTGAACTCATCTGCAGTTGCTTTACCTTCTTCCATATCACCAAAGATACCTTTCTGATGGCATGGATCTATAAGTTGGTCAATCTGAGGATAGTCAAGTTCATCAATAAATGCCTGAATGCATTTAGGAACATCTAGGTCGATAAGGACACCGCCCATATCAAAGATCACTGCTTTTCTCATAGTTATTCTTTATTTTTATCTTCACAATATTTCTTTATGACGCCGTAGGCATCCTCGACGCCAAGTTCCCCGGCTCGCGAAAGGTCGATACAGCCCTTCTCCTTATCCTTCAAGTAGATAAGCACCAGTCCTCTATTAAAATAAGCATCGCCCATATATGGCCATAGATTGATAGCCTTGGTGTAATTCTCAATCGATGCAATGTGCTCTGCAGAGAGACAGTAGAGATTGCCGAGATTATAATATACGTAAGGCAGGTCCGGAACAATCTCCTTTGCCTTGTTCATATCGTCGATTGCATCAGAATAGTCATACTGACGGATTACCTGATCCTTCACTCTCGCTCTTGTGTTGCCGCTATCGTCCATAGACAGAACCTGAACATTGCTCTCGATCGAAGAAATAAAATCAATCATCTCTGCCCTAAGGACTCCCCTGTTCATCAGATAGAAAGACCTGTACATTCCGTCCACCCCGCTCATGCCCTCTGATTCATCTACTGCAGCAGTATAGTATGCCTGAGCCGAATTGAACTGCTTTCCGACATTGTCATATAGAGCTCTGAGGAACAGATCTATAGGAGCCACCTGAACTGTAGATGTCCAGGCCGCCTTTTCCACTGCGTCCAACTCTGCTGTGGAAAGATTCTTATCAGAAGTCTTCACCTTGACGCCCACAGGAAGAGCATTCTCAAACCTTGAAACGAGAGGATTCTCATAACCTCTGTCAAGCGCGTAGCTGGTGTTATCCTTCACTCCTGTCAGCACAAACCTGTACAAAGGTCTTAGCCTGATGTCGATGTCTCTGTGCTGGAGAAGTTCGTCATTGAAGTCCTTCTTGGCAAATTCTGCATCCAACGAGAGCAGAGAGCTGTACTTCTTGGTCGTATCCGCGAAGGACGAAGCATCTGTAATGTTCTTGGCTCTATATTCCTGGACCTTTTTTTGGGCTGTGTCGTAATCCTTCTTTGCTGCCTTATGCTGACCGAGCATATTCTTGACATATGAACGGTTCATATATGCCTTTGCAAAATCCGGATAGAGCTCGATGGCCTTGTCATAATCCTCAAGCGCATTCTTATACTGTCCCAGTTCGATGAAGATCGAAGCTCTGTTGAAGTAAGCGAGCACATTTTGAGGATTGATATTCAACACCCTGTCCATATCATTCAAGGCATCCTCGTATGCACCGAGCTGAGCACTGATGAGACCTCGGTTATATAGGGTCAGTGCATTTCCCGGTTCATCTTCCAGCACCCTGTTCAGGTCAGACATAGCCTTGCGGTAATTTTCCTGCTCATAATGCATTATGGCTCTGTTGAAATAGGCGAAGGTGTTGGTAGTGTCAAGTTCGATAGCCTTATCCATATCAGCTATGGCAAGGTCATATTTCTTCTGGGTTGCATATAGTCGTCCTCTACGTACATATCCCTCCGGATCAAAACGGTCAAGACGGATAGCCTTGTTGTAATCCGTCACTGCCTTAAGAGTATCTCCAAGGAAAAGCCAGCTTGCACCTCTGTTGAGATATGCAGTAGGATCCTTCGGTTCCTTTCTTATATATCTGTCAAAGTCGGAAACAGCCTTGTCAAACTGCTGGGAGAGGAAGTAGGTGACACCGCGGCTGAAATAAAGTCCGTCATAGCCTGGTCTCAGCTCGATTGCTGTCTGAAAGTCAGCCAGAGCCGCATCATAATTGCCGAATCTGCTCTGAGTTATACCTCTGTAATGGTAACCGTTCGTAAAGACAGGATTGATGCGGACTGATCGGTCAAAATCACGTTTTGCACCTCTGAGGTCTCCGAGATTGTATTTTGCAATACCACGGAAGAAGAAGTTCCAGTAGTCAGTAGTGTCAAGTTGAGAGAGGACATTGAAGTTCTCGATAGCCCTTGCGTATTTTCCGTCGGCAAGAGCCTGACGACCACGCATAAAGAACACGTCTTTGTCATACTGCGCACGAAGTCCCCATCCTGCAGTCTGCAGAAGCAGCAGTAACATTACTAAAAAGTATCGGATGTGAGTACGCATATATGATTTATTTCCTGTTCTTACTAATTTTTCCTAATTTTGGCGGCTCAAATCTGCGGGCTACAAAAGTTCGCCAAATTACAAAGATAACAAATTATTGCGCGTATGGGGAGAAAAAACTGGAAAATTTCAGCGAAGGCAGCATTGACGTCAGTCTGTGCCGTGTTGCTGTGCTTTTCTGCATATGCGCAAGGCTCGTGGAGCGATTATGCAGCTGCCAGAAACACAGTCTGGGAAGAGAAGCTTCAGAAACAGGTAGGCTTCCTCGCAGACAGCCTGTGTCAGGGCAGAGGAATAGGCACACGAGGAGGCGTGGAAGCTGCTGCTTGGATTGCAAGGGAATTCGAAAAAGCAAGACTGATGAAGATGGACAGCACCTGGTTCAAGTCGTTCAGGACTGAGAAGGGGATAGTCGGCCATAATGTCTTGGGAATGTTGCCTGGCGCACCTGACGCAAAGACATATGTCATCGTAGGAGCTCATTTTGACCATATTGGATTGCTTCACGGGAAACATTATCCCGGAGCTGATGCCAACGCATCGGGAACTGTCGCAATGACTACCATTGCAAGAATGATGAGCGCCATGAGGCTGGCCACAGGACGCAGAAATCCTAGCAATCTGATCTTTGTGGGATTTGACGGCAAGGAAGCCGACATGTCCGGTTCGGCTGCACTCTGGGATATGATACGTGACGGCAGGCTCACAGACCCGGTGACTGGAAAAGTGATTACTCCGAAACAGATCAGTCTTATGGTCAATATCGACCAGATCGGAGCCACACTCTCTCCTCTTCGCTCAGACAGGCCGGACTACATAATCATGCTTGGCAACAATAGACTGAGACCATCCAAGAGAGACATACTTGACTACTGCAACAAGAACTTCCGAACACATCTCCATCTTGGATATGACTACTACGGAAGCGAGCAGTTCACCACAATTTTCTATCGTCTTTCAGACCAGAGGATCTTTATCGACAACGGAATCCCATCTGTGCTGTTCACATCAGGCATTACCATGAAGACAAACAAGACTTACGACAATGCCGCAAGTCTTGATTATTCTATCCTCAGAAAGAGGATTCTTCTTATGTTCCATTGGATCGAGAAGATGCTCTAAGACTATCTTCCCTTGTACATATCCTCGTAGTACTTCTCGTACTCTCCCGAAGTAATATTATCCATCCACTCCTGGTTGTCGAGGTACCATCTCACTGTCTTTTCTATACCCTCCTCAAACTGGAGTGACGGTTCCCAACCAAGTTCCTTCTGGAGTTTGGTAGAGTCAATGGCATATCTTGCATCGTGTCCAAGACGATCAGTCACGTAAGTGATGAGATTGAGACTTTCACCCTCCGGATTGCCGAGGATCCTGTCTACAGTCTTGATCATAACCTTGATAAGGTCAATGTTCTTCCACTCATTGAATCCTCCGATATTATAGGTCTCTGCAATCTTGCCCTCATGGAAGATGACATCTATCGCACGGGCATGGTCCTCCACAAAGAGCCAGTCGCGGACATTCTCACCCTTGCCATACACCGGAAGCGGTTTCTTATGACGGATATTGTTGATAAACAACGGTATGAGCTTCTCCGGGAACTGGTATGGGCCATAGTTATTCGAGCAGTTCGTCACGATGGTCGGCATTCCATAAGTGTCGTGGTATGCACGTACAAAATGGTCTGACGACGCCTTTGAGGCTGAATATGGAGAATGTGGATTGTACTTGGTTGTCTCGTAGAAGAAATCATCTCCATACGCCTTGTGACCTTCAGATGAGGCAACAGTCTTGAACGGCGGTTCGATTCCCTCCGGACGGTTCATCTGGAGTGCACCATAGACCTCATCAGTGGAGATATGATAGAAACGTTTGCCTTCGTACTTCTCAGGAAGTGCTTCCCAACAGAGCTTTGCTGCCTGAAGAAGGCTAAGAGTTCCCATTACATTGGTTCTTGCGAAAGTGAAGGGATCCTTGATGGAACGGTCCACATGAGACTCGGCTGCAAGGTGAATTATGCCGTCCACGGCATATTCCCTGACAAGTTCGAGCATCTTTTCAAAATCACAGATATCCGCCTTTACGAACATATAGTTAGGCTTATCCTCCACATCCTTGAGGTTGGCAAGATTGCCTGCATATGTCAGCTTGTCAACATTGATTATGCGGTAATCAGGATATTTGTTCACAAAAAGCCTTACTACATGGCTTCCGATAAATCCGGCTCCACCGGTTATGATAATATTTCTCTTAAAATCCATTATATGAGATTTTTAATACATTTTCTAAGTGAGTCTGTCCAATATGGGATCTTAATGCCGAATGTATTCTTTATCTTGGTCTTGTCCAGGACAGAATAAGCAGGCCTCTTCACCTTGCTAGGAAACTCATCACTATGACATGGCTGGATGTCACAATCATTATTGCCTGCGTACTCTGCAATCATCTTGGTGAAGTCAAACCAGCTGCAGACACCTTCGTTCGAATAGTGATATACACCTGTTTTAGGATATTTTTCAGAATCCACCGCCGCATAATCCGCAATCACGGCTGCAATGACTTCCGCAAGGTCCAAAGCATAGGTAGGAGTACCGGTCTGGTCAAAGACGACATTGAGCTGAGGCTTGGTTGCAGTAAGATTGAGCATTGTCTTCACGAAGTTCTTTCCGAACTCGCTGTAAAGCCATGCCGTACGGATAATCACATAGTCACATCCGGAAGCCTGTATCGCCTGTTCTCCCTGAAGTTTTGTAAGGCCATAAACTCCGGTAGGAGTACCTTTCTGATCCTCACGACAAGGGGTATTGTACGGATCACCTCCGAAGACATAGTCAGTGGAAACATGAACAAGAAGAGCACCAGCCTCCTTAGCAGCGATAGCCAGATTTTCCGGAGCCTTTGCATTCAGAAGAGCACAGAAGTCCACATCATCCTCAGCCTTGTCCACATTGGTGTAAGCTGCGCAATTGACAATGACCTTCACATCATTATCCTTCACCATCTTCCTGACAGCCCCGAGATCAGTGATATCAAGCATTACTGTCTCAAGGCCCTCAACCTCCACAACATCAGTAAAGATATACCTATCCTTACTTCCGGCACTGATGAGCCTCATTTCATTGCCAAGCTGACCGTTGGCCCCAGTTACTAGTATCGTATTCATCAGTCAAGATTCGGTTTTCCGGTCTGCGCCACCTCATCAATAACCCTGAGAAGATACTGGCCGTACTGGTTCTTTATCATCGGCTGAGCAACCTCGCGTAACTTCTCGGCTGTAATCCATCCCTGTCTGTATGCGATTCCCTCGAGACAAGCAATCTTGAGTCCCTGACGCTTCTCGATCACCTCGATGAAGGTAGAAGCCTCTGACAGAGAATCGTGAGTTCCTGTATCAAGCCACGCAAAGCCGCGTCCCAGAGTCTGGACCTTAAGCTCGCCATCGCTGAGGAAGTGCTGGTTCACTGTCGTGATTTCGAGCTCTCCACGCGCAGAAGGCTTTATACTCTTTGCAACGTCTACAACTTTATTAGGGTAGAAATACAGGCCCACAACAGCATAGTTCGACTTTGGCTGAGCAGGTTTCTCCTCGATTGACAGGCAGTTGCCGTCATTATCGAACTCCGCTACGCCATATCTTTGAGGATCGCTTACCCAGTAGCCGAACACAGTAGCCTTATTATTCTGTTCTGCGTCCATCACGGCAGTCTTGAGGATCTTGCTGAATCCTGCTCCGTGGAAAATGTTGTCTCCCAGGACAAGGCAGGCACAGTCGTCACCGATGAATTCTTCACCGATAATGAAGGCCTGAGCAAGACCGTCCGGAGAAGGCTGCTCCGCATATGAGAAATTGACACCGTAGTCACTGCCATCTCCGAGAAGCCTCTTGAAACCAGGAAGGTCGTGTGGTGTGGAAATGATAAGGATATCCCTGATTCCCGCCAGCATAAGGACAGAAATAGGATAATAGATCATCGGCTTGTCATAAATAGGAAGCATCTGCTTACTAACACCTTTTGTGATAGGATAAAGGCGTGTTCCGCTGCCGCCGGCTAGTACGATACCTTTCATATTGTGTAAGGTTAATATAAATCTTCGTTATAGTCAAAAAGCCATTCCGCATCCTTCATACGCGGATGACAAGTGTCCTTGGCAGATAGGATCACATCCTCGGCCGGAATTTTCCAGTCGATTCCAAGATCCGGATCATCCCAAGCAATAGCTCCCTCTGCCTGTGGAGCATAGTAGTTGTCGCACTTATATTGGAAGACCACCTCGTCTGTCAGCACCACAAATCCATGGGCAAATCCTCGCGGCACGAAGAACTGTCTGTGATTATCTTCTGTAAGTTCGACCGCCACATGCTGTCCGAATGTCGGAGATCCCTTCCTGATGTCGACTGCAACATCGAGGACAGCACCTTTTACAACGCGGACAAGTTTGCTCTGTGCATAAGGAGGCTTCTGGAAATGAAGACCGCGGAGCACTCCATAGCGCGACTTGCTTTCATTGTCCTGTACGAAACTGACCTCTCTTACAGCCTCATTGAACCTCTGCTCGGAAAAGGACTCCATAAAATAGCCCCTATGATCCCCGAAGACCTTCGGTTCGATGATTACCACTCCGTCAATATCTGTCTTTATTACTTCCATGCTTCTACTTATTCTTGTCAGACCAGTGTGTAACTGTCTTTATGTTTTCAAGATAGTACTTATCCTCATCTGAGAGGTTCTCTGCATCAAGATACCAAGGCAGATGCCTCATTACATACGGAGGTCCCACCCTATAATGACGATCCTTGAAACGGCACCATCCTCCAGGATACCAAGGTTTGTGAACTGAGAAGGTTGTGTCCACCGGAGCATTATAGACCCCCTTGCGAACCTCTTTCTTCCAGAACTGGCTCTCCCACTCTATCACTTCCTTCTTGTTTGCATAATGGTCCGGAATATCATCTATCCTCAGTGAGAATCCCACCTTCACAACTCGCGGATCACTCTTGAGGAGTTTTATGAACTTCTCCATAAAGTCATCAGGACACTCCTTGCAAATCTCAAGATCGGAATCAGTGTAGGCAAAATATGACGAGCGGAAGAGTTTAAAAAGGCCGGTCTTGTATAATGCCAGATGACCTATGTTTTCATGCAGAAGCAGCACCTTATACGGACAGGTCTTGTACCACTCCAGCAATGGTGGGTACGAAGAGTCATTGTCTATTATCCATATATTGCTGTATCCCCTGCTCTCCAGACCATCAATAAGCGTCAGAAGCTTGTCATATCTGTTGAAATTGTTTATGACAATCGGAACGGACTTATAATCCAGCTTCCTCTTTGCCGTAAACAACCCCAGTAAAGTAGGATAGAACCATCTGTTAAAGGTACGTATCATATATCAGTATCTTCAATCATTCAATCTGTCAAAAACCGCCTTCCACTGACCGGATATCACGTCAGGTGAGTATGTCTTCGCCTTAGCAACAACATTGCGACGAAGCTGCATGATGTATTCATCATCTTCTGCTGCCAGACTTACCAGCACAGCCGCAAAGGCATCTTCATCGAAGTTCTCTATGAGAAATCCATTTGTTCCACTTGGTGAAAGGATGTATCTCACAGCCTCGGTAGACGCAAATGCAACCGGTATTACGCCGTTTGCCTGAGCCTCTGTAAGGCACAGACCCCAACCTTCTGTCTGAGATGTCAGACAAAGGATGGAAGCCTTTCTGTAGAATGGGGTCATATCGTCCTGAAATCCGACAAACTCTACATTCTTCAGATTCATTTCCACCGCCATATCCTTAATCATCTGAAGGTCATAACCATCACCTGCGAGCACGAGTCTCCATTCCGGCATACGGTCCTGCACCTTGCCCCATATCCTCATCAACCTGTCAACACGTTTCGAGAACTGCTCGAACCTTCCGGAGAAAAGGACAATCTTCTCCTTGTAGTAGCACACATCCTCTACGATTGTCTCGCTATTGTTGATCGCCACTATATGCGAATCTTCTGCAGGGATACCAAGTACCTTGCAGATACGTGTCTTGTAGTCCTCGCACAGCACTGTATACACATCACAGGACAGATAATCCTTGAGGCAGGACTTCACCGATCTGCGCATGGCATAGCCGAGATCCTCATAGACATAGCGCAGTCCCATCTTCCACAAGAGTCGTCTCCACGGCTTTCTCTGCCTGCGATGGATAATCTCGTATCTGAGATGGAACGGCTCGCCATGATTGGCCAGAATGACCTTGCATCCTGTTCTCTGCCTGATGCCATCTATACCCTTGAGCCTCCTGGCAATCTGCACAATGACATCTATCGAGTCTCTGCGTACGAGCTCTTCAATCTCCTTCTCCTCGTTCTTGTAGGAATATTGGGAGATGCCTTTGAAACAGCGTGAATATTCCTCTGTCAGAATATCCTCACGTACCGACGGCGTATATACAAAAAAAGAGTAGCCCTGCGGGGCTGCCTTAAGTATACCGGACGCAATGTCGCGAGTAACACGCTCTGCTCCACCACCTGGAAACACCGTATGTACAAACGCTATATTCATTTTTCAAAGTTAACATAAATTTTCGAAACACAATTATAATTCATAACTTTGTCAAGATAACGGTCAGCACAATAAAATGAATATAGCATTCGTTCACGATATTTTTCCTGGCGGAGGAGCTGAAAGAGTCACAATAGACATTACGAGATACCTCGGTTCGGTAAGTGACTCTTACAGGACGTTCATATACACCCCACTGATAAATGCTGATATGCTGACCGACAAGATTACACGTAATCTTGTCGCGATCAGACAATTACCCGAAGGAAGAACAGCAAGGAGCATTGAAATCGAAAAGCTCATCATTTCCGACCACATCGATATAGTTGTTCAGGTTGTCAGCAGCATCAGACATATTGACAGAATCAAGAAAAGGACTGGATGTATGGTTGTATTCTCCAACCATGGAGAACCATTCTGGCAGAAGCATGACATCATTGCACGCAAGAAACACAACAAGTTGAAATGGAAGCTATACAGAAGATTCCTTTACACCAAAATGAATCTTGCCAGCTTCAGGGCAAAATACACTAACCGTCGACATTACAACAGCTGCGACATTTTCACTGTTCTGTGCGAGGAATACAAGACGCAGATGTGCAAAGGTATGTTCCTCAATCCTGAGACTGCTCACATCGTAACCATAGGCAATTCAGAGCACCCTGTGGAGAATGTGAACTATGACAAGAAGAATGTGATTCTTTTCAGCGGCCGTCTTGAGAACGGATCAAAAAGAATAGACCGGCTTCTCAGGATCTGGGGCAGGGTTCAGGACCAGCTGACAGACTGGGAACTTGTACTCGTAGGAGATGGTCCTAACAGACAAGACCTTGAGAAGCAGGTTACAGACGAAGGACTCGAGAGAGTGCGTTTCGAGGGCAGACATGCAGATGTATCGCCTTATTACAGAGAAGCATCCATCCTTTGTCTGACATCCCAGACAGAAGGCTGGGGTCTGTGTCTTACAGAGGCTCAGGCAAATGGTGTGATTCCTATTGCATTCGGCTGTTCGGATGGAGTAAAGACCATCCTCTCCCCTTCAGGAACAAACGGATTCATTGTAAATCCGTTCGATGAGGACAAGTTTGCACGTACCCTCCTCAAAGTGGCACAGATGCCTGAGAACCAGAAACTTGCTATACGACAGAATTGCGTCAGGAAGAGCCTGGAGTTCTCTCCTGAAGTGATCGCCGGAAAGTGGAGGACAATATTCGACTACCTTCACATGATAAAATCACCTGGTAAAAAACAGAATAATATATGAAAGATTTTCTTCAACTGTTAAAGAGATATGCACTGCCATACAAGGCTTCAATGTTCTGGGCAGTGATACTCAACATATTCTCAGCGGTATTCAACATATTCTCGTTCACGCTGATAATCCCGATACTGCAGATCCTTTTCAAGATGGACACTACAGTATATGAATTCATTCCTTGGGACAGCGCAATGCCACAGAAGGACATCGTGATGAACAACATCTACTACTACATCACAGTGATGATTGACACACGTGGTCCGTCAAACACCCTTCTGTTGCTCGGAGTATTCCTCGGCGTGATGACTTTCCTCAAGACATCATGCTATTTCGGTTCTTCTGCCGTCATGATTCCTCTCAGGACAGGTATCGTGAGAGACATCCGCACTCAGGTGTACAATAAGGTTATCAGCCTTCCTTTAGCGTTCTTCTCACAGCAGCGCAAGGGTGATATCATTGCAAGAATGAGCGGTGATGTGGCTCAGATCGAATACAGTATCACAAGTTCGCTTGACATGCTGATCAAGAACCCTATACTTATCATCTTCTACTTCGGAACATTGCTTGTGACAAGCTGGCAGCTCACGCTCTTCACTGTTGCTGTAGTTCCATTGATGGCATGGGGTATGAGTGCGATCGGAAAGAAACTCAAGAGTGACTCTCTGGAAGCTCAGCAGAAATGGAGCGACACCATGTCACAGCTTGACGAGACACTTGGAGGTTTGAGAATCATCAAGGCGTTCATTGCTGAAGACAAGATGAAAGAAAGATTCACCAAGACCTGCAACGACCACAGAAAAGCATCCGGAAGAGTATCGACAAGACAGGCATCCGCTCATCCTGTAAGCGAGTTCCTCGGTACATGTATGATTATGCTTGTACTCTGGTTCGGAGGTACTCTGATTCTCAGTGACAAATCCCCTATCGATGCCCCTACATTCATATTCTACATGGTGATCCTTTACAGCGTGCTCGGCCCTCTCAAGGAATTCTCACGCGCAGGATATACCATCCCTCAGGGTCTTGCTTCAGTGGAAAGAGTTGACAAGATCCTCAAGGCGGAGAACAACATCAAGGACCCAGATGTTCCTGCAGAACTTAAGGGATTCAACGACAAGATCGAGTTCAGGGGAGTAGGATTCAGCTACGACGAAGGAAAAGAAATTCTCAAAGACATAAGCCTTGAGATTCCTAAGGGCAAGATGATAGCGCTCGTAGGTCAGTCAGGATCAGGCAAATCGACTCTTGTCGACCTGATTCCAAGATACCACGATGTATGCAAGGGACAGATTCTATTTGATGGTAAAGATGTAAGAGACTTCCGTGTCAAAGACCTTCGAAGCCTCATCGGAAACGTAAACCAGGAAGCCATCCTGTTCAATGACACCATATTCAACAACATAGCCTTCGGTGTCGAGGGAGCAACAATGGAGCAGGTCATCGAAGCTGCGAAGATTGCCAATGCCCACGAATTCATCATGGAAAAGGAAGAAGGCTACCAGACCAACATCGGAGACAGAGGAGCAAAACTGTCAGGAGGTCAGCGTCAGCGAATCAGCATTGCCAGAGCAATTCTTAAGAACCCGCCGATCCTCATTCTTGACGAAGCGACTTCCGCTCTTGATACAGAATCCGAGAAGCTCGTACAGGAGGCTCTCGACAGGCTCACCGGAACAAGAACCACAATCGCCATCGCACACAGACTGTCAACAATCAAGAATGCTGACGAAATCTGCGTAATGCATGAGGGACGTATCGTGGAAAGAGGAAGACACGAAGAGCTTCTCAGCCTTGACGGATATTACAAGAGACTTAACGATATGCAGGCACTATGACCCGCGTCCTGGTTGTCCAACATATTTACTACCACGATCAGGTAGATTATTTCATCGACAAATTCGCAAACATAACTTCATGCGAATGGGATCTTGTCGTGACATACTCTACGTACAACAAGGAGACTGAGGACAAATTCAGGAAATTCAAGAACAAGGTAAGATTCTTTGAAGTAAAGAATGTGGGCTATGATGTGTGGCCGTTCATATATGTGCTTAAGACAATCGATCTAAGCGCATATGATTATGTATTGAAGCTCCACACAAAAAATTTCCAGACAGACAAATGGAAGATCAACGGACTGAATCTTAAGGGATTCCAGTGGAGAAACATTTTAGTGGATTCTCTGCTCAAATCTCAGACCCAGTTCATCCGCATTCTTAAAGAATTTGAGAAAGATCCGGAAATAGGTATGATATGCAGCAGGGAAATGCGTGTAATGCCCAACCACAAGCATCCGGAAGACACATATCTTCTGAATTCTGAAGCCAACAGAATAGGAATCGTCAAGATCTATGAACCATTCTGCGCCGGAACAATGTTCATGGCCAGAATAGACTGTCTCAACAAAATCATAAATGCAGACCTTAGCGAAGACGTCTGGGAAACTGAAAGCAAGACAAGGTCAGGCGGCTCTACAGCACACGTATACGAAAGATTATTTGGAAGTGCAGTAGCTGATAGCGGCTACAAGATCAAAAGTCTTCATGCCTACAGAAAGACAGGTACATCTGTGAGAGTACACTCCTTTATGAGTCCTATGCTCAAGAAACTCTGCTCAGTAGATTACGATAAGGACGGAAAAAAAGCCCTAGTCTTACTAGGGCTTAGAATTCATCGTTTCATTTAGATGATTAGTATCTGATCTTCAACCAAGGAGCCTTCTCCTTACAGAACTTCATATACTCGATAGGTCTGTCAGTACACATGTACTCAGCACCAAGGTATGCTCCAAGCATAAGGTCCTCTACGCAGAGACCTGGCCAGAGGCTTACAGTAAGGCCTGCTTCCTTTGCCTTCTTTACAGCAGCACGGCTTGTTCCTTCCATCTTAGCACCAAGTCTTGTAATACCCATAGCCTTGCAAAGAGCGATTGTCTCGTCGTTTACAGGCTTGCTTGTGATAAGGAGCATGTCTGTAGTCTTATACTTCTGCTGGAGATATCTCAAAGCGCGGTAGTCAGCTGAAGTGAAGAGGTAAACGGCTCCTTCCGGCTTCTTTGAAGTAACCTCCTTGTAGAGTTTGTCGCAAAGCTCCTCAAGTCTTTCCTGAGTATAAAGTTTCTCATTTGTCTTGATCTCAAACTCGATGTAGAGGTCATCGTTGTGCTTGTCCTTGAAGAAATCGAGGAACTCGTCGAGAGTACAGATAGGGTTACCCTGCTTTGTCTTGATAGTCTGTACCTGCTTCATTGTAAGAGCCTCGATCGGACCTGTAGCGTTAGTACATCTGTCAAGAGAGTTATCGTGGAAGAATACCATCTTGCCGTCAGCAGTGAGACGGATGTCAGTCTCGTATCCTCTGTAACCAGCCTCATAGCTTATCTTGAAAGCCTCCATTGTATTCTCGTCATGCTCGAGACGACCGCCTCTGTGAGAGAAAAGACGAATCTCCTGATCCTGAGCGAATGCTGTGAATGAAGTGGCAAGAGAAGCTGCCAGCACAAGTGTCTTGAAAATCTTTTTCATGTTCTTATTCTATTATTTATGGTTATTCTTAAAGTGCTCTAAGTTCGTCTGTAACTTTACCGTTCTCAACTGTGATGATACGGATCGAAGGCTGAGACTCACCGATCTGGTAAGCTACAG
This sequence comes from Candidatus Cryptobacteroides sp., assembly GCA_045126915.1. GTDB lineage: Bacteria > Bacteroidota > Bacteroidia > Bacteroidales > UBA932 > Cryptobacteroides. Next base: position 44,174 of record JBGVPH010000016.1, read on the forward strand.
ATGTGGTAGTGATTACAGGAATCTCATATGCATTTCCTCCAGCGCAGTTGTGAAGATGTCCCGCATAGAGGGCATTGACTCCCTTCTCCACGAAAATGTCGAAGTAGCCCTGTCTCTTAGCCTGCTGGATCTGGAAATAACCATCTTCCTCTTCAATCTCGTTCAAGAAGAATGGATGGTGGCTGAAAAGGATTGTAACCTCATCCGCTGCCTCCTTGGCTGTTGCCTTTCTGATCCACTCTTTCTGTGCAGTCTCGAGACTGTCATCATACTTGATGAGATTAGAGTTGATACCTACGAGGTTCACACCCTTCTTTCTGTATGTGAATCTATCCTCTGGGAAGTGGTTGAAATAGTTCTCTGTATCTACAATCTTGTTCTTCTTCACGATGAAATCGTGATTTCCAGGGATGTGGAGACATGCAACAGACTTGTCAATTGCTGAGATTGTCTCGATGAATGTATTCCACTGATCCTCGTTCTTTGCACGATGAACCTGGTCTCCTGTAAAGACCACTGCATCAGGCTTGAGACCGTTTACGACTTCTATTGCCTTCTTGAGATATTCCACCTCATAGCTGAGGTCATTGGCGAGTTCCGGGTTCTGCTCTGCCTTTGCTCTTTCAGAGCCCATAAAACCAAGCTGAGCATCAGCAATCTGTACGATCACCAGTTTCTGAGGTGTGCAGGCAGCAAGAACTGCCAACATAATGATAAATGCAATCTTTCTCATATTATTGATTATTAGTATTTATTCCTTTCCATGTGCTCGGAATCGGAGCCTCTACTGTCATTTCTTCCTTGCGTACCGGATGAGTGAAAGTAATGCGTCTGGCATGAAGAGATATTCCTCCGTCAGGGTTGGAACGCGGCGCGCCATATTTGAGATCCCCCTTTATAGGGCATCCCATGTTGGAGAGCTGACACCGTATCTGATGATGGCGTCCTGTCAGAAGTTCCACTTCAACAAGGAAATACCTTTCAGTCTTCCCGATATATTCATATATGAGTTCTGCAGATTTTGCATCCTGACGGGAAGATCCGGGACGACAGATGTATGATTTGTTCTGTTTCTCATTCCTCCAAAGCATGCATTTGAGATGCTCCTTCTTCTGAGGGGGTTCCTGACACACAAGTGCCCAATAGAATTTGTGCACATTACCTTCACGGAACATTGCATTAAGGCGTTCCAGAGCCTTTGACGTCTTGGCAAGAACGGTTATTCCGCTTACCGGACGGTCAAGTCTGTGAGGGAGTCCCATGAAGACCTGACCCGGCTTGGCATCTCGCTGGGCAATGAATGCCTTGTACTTTTCACTCAGAGGTTCATCACCTGTCTTGTCACCTTGAACAATCTCACCTACCCTCTTGTTCACGACAAGAAGATGATTGTCTTCATAAAGTATTCTTGAGGAAAGATCATCGAATTCCTCGCGGGGCAATGTACGGTACAGCATACAGGTCCTGTGACAGTTATTATGCAAAAATAGCAAATATGTCATTACATCCTCGTATTTATGACAGAAAAAACTGACATTTTGGCATATATTTTCTCAAAGATTCTCTTGGCACATCTTTCGTTATTATCCTGGCGTCGTCAAAACGGACGGTACGTCATTGCCGGCACGACCGGCAACTCCGTTTCGGGAAAGATTCCCGATCAGGTCGGGAATGACGAAAGAGAAAGTCGGGAATGACGAAAGACAAACTGGAATTTGATAATTTATAAAGAATAGACATTATGGGAAAGATCATTGGTATTGACCTCGGAACCACCAACTCATGCGTGGCAGTGATGGAAGGAAACGAACCAACCGTCATCATCAACAACGAAGGACAAAGAACAACTCCGTCAGTTGTGGCATTCACAGATGGAGGTGAAAGAAAGATAGGTAGTCCTGCAAAGCGTCAGGCTATCACAAACCCTCACAAGACCATCTTCTCTATCAAGAGATTCATGGGTGAGAAGTACAGCCAGGTAACAAGCGACATTGCACGCGTACCTTATAAGGTTGTAAAGGGAGACAACGACACTCCACGTGTTGACATCGACGGTCGTCTCTACTCTCCACAGGAAATCTCAGCTATGATTCTTCAGAAAATGAAGAAGACCGCTGAGGAATATCTCGGACAGGAAGTTACAGAGGCTGTCATCACTGTTCCTGCATACTTCTCTGACTCACAGCGTCAGGCAACTAAAGAGGCAGGAAAGATCGCGGGTCTCGAGGTAAAGCGTATCATCAATGAGCCTACTGCAGCAGCTCTTGCATATGGTCTCGACAAGATGAATAAGGATATGAAGGTTGCAGTATACGACCTCGGTGGCGGTACATTCGATATCTCTATCATGGAGCTCGGCGACGGCGTATTCGAGGTACTCTCAACTAACGGTGACACTCACCTTGGCGGTGACGACTTCGACCAGGTGATCATCGACTGGCTTGCAGCAGAGTTCGCTGCTGAGAACAGCGGTATCGACCTCAAGAAGGATCCTATGGCTCTCCAGAGACTCAAGGAGGCTGCAGAGAAGGCAAAGATCGAGCTCTCAAGCCAGACTTCAACTGAGATCAACCTTCCTTACATCATGCCTGTAGATGGCGTTCCTAAGCACCTTGTAAAGACTCTTACAAGAGCTAAGTTCGAGCAGCTTGCTGACTCTCTCATCCAGAGAACAGTAGAGCCATGCCGCAAGGCACTCAGCGATGCTGGTCTTTCTGCATCAGACATCAATGAGGTTCTCCTCGTAGGTGGTTCGACACGTATCCCTGCTATCCAGGCAGTTGTTGAGAAATTCTTCGGCAAGGCTCCTAACAAGAGCGTAAACCCAGACGAGGTTGTTGCTATGGGTGCAGCTATCCAGGGTGGTGTGCTTGCAGGTGACGTGAAGGATGTCCTTCTTCTCGACGTTACTCCACTTTCACTCGGTATCGAGACTCTTGGTGGCGTAATGACAAAGCTCATCGAGGCTAATACAACCATCCCGACAAAGAAGTCACAGGTATTCTCTACAGCAGCAGACAACCAGCCTGCAGTTGACGTACATGTTCTTCAGGGAGAGCGTCCGATGGCAAAGGACAACAAGCTTATCGGCAAGTTCATTCTTGACGGTATTGCTCCAGCACCAAGAGGTGTACCTCAGATCGAGGTGACATTCGATATCGATGCAAACGGTATCCTCAATGTTTCAGCAAAGGACAAGGCTACTGGCAAGGAGCAGAACATCCGCATCGAGGCTTCATCAGGACTTTCAGACGCTGAGATCCAGAGAATGAGGGATGAGGCAAAGGCAAATGAGGCAGCAGACCAGGCCGAGAAGGAGCGTATCGACAAGATCAACAACGCTGACGGTATGGTATTCCAGACTGAAAAGAACCTCAAGGAGTACGGAGACAAGATTCCTGCTGACAAGAAGGGTGCTATCGAGTCTGCAATGAACAACCTCAAGGAGGCAGTTAAGGCACAGAACATCGCTGACATCGACAGATACAACTCAGAGCTCGAGGCAGCATGGCACGCAGCTTCAGAGGATATGGCAAAGGCAGCTCAGGGTGCACAGCCAGGAGCTCAGGGTCCTTTCCAGGGCGGTCAGGCTGGCCCTCAGGGCGCAGACGACCAGGGAGTTGACGAGCAGTAAACACTTGACAACATAGAAATCCGTCCACAGAAACGCTATGTTCTGTGGACGGATCGTCGTTTTTATACACTTTGTCCATGAAAACAGCCGTTTTCATGGACAACCTGTCGAATTTGTAATGTTTGTCCACGAAATCAGGCAGTTTCATGGACAAACAATTATTTATTCAAGGCCTTCCGGTAAATCTGTTCGTGTATATATACACTTATCTTCAGCACCGATTGCAATCCATATCATTGTATCATTATCCTGAAGCAACACCCTGTAATCATACTGGAAAAATCCAAATGAATAATCATAGTATCCAGTAAGAACATTATACTGAAGGTCATTATCATACACCAAATCAAACTTACCTGATCTTACGACCGGATAATATGAATCGACGTTGGAATAGAGCTTGAAAGTCTGCTCCTTACTGTCGAGAGTAAGATAAACGTAAGGTGTTGAATCATCGTATTTAGCGCCGTTCCACTCTACGAGTCTCCATGTGCCTGCCAACTTATAATATGACAGAACTGGATCTGCAGTGTCCTGTACGCCCATCTTCTCGTTACAAGAAATTGTGAAAGCTGAAACGGCCAGCAATAGAAATAATTTAACGATATTCTTCATTGTCTAAACTTTATAGCATTTTTTCTTTATAAACGTATTGCAACAGCAGACTCTTGTCTGAAGGTCTGGCTTGGATTCCATCCAATATCAGGTTAAGACTTTGAGATCCGTAATATCTTTCAGGTATCTGATCTGACATAATGGTTATCTCAATCACGGCCTTCTCACCAGGCTGAACAATCTCTGGTATTGTCCTGAAATGAATCCATTCAGGAGTCATATGAGAATATGGTCTTAACTTTACCTGGACGTCCCCCTTATTAATGCATGAGATAGCGACACTCTTGGTCGAAACTTTGGATATATCCCCAAATGATACTGACTTAGTGTTTAATCTCAAACCGCCCATAGCATAGGGATAATTCGGTTCGGCTGCATTGTCAAGGACTCGTCCTGTCACCTTCAAGACTGCTGAAGGAGTTGAACTGCCGCACGCATATAAATTTATCCTCTGCTCAAAAGGGCCAATGTGGCCAGTCGGGTTATAGCGAGCAATCAATTTGCCTCTACTGCCTGGAGGTATGACCTTGTCTGAGAACATGAATGTCAGACATCCGCATGATGTGGTAATCCTGTCAATCTTAACCGTATCCAGTTTATTGTTGACAAAGTTAAATTCACAACTTTTAATTCCTCCATCATCCGTAATTCCCCCTAAGTCCACATGCAGAACATCAAAATGCAGCAATTCTGACTTTGCCACTCTTGACTGCGCAATTGAATCCAAGACATGCTTTGGCAGCATTATCGGGCTCTGCGCTTGGATGCTGACTAAAGGAGCTATACAACAGGCCAGTAGAGTCAAAAATCTGATCATTACAACCAACCGTTACTCTGTGCACCCTTTCTGACAGTTACAACTACTGTCTGTGATTCAGTTCCACACTTTACAGTCAAAGTTGTGCTTCCTTCTTTCAAGCCTTTCACACTATAGACTGAGCCGGCAATTGTCACTTCAGCAATTGACTTATCAGCACATTCATAGCTGAATGTTGCTACGTCTGCAGAAGCAAAACACTTTGAAGCATCAATCTTCTTGGTCTCGTTTACAGCGACATACACATTAGGGAACTTGACGGTATTCTCAGAGGCCTCGATATTCTCAAAAAGAAGACCCAAGTCAACCATCTGACCCATCTTACCCTTATATGTAGTACTCAAGTCAATGAGAGTAGGACAGTTCTCTCCGACAGCATCATAACGGAAGTTATAAAGTTTAGTTCCTGTCAGATATGAATCGATGCTTCTTGTCGAACGGATGACAAGATCCTTGAACTCTCTTGAATTATAGTGCTTACGAAGCTTTGTTGCGTATGACAATCCCAAGGCTACGACTCCTGAAACATGAGGACATGCCATAGAGGTACCCTCCATGTATCCATACATTTCATTGTCGCTTGCAAGCGGAGGAAGTGTAGAGAGAACACCGCCCTTAATGGTCTTATGATAATCGACATCTCCGCCTGGAGCAGCCACGTCAACACCTGGACCATAGTTAGTATAGGTTGAAGGAGTGTAATCCGCAGTTACAGATGAAACGCAGATAAAATCCTTATGAGCTCCAGGATATGAAGCCATAGCGGCATACTCATTTCCAGCAGCAAAGACAATGACACCACCGTCAAGGACACCATTTTCAGTTCCTGCATGATGAATGAAGTAATCGAAAGACTCCTTCTCCAACGTCATATAGTCCTCATACTCCTCATCTGTGTAGAATCCGCTGCTTGGATAATCCAAAGGATTTGCAAGTGCAGACATATAACCCCAACTGCACTGGAGAACTACTGCACCATTATCTGCAGCATACTTGACAGCCTTAACCTGATTCTCCATGGTGACACCACGCTGTCCTGAGAAGATCTGAAGAGACATGATCTTCACGCCACCACCATTGTTACCACCTGCGATACCACACACACCTACGCCGTTGTTATTGACAGCTGCAATAGTACCTGCGACATGTGTTCCATGACCAGTATCATCAAGACCTGACCAGGAAATGACACCTGTTCCATCAACAAAGTTGAAACCGTACTTATCACCGACATATCCGTTACCGTCATTATCCTCGCCAGACTTATACGTTTCCTCCGGATTCTCCCAGATGTTCTGACGGAGATCAGGGTGAGACCACATTACACCCTCATCCATTACAGCAACGATGATAGAAGGATCACCTGTACACTTATCCCATACTGCCTTGCAATTGACATCAGCACCTGTAATGAAATCTGTTCTTGTCTGACCTTCCAATGTACCATTATTGACAAAATGCCACTGATACTCCAGACCTGGGTCGTTGAACAGGCTTGCCGATGAAGCTGCTGCTGGATTGAAAGGAACAGCCTTGGTTGATGCAGAGCGTTTTAACTCACGTGAGTACTGAATCTTCGACAACTCACCTAGCTGAGAAAGCTTCTGAGCTGCTGTCGCCACATCTGTGCTCTCGTCGAAACGTACAATGTACCACAGATGAAGTCCTTCCTTTCTTGTACGCTCCTCATGACGGACATCCACAGGGAATACTCTCTCGAATTCATAACCACCGATCACATTCATGAGATCATCAACAGTGGTAATACCCAATCTTTCAAGTTTCTGCTCAGCAGCACCTGATTTAGTCAATGCAGCCTTATCGAGAAGTTCAGTAAGCTCCGGGCGGAACTTGATCAGAAGTTCTCCTGAGATTGCATCAACTGGAGTATTTACGATAACTGCAGACGGCTTCTGCACCTCCACCTCATGTACCTGAGCACATGAAGCGAAGAGCAGCGCTATCAACAAGTAAAAAAATGTATTATTAAAATATCTCATCTTAGTATTGATCGTAATATTCTGGTTTCTTTAAAGGATATGCTTCATAGTAATAATCAGGATTTTCCGGCACATTACTGAAGCCAGGTATGCGTCCCTCCATATCGGTCAATTCTGTATCCTGATTAAAGACCAGAATCTCAGGTGCCCATTCCATAAGATGCGGATGGTACAGAATCCACTCTGGAATTTTTCCAGTATAAAGATTCAGGTTGATTGCAAAGAATTTTGCATTTGGCAAGACCTTAGGCTTTCCGGCAAGATTATATCCGGCAGGATTGTTAAGACCATTTGGTAAAGTATCATTCACTGCAACCTCCTCAGCGGTATACCTTATACCATAATCCTCCATATCAGGAATTTCGCCCTGCATATAATTGTTTGAAAGGCGGAGATATTCAAGTTTATCCCATTCAAGCAGCCACCTAGGGAAGTTGTCCTCATCATTATATGAGAATCCTCCCCACAATGCTCTATCCAAGGTAGCAGTCTTCATATCCCAGATCGTTCTTCTACGATTGGTAGCCAAATCAAGTTTAGTAAGATTCGGGAAGTTCTCAGGAGTAATGATTCGTGGAATCTCATTGAAGTTGTTTGCAGCAAGAACCAACGTCTCAAGGTTTCTAAGATTGGTAAAGCTGTCATCCAATGAAGAAAGTCCCATTGCGAAACACTCAAACGACTTAAGCTGCGTCAATTTTGCGATATACTCTCCAGAAGTGAAATCATAAAGAAAGCTATTGGTATTTGAGAACAAGCTTAGTGACTCCATCTTTGTAAGGAATTGTATTTCATAAGGAATACCATCCTTAGTGTCAAAGAATGTCAAAGAAAGTGACTTGACGCGTCCCTTCTTATCCTCGGTATATCCTTCATCATTCTCCTCCCACAAAGTTACAAAATCCCAATTGTCCATAGCCTCACCATCATACTTTGCAAGACTTATGTTCATGCTTCTTGCACATCCCACAATTGCAAGGGAGTCACCCTCTCTGCTATCAGGAATCTCATCAGCCTCAGCCTGCACGACTTTAAGGTTCTTATTCTCTGCAAGAGTAACATCCATAGTAGGAACAAACTTAACCAAAGCCTCTCTCTCCGCTGGACGATTATTATTCTCAAATTGGACACGAAGATTCAACTTCCTTGGACGAGCTCCCCTGTCAAGACTATTCTTGATGACTTCTTCAAGATCAGGGACAGATACCCATGCTGAAGATTTATCAATCTCCATTTTGAATGGTACGTTATATGTGACATTGACGTTTACATAACGTGAACCATATTCCGCATAATTCGGAACCTGCACTTCATCTACAGACAAAGCAATTACATTGGGATATCCTTCCTGAGTTACTTTCAGGTCGCACTTCTCGTATGTCTTACTCTCAAAACGAACCAATCCTTCTCTGGATTCAACAGCAAGAATAGAAGAATCCACCTTCACATCACACTCGATTGTACCAATTCCATTGGTTGGGGATACTGTTATCCATGGAACTGTTGGATTAGCTATCCATGGGCCTTCTGAGTTAATCTTAACTCTTGTGATGCCACCATCTGCTCCTATCTGAATACCGTTTGTATCGAGAAGGAAGTCAACAGGGATATGCTCCTCCTGACATGAGACTGTAATCAGCGTCATGCAAGATACGAATATAAATAAACGATTAAAGAGTTTCATAAGCATCAATTCAAATTAAGATAATCATCACATCCTCTGATATCCTGATCTGGGCTGTAAATCAGATTGAAGTATCCTGCTGCAATATATGAACAAACAGATGACACGTCTATGACAATCCTAGGATTATCGCTGATATCCAGATTATAGATCAGATATGACAACTCATCGTTCACTACTCTGATATCATTTGATCCAAGATAGAGTGCGCGCAATCCCACAAGAGCCCCACCGATACCAGTAGGCCACTGCTTCATACAGCGGTTTCCAGCAGCATCTCTCTGATGTCTGAAAATAAAGACAGTAAGATACTGATTGTTTACAGCTGTATAAGGGAACTGAGTGAATCTGTTGTAGCTCAGATCAAGACCATAAAGGAATGGATAAGTAAGAGCGTCGAAGTTATCTGGAAGCGAGCTCAGCATATTGTAAGACAAGTCGATTGTTGTTGTCAGATATGAGTACTTGTGCTCAATATCCTCCTTTTTGATCTCCTTGATCTTATTACCTGCAAGCATATAACCTGAAATGGCTGATGCACTCTCAGTATATTCTCTTGGCCATGCTGTCAGCTGGTTGTAGGAAAGATTCAAAGTGCTGCAGTTCGCACCACGGAACTTACCGCCATTAAATCCCGCAAATGAGCTGATCTGGTTATTGGAGAAGTCCATTGTACCCATAGTATAAACGGACTTGGCATCAAAAATATCAGGCATTGCAGTAAATTTGTTATGAGCAAAGCCAATAGTCTCTGTATTTGCATCTATACCAACAAAGAATCCATGCTCATCTGTCGGCAAAGAAGAAAAATTATTGTTATCTGCATAGAGATTAACAAAATAATGATCCTTACCGAACGGAGCCTCAAATTCATATGCGCCGCAATCCTGAATATTCAGCAGACCAAGTTTCTTGAAACCTCTCATATCAGGAATCTTGTGTACCTTCTGAGCCGGCATATAAAAAGCCTGAAGAGATTTGCTGACATTTCCTGCGTTCATAGCCTTCAAACCTTCATACATGCTCTCAGGACTTATGCCGAAATTACATGAGAAAGTAAGGGTCTCAAGACTTGGCAACGTAGCTAAGCCCATAGGAAATTCTTCTAGATCAGGAAGAAAGAACATTTCCACGTCGATGAGCGCCTTCATGTTAGACATATCACTTGGGAGCCTCTTTATAGGAGAATATCCGATGTAAAGTGTCTGTAGTTTATCAAGGTTATTGATTTCATCTGGAAGCGATGTTATCGCAGTAGCATAGTTGAAAGTACTGTTCTCTGTCGGATAACTCTTCAGAGGGGCTGTCTTTTCACTAAGAGGAACATTGTTCATCTTAAGACCCCATCTAAGTTCTTCTGAGAAACAGCCATATGAGTCAGTATTATTATTTACGAAAGTACGTGTAAATGACTCACGGCGCTCTCGAATTTCCTCTCTTGAGAGTTGAGTATACTGCTTTGATGTAAGAGTAATATTTGAATTACCCTCATAGAAAGAGTGGCTACCCAGCAAGAGAGAACGAAGTTCTGTCAGTTTTCCAATTGCAGGAGAGAGGTCACCTTTAGCTCCAAGTCCTTCAAAATCGATGGCAGCGACGCGTCCATCCTCAAGGATAGATATTCCCGGCTGAGCCGTCCATATGTCAACATCACAATCGAAGTTCCACTTGACTTTCCAATTTTCTCCGTCCATATCATCAAAGATTTCCTTGATGGTCATGGCATCCTGAATATAAACCGAAGACAGATCCAAGGAAATAGGAACCTCAGCATCGACAACGCCATTATCAATGACATTGAAAGAGTTGTCTGCAACCTCTGTTACAGTCTTATATACCTTCCTGTATGAATCAAAATAGGTCTTATATGCTGTTACTTTCCACTCACCACCTGTAACAGAAACAAGGGAATCTGTCCTACATACTGCTGTGATATAACCATCCTTCTCAACAAACTCATGAACCATCGGGAGGTTCGTGATAGTCTGCTTCTTGCTATTATCAGCCTTATTGGTAATAGTAAGATCAACAGATGTAATCATATAAAAAGGATAGTCATCAGAACCAGGACTCTTCAATGTCGGTATATCCTTTACAAGCATAAAATTAACTTTACCACGCTCCTGCGTATCAACCACAAGGTCGCGGCTTACCAATCCTCCAGATACAACAGTGAACGAGATCGGCTCATCAGGATAGGCTGTAAAGATAGTTTCATCCAAAGCATCAAGCACCTGATAAGAGGTCAGCTGATATTCTCCAGCAAGCAACAGAATCTTATCTGTCTGCATTCCCCACTCAGCCATTGTCTTGTCTGGTGCGTCTACTGTAAGGGTCGGATTTAGAACGTCGTTTGATGATGTCTTGAGAGTAACTTTAACTTTGGCAGCATCGGAGAGATATTCCAGCTGATTATTTGCGGCAGACTTGACATAGGATGCAGTCTTATACAAATGGAACTGGACATAACCATACCCTCCAAGACCACCATCAAGTTCCTCGTTCCGACATCCCATTAAAAGGAATGCCGAAACCAGGATCATTGATATTGACCTTAATATAAAGGTTGAAAATTTCATTTGATATTAATCTTTATTTCTTTACGAGAATAACTGCAGCAGATGGTCTATAAGTTGCAAGTTCATCTTCATCCTTATAGAACTCAATAATGAACTTACCTGGACCAGTAGGATTTACCATATATACCAATCCAACATAAGAGTTATTCCAATCACCCATCTTATAAAGATGCGAGTAGCTGAACTTGTCCGCATCCATAGAGAAATTGCTACCCATCTGAGAACATCTGTACAGATTAACAGTTGATCCATCTGCAGCCTGATAGATTGGGAACCATTCCGCTGGGAATCCTATCGGATGCATACCAAGAGCGCCAGCCATACCTTCAGGTATTTCATACACATATGTATTATCAGCAGGTAGGAAATAGCCGAAATCCTGCAATGTGAGACCATCGAAGTTATACTGATCGAACTTAACAAACTCTACATATTCATACATCTGTGTCCACAAAGAAAGGAAACCTCCGACAGCCTCGGTAATTCCACTCTCCTGCTCAACAGCAAACATATAAGACTCATTGTAATTGCTATAGTACCAATCCAGATCAACCTGACCTTCTGGGAACATAGCCTTAGGAAGTACCCATACAAACGCAGTGCGCTGTTTGTCTGTATTGCTGGAAACTGATATTTTGAGAGTTCCTGGTGTAGTTGTATCAATATTGATCCAATCTGCAACAGCATAATTGTCAGAGCCAGTCATTGGGTGCATAGACCAGTCTGCATAATATACCTGATACTGATTGTCCTTTGCCATAACAGAAAGTTCAATCACGGTTGGTTCTGTCTGATCGGCAGCGAACTTCACCTGATTGCCCCATACGCCAGGTGACCTGCCTTCAGAATTTTTAATAATAATCTTATCATCAGGTAAGCCAGCATAGGCAATAGGGAAAGAGAATGGATTATTACCGTTTATATCAGTAATAGTAATCTCACCAGTCTGAGCAGAAGCATAGGCTGACTCCTTCACATAAAAATATTTGTAGTTCTGCGAAGTAACCTCAGCATCTGCTTCACCTGAGAATGTCTCCATATCAACCCACTCTGGCCACGAAGAAACCTTCCATGCAAAGTTTGCCTGGAAATTGATAGCTACAAGGATATCACCGTAATCATTATACTCTACTACAAGAGGATTATCAGCAGTAAGTTCAGTAGGAGCTTCGCCATACTCACCAAAGAACATCTTTGCCCAACGAGCAACAGCTGTTCTTGTAATATTGTAAAGCGGCTGAACCTTGCTATCCATCTCAATAGAGATAACAGCCTTTTCCTCATCAAAAATAGATGTCACATCCTTAGTAGTGATTTTGATTGTCTGAGGACCGGCTATACCAGTCAACTGCTGGAAAGTATCTTCTCCTTCAACAAAAACAATCCAATCCTTATCTACTGTAAGCTTCCAAGCAGCCTCAGCATTAAATGTCAATTCAAGCTCCTGACCATTTGCAATTGTAACATCAGTTGCTTCTGGGAAAGTAATAACAACTTCTTTAGTTTCTTGGCAGCTGCATGCAAATGCTACTGCGAGAGCGCAAAGAGCGACGCGGAAAAAATTTAACACTTTCATAACTATAGATTTTTAAGATTATAATTCTGATAATAACTCATTAGCCTCCTCATCTGTAATCCACTCGATGATGTTTACAAAGGCTCCGATTGTACCGACATTCTTGACATACATGAACATGAATGTCTCAGCATATTTGTTGCAGATATCGAAATATGGCTCGATAGATGGCTCATCATAGCCTCTTATTCGACCGTCACCATATACCATCTGGAACGGAATTCTTGTATCTCCTACAATCTGCTCGCCATCCATTTTGATTACAGGATTGAGGATATCTGAAGGATCGACATTGAACTTGACATCATAGCCATCCATGAGGAAGTCTCTGATGATAAATGAGTTTGGCTTGCCTTCGATTGGCTCACACTTCACGACTCTCTCAAAATGAAGAGACGATGAATACTGAAGCCAGAATGAGGATGTAACCTTGACCCAACCAGTGAAATTGTTGATGTCAAATGCACAGGCCTTCTTAAGTTCAACGCGAGTTGTCTGGCCGTAAAGATCCCACTCATACTCATCAACAGAAAGGAGAGAGAGAACAACGCTCAAAGAATCAGAAGCAGCGATATTGTCGTAGTTTCCTATGATTCTTACGCTTGTCGCAAGTTCTCCCGCAGGAATAGTTACAGTCTGGTTTTCGATTTCGAAGTGATGACCATAGATAGCATTGCTCTTCTTATTAAGGACTTCAACAGAGAAAGTTCTATCCTTGTCACTCGGTTTGGTCGCTGCGATGTAAACATCGAATGGCTGACCAGACTCCATGACAGGGCATACGCTCAATGTATCAGCGAATGCAATGTACATAGGTCCTGTGTAAGTGATATGCTTAGTGTTGCAGGCTGCTAACAGCACTAATGCAAGTAACGTATATAATATCTTCTTCATATCTGTCATTTCTTAATTATCGGTTACTTTCGTTAGGCTGCATGTCAGAACCTGGAATATTCATTTCATGCTGTGGAATAGGCCATACGAAGAGAGGGTCAGAAGCCTCTACCTTCAATTCGCTACCCTCCTTGGCAGAAGAAGTCTGCGCCTTACGGGTGAATCCCATATTCCATCTCTTAAGGTCATTGAGTCTGAATCCTTCCATATAAAGTTCCCTTACACGCTCATCGCTGATAGTCTGAAGCCAGTTATTATTAGAAATTGAGGTTGATGTGTAAGTGGTATAACGTGCCTTTCTGAGAGTTGTGATGTCAGACCCGGCCTTAGTGAATTCTCCCTTACGACAATAAGCCTCAGCACGGATAAGATATTGCTCGGAAAGTCGGAAAACCTTTGGCATGGATACATGAAGAATATTGCTGCTCAAGAATGACTCATTTCCATAGTACTTTGTAAGCAGTGGCCATGTCAATCCATGAGAGTATCCTGTTGTCATCTCAGTAAAGAATGCATTATATCTCATATCATTCTCCGAGTACAGATCAAGCACCCATGATGAAGGCACGTAGTCAGGTGTATAAGACTGATAGTTGTAGTTCAGGAAAATGCTTCCAAGTGCTCCACCATAAGATGTAGTAGTGAATCCTACCTTCCAGATGATTTCGGTTGCAAGGTCATTTGACCACATATAATCATAGAATGTCTGCTGACCTGTGTAAATATCCACTGCGCTTGAAAGGAAGAGGTACTTGTCCTCGATAACCTTTGTAGAGTACTCGATAGCCTTATCCCAATTCTCCATATATAAATATATACGCGCGTAAAGAGCATTCACTGCACTCTTACAGAAATAAGGCGAACTGTACACTTCATCGTGAGTAATCAGCGCGGCTGCTGCCTCAAGATCCTTAAGAATAAAATCATAAGATTCCTGAAGAGTAGATCTCTTGATAGGTCCCGGGTTATGGTAGCTGTCAACAAGTATGACACCAGGGCCAGAAGCTGTCTCTGCGTTATATGCCTTGCAGTAAAGCTTCACGAGTTCAGAATATGCCAATGCACGTGCAAAATGCACCTCTCCGCAAAGCTCATCAAGATTCTCCTTCTCTGCATCTGAGCTTACACTTTCGCGAAGTCTAGGCTCATAATCAAAGAAGAAATTACAATCACCGATCACAGAATAAAGACCAGCCCATACTGAAGTAATCTCAGGAGAGTTCGCCTTGATATCCCAACGCCATACGTCACCATATACATTGGAAAATCCCTCAACGGCGTAAACCAGGTCACACTGCACATCAGGAAGAAGTGTCAGCAATCCACTATACAATGAAGAACTCTTGAAATCAGCGTAGATGCCCAATACGAACTGATTAGCCTCATTAATATTCGTAATAGCCTGATCCTCTGGTATTGCAGACTCCGGATACTTCTCAAGACAAGAAGTCACCGAAAGCATCAGTGCAATCAAGCATAGATAAAATTTATTATTATTAATTCTTGACATAGTCGTTAAAATGTAAGTTCAAGTCCAAATGTATACTGACGGGATGACGGATACTGCGCCTTGTAGATGTTTGAACTTGACTCCGGATCAAGTCCCATAAAAGATGTGAAGGTAAGAAGGTTCTGAGACTGAGCATAGAATCTGAGTCCAGAGATGAATCCACTCTTTTCAAGAAGACCTCTTGGAAGGCTATAAGATACCATCACATTCTTAAGACGAAGGAATGACGCATCTTCAAGCAAATGGGTATCGAACTGAGGTTCTACACCATATCTAGGAATATCGGTCACATCACCTGGCTTTTTCCATCTGTCATAGAGCATTCTCTTAGACTGATTATAACCATCGATCATGCTACCACCCTCTTCAAAGAGTCTATCATTGTTGACCATCCAACGGTCTGCCACCCATGAGAACTGCGCAGATGCAGAAAGGCCTTTCCAAGAAAGCGATGTACCGAAACCACCCATCCATGGAGCAATGTAGCTCTTGCCTGTCATTACTTTGTCGGCTTCGTTGTACTCATTGGTAATCTCACCATCCTTGGTATACCAGAGGGAGTCACCGTTGATAGGATTGACACCAGCATATCTATTGAGGAAGAACTCACCATATGAATGACCTACCACATATTTAGTACCTGTTGTAGATACAACGTACTCATCAAGACCATTGTAAAGAGCCTTAATCTCATTGTGGTTATAAGATACGTTCGCATTGATGTTCCAGTTGAAATCCTTATAACGGAGAACATCTGCACTCACATTAAGTTCGACACCCCTGTTCAGCATTGCTCCAACATTGTCCCATACCGATCCAAAACCTCCATTCGCATATGAATCCGGAACGGACATAAGCATATTGGTCGTCAACTTATTATAGAGTTCAGCATCAACATTCAAGCGTCCCCAGAATCCAAGATGCAAAGCAATATTTGATGTCCAGAGCTTCTCCCACTCAAGATTCTCATTACCCTTGGAGTAAGGTCCTATGGCAGCCTGTCCCCAATATTCCTTTCCACCGGCAACAAGAGCAAGATGGTCGTAATTAGGGATAGAAGAGTTACCTGATGTACCTGTACTAACTGCAATCTGGGCATTTGTAAGCCAATTACAATCCTTCAGGAAGCTCTCCGAACGCATATTCCACATGAAACCAAGAGACCAGAAGGACGCCCAACGTCCTTTAGAACCGAAACGTGAAGAACCGTCAGTACGGACAGAGAAATCAGCATAATACCTGTTGTCATAATTGTACTCACCTCTTGCGAAGAAAGACATGTATGAATACGCTGATTTTGAGCTTGACCAGTTAGTTGCTCTTGTAGCAGACGAGAGATCAATCAGGAAGTCATTTGTCTGACCTGCTGTGGATACGCTGAATCCTTCAACCTCATAATTGACACCTTCCTGTCCGACCATAAAATTGAAATGGTGTGTAGAAGCTACGTCAAACTTGTAAGTTGCGGTTGTTGTCAATGTAAGATTCATGGCATCAGATGAGTTTCTGCCCGCGCTACCCTGACCATTGTTGGGAATATAGCTTGGTACACTTGAGCTTACTGCCGCTGCATGAGAGTAGTCAGCACCCCCCTGTACCTTTACAGTAAATCCGGCGAACGGATTAACTTCAAGATACAATCCGGTAATAACCTTGTACTTCTTGACGAAATATGGATTGTTCTCAGTCCATTCAAGCGGGTTCTCACCTGTTCCCTTCCATGATCCGTCGCTGAGAGACGCCAAGGAGCCATCTACCTTGTGTGGATCCCAATACGGCATCATGAAACGAGCTGCTGAAATCGGAGTATTCGTATAATAGCCACCTGATACCGACTCACGAATTCCTTCGTATGCCAACATCGTGTTGGTTCCGATCTTCAACCATCTGTTAGCCTGAGCCTCAAGATTCAATCTTACATTGTATCTGGTAAAATCTGAATCCGACACAGTACCCTGCTGATCATAATAACCAGTTGACACATAGTAGTTTATTCTATCTGTCGCACCACTCACCTGCAACTCATAATTCTGAAGAGGAGCAAATTTGTTGAACACCTCATCAAGCCAATTGACATCTATCAAGGCAAGCTGCTCATAATTCTTACCATCTGTCAATCCAACTTCCTTCTCATACTGAATTCGTTCAGCTGTGTTCATCTGATTCCAGTTAGCATTTGCCAACTGTGAGAAGCCGACCTGCGAACGGAATGTCACTCTGGCATCACGAGCCATCTGACCACGCTTAGTTGTGATTACAACCACACCGTTTGCAGCACGGGCACCGTAGATTGAGGTACTCGATGCATCCTTCAGCACTGAAATTGACTCAATGTCATTAGGGCTGATTGAATTAAAATCCGCAGAAGAAATAGGGAGGCCATCCATAATGAACAAAGGCGCTGTACCAGAATTTATCGAGTTGGTACCTCGAATCTGGAATGTTGCTACTGCACTAGGCTCTCCCGAATTGGAAAGCACCATAAGACCTGCTGCCTTACCCTGAAGAGCCTGGTCAAAGCTTGCTGCAGGAACATCTGCCAGAGCATCTGACTTGACAGTCGATACCGAACCGGCAATCGTTCCCTTCTTACGGACACCATAAGCCACGACTACTACATCGTCCAGAGAAGTCGTCTCTACCTCCATGACAACATCATGCTTAAATGTTGCCTGATCTGGTACCACTACTTCGTGATTCAAAAAACCAATACTTGAGAACGTAAGTTTCGTTCCGGAGGTAGCCTCGATGGTATATTCTCCATCAAGAGAAGTAATCACTCCTGCTCCTTGTGAATTCATTACCGCAACACCGATCATAGGCTGGCCATCATCAGCAGATGTTACTACACCGCTGACTTTCACCAAGGTCTGGGCGGAAATGACTCCACATCCAATAACCGACAGGAGGAATGCTGTGAAAAGTTTTCTTGTATTATCCATCAGTTTTGTATATATATTCGCAACAAAGGCCGCAAAGATAGCAATAACTGATTAACAATCAAAAATATTATTACATTAAAAAACCGGAAAAAAGCTACTGTGAACACCTGCATTATTTACTATCACTTACAATTTGTAACTAAAAGACTTAAAAATTATTTTTCCTTAACCTCAACAAATCGGAAGGTGGTATATGAGAAATTCGTTGTTATACGATAGTCCAGAGCATCCTGCTTATGGAAATAATGGATATAGGCAGGAAAGATAGGCTTAAAGGAATGAAGTGCTGTTTCGTTAATATCTGATAGTTTAAAAGCCATTTTTACAGACAGGGATGTAGGATGAGCACTATGCATATAGTTGTTGGCTGACCCAATATTATTCCACGAGTCGAAATAAGAATTCCTATATATCGCCTGGAACACGTCCCGCACTGCATTACCATCGGGAACTACTTTCTTATCCTCATGCCAGAGATAGAAGTCTTCACAATATCTGACAACCGTCTCATGACAAGAGTTATCCTGACCTTTACCCCAGGTTCCGTTGGGATGAGTCTGCACATATCCATCAGCAGAAGCCTCCGTGATCGAATCCAATATAATACCCTCACCACCAAGGCTATATGCCGTGATATACAGACGATTGTCTTCTGTATCATAAGCCATGTTCCCAACAACCGGAGTCTGAGATTTGAGCAGTTGCAGATTATAGGGATTCAATTCCGGATACTTTTCAAAAGTCCTGTCCGGAGAAAGAATCAGGGAGGTACCGATGTAAAGCCAGATGCCTCTGTCATTCAAGTTCTCATCCAGTCTATCATCGACTGTCAGATCATCGACCGGACTTCCATCTGAAAAACTCACTGTCATATGGTGAGATATTGAATCAAAGCCCCATCCATCATATGTCAGGGCAGCAATAAGATTATCAGGATCTATACCTTTCAGATTATAAACAAGACTATTCCCATCCTCAACAGCAGGAGTTCCATTACTGTTTCTTTCGGACAGAAAGGAATATGCACTTCCGTACACAGGAAGGGATGAGTCATTATATTTATGAACAACATAGTCCATAGAATTGACAAACAGTTCATCTTTGACCTTTGCATCCGCTAATTCCTTCAACGATGCATCATAAGAACGATTCACAGTTACAAATTGCCAATAATTCACCTTAAGAGGAAGCCTTGAGGGATTGTCTACGACCATGGCATATCTTGAGTCACCATATCCGGCCTGTGCATTATCAACCAAGGTCATTGTGACTGGCATACTTTCAAGTCTGACCTTGATATCCTCGTCCATTGTGCACACACTTTCGCTTATGTTCCATGACAACACATCACTGCGTCCCCTTGCCGCAAGAAGTGCCGAATTGACATAATGATCATCCCCCTCGTTAGTGCATGAAATTCTAAATATGAGAGCAGGAGAGTCTTTACCGCTCACTCCTGAGACTGTTGTCAATCCAATTGTACTCAAGACCTTATCCGAACCTGACAATTCAGGATCCATATCAAAATCAAAGACACTGAGATCGTAGCCACATCCGGAACTGACATTAAGATTAAGCAACTCGCAATCGACAAGATACATATAATATTCCTTTCCCTCCGCATTAATATCACAGTTTACGATCCCATCACATGAAGGCACCTGTACATTCCCGGCATCAGAGGGCTTGTCAGAGATGATAATTCCCGGGACATTGACGCACACATTATCGCTCAGCACGGAAAGGAATCTACCGTCCTTCTCCCTGATGCAGATCTCTCCCTCAGCAGGCCGAAGACAGGTTGCTTCCACATAGTATCCACCATCTTCCGACCCCTTGATTTCCGAAAACCTTATGAATCCCTCATCATCGCTTTCCCACGGTCTGAAAAAGAGTTCACAGTCACCTATATCCGGACCTATATAATCCGACATTTCATCTGAAAGCCATATCCTGTATTCGAATTTTTCTCCCACATAAAGATCATCCTCATTATGCCTTCCACGCGACACCCAGCCTGATGCAAAACCAGCTCTCAAAGAGTAATCGGGATCCACGCGCCAAGTCACTTCCTCCTTCAACCCATCAATCGTAAGACAGAGGCGCACCCTCAGGATTGAATTTCGTATGATATTGAAATCCTTGCAGTTATCCTGCCCTAGATACAAACGGTAGGTTACATCTCCGTCACATATTCCGCTTTCATCGAAACTGCAGTCAACCTCAATATAAGTGGCAAGAGAGGCCGCCTCATCCAGAGAAGAAGGTATCTTTTCCCAAGGTTCTTCATTTTCCGGCAGAAGCACACCTTGACAATTCTCCAGAGCAAAGAAATTAACCTCACTTCCGGAATTCAGAAGCTCCAGATCCATGGAAGTACAGAAGTCACCATCTGCAATCTCTTCAGCAGATACAGCAGCAGAACCTCCAGCCTTAAAAGGTCGCACACATAGAGCGCTCTGGCATAGTCGTACTGAACGGATCTTCAAACTTTCCAAAGCAGACTTATCCACACTGAATAAAATCTTGGAAACCAGTCTTTGCATCAATATGCACACTCTTTCTCCCGACCTGGAAACAGACACATCCCTACTTACCCCAGCATATGGCAGTACCTCCTCTATATCATAGAGTTCCGACACTGAATACACATACTCCTCCATTTCTTCTTCGGTGACGCAGGGTTCGAACTGCCCGATGTTTGCAAGAACATACACATTGTAGTAAGTCTGGGCATTCAAGTCGATCGTTACAGCCTCTCCTGAATCAGAAAAGGCATGATTCACAAGCACGCCACCACTATAGAGACAAACGTTGAAATCATAGATATTTGTCTCGTCCGGAGCAATGATACTGCGAGACACCTGTTGTGGCTTCGGATCAAACACAACACTGAAAGTCTCTTTCTGCCCCGGGACAGGACATTCAAACTCTTCCATACATGACAAAGCGAGGCAGCAACACAGCAGTAGCGCCATAAGCAAAGAATTTCTCATACCATAGCCCGTCAATATTCAACATCATCCAGATTCTTCAGTCCGACGAGATTGAAATAATCTGTGACCAGATTACCATGAAGGCACACCTTTCTTCCTAACAATGAAGGATTATCTACAAGATTCAGTTCATCACGTATGCTTCCTGATGGCAGCTGGACAGCGATGCAGACACTTCTGTCCGTCGTAGAAGAACGGGGTCCGAGAATAAGATTGCTTTTAGACTTGAATGGTTCTTCAAAATTTCCTGAAGCAGTTGTCAGGTCTCCTCCGACAATGTAGCCGCTGACCCAGACACCGTTCATCGGAGCCATGGTTCTTGCCTGAGCTACATTCAAAGCCTTAGCTATAGAACCACCATCGGAACCACCGCCTCCTATCACATAACGGTCTGCAATCCAATTACGGGTGGTGTCCACTGCAATGCTGATCCCCTTGCTTCCGGCAGAGGTTCCAGAAGCCGCAACTCCGACCCCAAGGACAAGTATTTCCTGAGGTTCAAGTTCCCTTGTCATCAGTAGATCATCCTTTCCATTGATGCTTAGAATCAAGGAAACCGCCCCCGGATTGAAATAGGCTACTCTCTTTTCCGAGTATGAATACATCAGTTTTCCTTCAGATGATTTGAGATAAAGCACTCCGTCGGGATAGGATGTCAGGAATTCCGGCACAACAGAAAGCCTTATTCCGGAATTGAGCTGACGACAGACAAGACCGACATTGACGATACCATCCCTTTCGACCACTACGCATTGGCTGTCACCATAAAGAGGCGAATCAAAGGCCGGTCTGCTGAAGTTCATCGAACGAACTGTGACAATATAGTTTCCAGCTGCTACTTTCAGAGCCTCAGGACAGTCTCCATATTTTCCGTCATACACGGAATTTCCTGAAGCATTCTGTATGGTAAGCAGAAAATCACTTGTATCTGGCATTTCTGTAACAGCTCTGACATATCCATCATTCACTGATTCAAAAGAGAGCCGTATTTCACCCTCTCCCCTGTCTTGATAATGTTCCGGATCACACGAGACATTAAGGACAGACACCACCATCAACGCAGCGACAACAATGGTTGTCATCAATCTTCTTTTCATGTTTCTTCTCCTCCTTTCATTTATGCTGCACCATTGCAGGCAGCACAAATGTACCGGGCAGAAAAGAAATCGACACTAAAAAAAAGAAATTTAAATTTTTTCTGTTTTTTAGTGTCGGTTTTTGCAAATTTTATCGTGATTGTCAGAAAAATTACTATAAATTTTGGACAACAATGCATAAAAAAATTCACGGTGCGCTCGCAATCACTGCGACCACACCGCTACTTAACCTAAACTTAAACTATGAAAAACTTCGTTACAAATATAGTGAATTAAACTCATTACACAACATCCACAACACGAATTTTAGCATATTTAAGTATCAAAATCTTCTCTCCATGGTCATCAAAGCTGATTTTTGCCTTAAGATCAGCCGGATTTCCGGAGATCTCCATAATCTTTCCAAAACCGAATCTATTGTGCTCGATACGTTGTCCTGCGCGAAGCTGGAGTATAGGAGTAGGAGTAAACTCAGCATCAGGAACTCGTGCAGGGACCGGTTGCGCCTTACGGACAACTGTAGGCCCCGTCCTGACTGGCATCACCGTTGCTCCGGACTGTCTTTTCTGAGAGACTACAGCACCTGTTCTAACATAGTTATTCCATGGCTTTGCATCATTGGTGCGGGCGATCTGACCACCTAACTTCTTGCCCCAACCGCCAAATGACGGGGTATCATCATCGTCATTCCTGTCATAATCCTCATTGGTCAGAGGATTGGCAATATATCTTGAATCCACCTCACGGATGAAACGGCTTGGAGAATTCGACTCATGCTTGCCGTTTCTTGTTCGTGTGGCTGCAAAAGAAAGCTGCAGGACCTTACCTGCACGCGTCATTGCCACATAGCACAGACGCCTTTCCTCCTCAATGTCACTTTCGGATGCGAGGAAGCCTCCTGACGGGAAGATATTTTCCTCCATTCCAGCGACATACACATATGGAAACTCAAGTCCCTTTGATGAATGGACGGTCATAAGAGCTATTCTGTTTGTACCATTCTCATCATCGTTGACATCAACTGCACTCAGAAGGGATACATTCTCGAGATAATCACCCAATGTAACCAACGGAAGATCGGCATTCGCAAGTTCTACACCATCACCTATAAGTCCCTCAGCCTGCATCTCCTCAAAAAGCTCATTATTCCTTTCCTCAATGTAATTGTTCACACTATTCAAAAGCTCATCGATATTGGCTAGACGGGACTGTCCTTCGATGCTTGTATCACTCTTATAGAAGGCATATAGACCTGATAATTCGGCAATCTCCTTTGCAACCTTATAGGCATCCTCCGTATTAGTCCTTATGCAGAGCTTGCCAATCGTATCGCAGAATTCCCTGATCTTTTTTATGGCAGCCGCCTTAAGACCAAAAGACTCAAGATCATCAGAATAAGCCGCCTTGAAAAGCGGGAGCTGATGCTTATGCGCAGCTGCAGCAAGAGCTGCAATCGAAGTGTCACCGATACCTCTTGCCGGCTTGTTGACAACCCTCTTGAAAGACTCATCATCATTCAGATTGACGCATAATTTAAAATATGCCATCATATCCTTGACCTCCGCCCTATCAAAGAACGAATTGCCGGAATAAATCATATATGGAAGGTTCCTCTTGCGAAGAGCCTCCTCAAGTGCACGTGACTGGGCATTGGTTCTATAAAGAATCGCAAAATCCTGATATTGAGCCGATTCCGAATGAATTCTCGCAGTAATCGAAGACGCAATAAGAAGTGCTTCTTCCTGCTCTGTATATGCCTTGATGAGTCTGATCTTCTCCCCCTCGGCACCCATAGAATAACACTCCTTTGGAATACGGTTTTCGTTCTTTGCAATCAATGAATTTGCTGCATCCACTATCACCTTTGTCGAACGATAGTTCTGCTCGAGACGGAAGATATTATGTTGCGGATAGTCCTTCTTGAAATTAAGGATATTCTCAATCTTGGCACCGCGGAATGCATAAATGGACTGAGAGTCATCACCTACAACGCATAGGTTCTGGTGGAACTGGCTCAACTTCTTAAGTATCAGATACTGAGCATAGTTGGTATCCTGATACTCATCTACCATGATATACTTAAAACGTCCAGCAATAGTCTCTAGAGCTGCAGGATTGTCCCTCAGAAGGATATTCATATTCAGCAGGATGTCATCGAAATCCATCACTCCGGACTGCTTGCACTTATGAGAATACAACTCGTAGACATCACAGATTCTCGGTTTCTTTGCCAATGTATCCTTCTGGATTGCATTAGTATTTCTCTTGTATGCAGCAGCTGTCACAAGGTTGTTCTTAGCCATGGAAATACGGCTCAGAACATCCTTTGGCTTGTATATCTTATCATCCAGTTGCAGTTCCTTAAGACATGTCTTGATGGCACTTACCGAATCGCTTGTATCGTAGATTGTAAATGTTGCAGGATAGCCAAGAGACTCCGAAAACTCTCTGAGGAATCTGATGAAGATTGAGTGGAATGTGCCCATATAGAGTCGTCTCGCCTTCTTCTCCCCTACCATCAGAGCAATTCTCTCCTTCATTTCGGAAGCTGCCTTCTTCGTAAATGTCAAGGCAAGAATCTCCGAAGGATCACAACCTTTCTCCAGAATATAGGCGATCCTGCTTGTCAAAACCCTTGTCTTTCCCGATCCCGCACCTGCCACTATCAGCACCGGTCCGTCCACACAACCGACAGCGCGCTTCTGCTCGCTGTTCAGTCCCTCTAAAATAGCACTTACATTCTTTTCCATAGCGACGGCAAAATTAGACAAAACATTCCAATAAAAAAGAGAAGTTTTACTACGTAAATAGGGAAAAAATATCTATCTTCGCGGGCGCAAAAATGAACATATACTCAAAAACAATTTAATAATGTCAAACAACATCTATTTGAAAAAGGGTCTTGACCTTCCAATCAGCGGAGTGGCAGCCCAGAACACCAAGAAGGTGATTGTTCCTGACGTAGTAGCCATCAAGCCTACCGATTTCAGAGGTCTTGTTCCAAAGCTTCTGGTAAGAGAAGGTGACAGAGTACTCGCAGGTACACCAGTCTTGGCAGACAAGATGTCTCAGAACATCCTCTTTGCGTCTCCGGTAAGCGGAATCGTTGCTGAGGTTGTCAGAGGCGAAAAGAGAAAGTTGCTTGAAGTCCGCATCAAAGCAGATGCAGAGCAGGAGTATGTTGATTTCGGCACAAAGAAGGTTGAAGAGATGACTGCTGAGCAGATCAAGGAAGCTCTTCTTGCAGCAGGTCTCTGGCCTGCCATCACTCAGAGGCCTTACGGAATCATCGCTAACCCTGAGGTCAAGCCAAAGGCTATCTTCGTGTCAGCTTTCAACACAGCACCGCTTGCTGCAAATCCCGAGTATGCTCTCAGAGACGAATTCGAGCACATCCAGACAGCAATCAATGCTCTCGGCAAGCTCACTGACGGAGGAGTACACTTCTCACTCAATTCAGCAACTTATTCAGGCACTCCTTTCCACAAGATCGAAAACGTGATTCCTCACGTATTCACAGGAAAGCATCCTGCCGGAAACGTCGGTGTACAGATCCACCACATTTCTCCAATCCGCAAGGGCGAGACAGTGTGGACAGTTTCACTCCTTATGCTTGCTGCCATCGGTAAGTTCTTCAACACAGGAAAGTACAACCTCAAGAGAAAGATCGCTGTCACCGGTCCTAAGGTAAACAATCCTGCTTACGTTGAGGGATATCCAGGCATCGCAATCAAGGACGTAGCTGAGTTCTACAATGCTTCTGAGAACCTCCGTTTCGTAAGCGGTGACGTTCTTACTGGAACAAATGTAGGCAAGGACGGCTACCTCGGCTTCTTCGACAACCAGATCACTATCCTTGAGGAGGGCGACAAGTATGAGCTCTTCGGATGGGCGAAGCCTGTAAGATGCAGCCAGTTCAGTGCATCACGCACTTACTTCTCATGGCTGACTCCAAAGAAGAAATATGATATGGATACCAATCTCCACGGTGGTCCGCGCGCATTTGTCGTGAATGACGTATACGGAAAGGTTCTTCCTATGGACCTCTACCCTGTATACCTCCTCAAGGCATGTCTCGCAGGTGACATCGACAAGATGGAGAAGTTCGGAATCTACGAGGTTCTCGAAGAGGATCTCGCACTCTGCGAATATGTAGACCCATCTAAGATCTACATCCAGCAGATCATCACCGACGGTATCGCACTTATGTTAAAAGAAATGTGCTAAAGCTGAGAATTATGAACGGATTAAGAAATTTAGTAGATAAGATCAAGCCAACCTTTGAGAAAGGTGGCAAGCTCGGATTCCTTCATTCGACATTCGACGCTTTTGAGACATTCCTCTTTGTCCCTAACACTGTCACCAAGAAGGGTGCTCACGTAAGGGACTGCGTCGACTTGAAGAGAGTCATGATCATGGTAGTGCTCGCACTTGTTCCTGCAATGCTCTTCGGTATCTGGAACACAGGTTACCAGCACAGCCTCGCATTCGGCCTTGACTGGGGCTTCGGAGACATCGTTCTCTACGGTCTCGTAAAGGTTCTTCCACTTTATGTTGTAGCTTACCTCGTAGGTCTCGGTATCGAGTTCGTTTCTGCACAGATTCAGGGCCACGAAGTGAACGAGGGTTACCTCGTATCAGGTATGCTCATTCCACTGATCGTTCCTGTTGACGTTCCACTTTGGATGCTTGCTATCGCAGTTGCATTCGCAGTCATCATCGGCAAGGAGGTATTCGGAGGTACAGGTATGAACATATGGAATCCAGCACTCCTCACACGTGCATTCCTCTTCTTCTCATACCCAAGCATGATGTCAGGTGACACCGTTTGGACTGGTGGCGTTACACGCTTCATGAACGAAGGTGTAGCTTTCCAGGCTGGCAACGGTCTCGTTGACGGATTCTCTGGAGCGACTCCTCTTGCAAACGCAACTTTCGAGAACCTTTCACCTAAGTTCATGGACATGATTATCGGTACCATCCCAGGTTCTGTCGTTGAGACTTCAGTGATCGCTATCCTCCTCGGTGCAATCCTCCTCATCTGGACTGGCGTTGCAAGCTGGAAGATCATGGTATCATCTGTTCTCGGTGGTCTCGCAATCGGATATCTCGGATTCGCTGTAGGCGCTACAGACCTCCCAGGATACTATCAGCTCGTCATGGGTGGCTTCCTCTTCGGTACAGTATTCATGGCAACTGACCCTGTGACTTCAGCTCAGACTGAGTGCGGCAAGTGGATCTACGGATTCCTCGTGGGTGCCCTCGCCGTGACAGTACGTATCTGGAACCCAGGTTACCCAGAGGGAA
>JBGVPH010000017.1:0-20155 GCA_045126915.1 Candidatus Cryptobacteroides sp.
TCCGATCTTCAGCAGTACATCTCCTCTAGCGATGGCTATCAATGCCTTTTTTATATTCTTCATTCTCCGCCCTCCTTGACTGCTATCCTTAACTTTGCGCTCCTTGCCCTGGTGTTCGCCGCAATCTCACTTTCCTGTGGCAGGATAGGCTTGCGGTTGACTGCCTTCAATGGTGCGGTAGAGTTTCCGAAGAAATCCTTCTCCACCTTTCCGTCGATGTTGCCGCTCTTGATGAAGTTCTTCACCATCCTGTCTTCAAGCGAATGGTAGGTGATTATCACGAGCCTTCCGCCAGGTTTGAGTGACTTCGCCGCTCCGCTGAGGAACTTTTCAAGCGACTTCATCTCCTGATTGACCTCGATGCGCAGAGCCTGATACACCTTCGCCAGGAATTTATGCTCGGCAAACTTAGGCAGCGCCTTCTCTATGGCCTTGCCAAGTTCTGTCGTGGTGTTGATAGGGGCTGCCTGTCTGGCCTTGTCTATCATCTGGGCAATCTTCCTGCTGCCATCCACCTCTCCGTAGATACGCAGAATCTTTTCGATTTCTTCGGTCTCGTATCCGTTGATGATGTCTGCTGCAGTAAGCTGGGCCTCCTGGTTCATTCTCATGTCCAGAGGTGCCTCATACCTGAACGAGAATCCTCTCTCGGCTGTGTCGAACTGGTGCGATGAGACGCCAAGGTCTGCAAGCACGCCGTCAATACCGTCTTTGTAACCCTGATGGAGCACATGGTTGTGGATCCAACGGAAGTCGCTGCGGATAAGTGTGAGCCTAGGGTCATCGATGCGGTTTCCGATCGCATCCATGTCTCGGTCAAAGGCGAGCACGCTGCCAGTTTGTGATAAGCGTGAGAGAATTTCGGCAGTATGCCCGCCTCCTCCGAACGTAGCATCAGCATAGACCCCGCCAGTGACGGAGTCTATGAGTGCAGATACACTTTCGTCTAATAATACGGATGTATGATATTCTGACATTTCCGGTCCTCCTATGTCTAGATAGTTTCTGACAATGAACCGGCTATAGAAATGAAATCTTCGTTGGAAATGATGCTGGACTCAAAGTTTTCTTTAGCCCAGATCTCAATTTTGTAATCGTTGCCGGAGAATACGACTTCCTTAGTGACGCCAATCATTTCCAAAAGTTTCTTTGGGATGGAGATGCGGCCCAATTTTCCATCAGGCTCCACAACTGCGCAATTGTGCAGGTATGCTCTCCAGAATTTAGCGTGACTCTCATTGAAAGCCGGGTTGAGTCTTGAACGGACTTCCTCCGACTGGCGCTCCCACTCCGAGAAGGTGTACATTTCGAGACACTGGGCGAAATTATCCTTTCGCACCACAAATCTCATATCCCCCTCGGCTGGCATAATGCCTTTGAAGGCGGCAGGGAATATGAGTCTTCCCTTGTCGTCTACCTTGACATTATATTCGCCGAAAAACTTGATCATTGTTTTACTTTCTTATTCTTTCACGCTATCGGGTACAAAAGTAATCAAAATTTTCCACTTTATTCCATTTTCTTCCAAATTTTTCCACAATTTTATCAACGGGTTGCCAGGATAAGAAAAAAGAAAGAGGTGGTCGAAATTCG
Source organism: Candidatus Cryptobacteroides sp. (assembly GCA_045126915.1). GTDB lineage: Bacteria > Bacteroidota > Bacteroidia > Bacteroidales > UBA932 > Cryptobacteroides. The sequence continues at coordinate 1,594 of JBGVPH010000017.1, forward strand.
ACCACCTCAATACGTTAATATGATTTCAGGTTTAAGCCTTAACTTTTGCTTTGGTGTTTGACTTACGGCTCTTTTCTGCAGCGAATCCCATGATGTGACTCTCGATGGAATCCTTGATTGAACTTGAAAGTTTGCCTGGATCCTCGAATGCTACGGCCTCTACAAAGTCCCTTACAAGGCCGTAGTCGCCGCCGCCGTGTCCTGCATCCTTGTACTCGTCTGCATCATCGACAACCATTCTCCATGTCTTAGGAGTGCGGGTCTTGAAATCCCACAATGTGAAGGTGCTTGAGTTACCCTCGATGAATCCCATAGTACCCATGATTCTGGTTCTTCTTCCGCCCCATGGTGAGAATGCATCCATTGTGAATGAAGAAGTTACACCGTCCTCGAACTCCATGTTTGCAACATAGTGGTCAGGCTGGTCGTTGTCGCACTGATATACGCAGCGTCCGTACCAGTTTGTCTTGAGCTTCTCAAGGATTTCGTTCTCGTCCTTGCGGTCCTTGAGGTCGAAAACTCCGAGATGTCTCTTCTGCTTTACATAAATGTCGATTGCTGAATATGGACATGTGTCCTGATGTGGACATCCGTCAGTACATCTTGGAGGTGCTCCTGCAGGCATGTTCTCCTTCTTGAAGAGGTGGAGTGAACCATATGCGCTGATGCTCTTGCATGGCTTGCCGACGATCCATCTGATGATGTCGAGGTCGTGGCATGACTTTGCCAGAATGATAGGAGTAGTGTCCTTTTCGCATCTCCAGTTTCCGCGGACGTATGAGTGAGCCATATGTGCGTACTGGATAGGCTCCATGTGCTGAATGCTTACAAGTTCTCCGATCGCTCCTGAATCAACAACTGATTTCATCGCGATGAAATATGGAGAATATCTGAGCACGTGGCTGATGGCAACGATTCTGTTCTTTTCCTGAGACACCTTGAGGATGTCCATGCATTCCTTTTCAGTAGGAGCTGCAGGCTTCTCGAGAAGCACATGGTAACCAAGTTCCATTGCCTTGATGCAAGGCTCGTAATGTCTGTCATCCGGAGTTGCAATGATCACAGCGTCAGCCATCTTTGGCCTTTCGAACACCTCTCTGTAATGACCGAAACGGTTCTCCTGCGGTACATTATGAAGATCTCCTACATAGTTGCATCTGCTTTCGATGATATCTGACACACCAACCACCTTGATATGGTTGTTGAATGTTTTCGAATATTTAGAATACATTCTTCCTCTGTTACCGGCTCCGATGATGACAACTGTTATCGGCTTGTCGGTCTCCGGTTTTGGTGAACGTATCTTCACATGAATGTCGCTTTTCTGTTGCTGGGCACCAGCTGTCGGTGCAATAGTTCCTGCCATTGCAGTTCCTGCTGTTGCGAGTGGGTCGGTCAGAGCAACACCGGTTGCAATGAGTCCGAATCTTTTGAGGAAGTCTCTTCTGATCATTTGGTGATAAGTTTAGTGAAATCGTACAAATGTAATATTTTTTCCGGATATTTGCACTTTCAAAATAGTGAATATGAAATTCTTTTACGCGATATTATTCTTCGTTTCTCTTATGTGTGCCTCATCTTGCCGCAATGCTCATGATGAGAAGCAAACATTAGATAATCAGATAGTTGAATCTTGTGATTCTATCTCTGTCCTTCCTTCTCTTGATTCGCTCATATGTGTTGAAGGCAAGGTCAGGAACGGACAGTTCTTCTCCACATTGATGACAGGTCTTGGACTTACTGCTCAGGAAGCCTATGACCTTACAATAGCTTGTGACACGGTGTTCAATGTAAAGAATCTTCGTGTCGGCAATGAGTATGAGGCGTATTACGATGGTCAGACTCTTAAATATGTTCTGTATCGTCAGGATCGCATCTCAGACATCCTTTTCGAATGTCAGCCGCCGTACAAAGTCTCTAAGGTGACGCGTCCGGTGACTGTAAAGCAGAGATATGCTGATATCACAATCAATTCATCGCTGTGGAATGATATGAGGGCAGCAGGAGCATCTCCTCTAATAATTCTCAACCTTTCTGATATTTATGCATGGACAGTTGACTTCTTCGGTCTTCAGAAGGGTGACAGATTCAGGGTCCTTTATGAAGAGAAGGTGTGTGATGGGGAAGTGATTGCTATAGATACTGTCAGATATGCCATCTTCACTCACAATGGAAAGGATCTTCCGATGGTGATGTATGACCAGAAGGATGGTGGAAACATCTGGTGGAATGAAAAGGGTGAAAGTATGAGAAAAGCCTTCCTTAAGGCCCCTCTTAAATTCTCAAGAATCAGTTCAGGCTTTTCATATGCGCGCAGACATCCTGTAACCCGCCGTGTACAGCCTCACACAGGAATTGATTATGCCGCACCTAAGGGAACCCCTGTGATGTCAATTGGCGATGGAGTCGTGACTAGCAAGAAATATGAAGGTGCGGGTGGAAATACTGTAAGAATCAGACACAATTCGGTCTATTCTACTGCATATCTCCATCTTTCCGGCTACGCAAAGGGACTCAAAGTCGGTCAGAGAGTTCGTCAGGGTGAGGTTATCGGATACGTGGGCTCTACAGGTCGCTCAACAGGTCCTCATCTTGATTTCAGGGTCTGGAAGAACGGAAGTCCGATCAACCCTCTCAAAATGGAATCTCCACCGGCAGAACCTCTCAAGAAGGAAAATTTCGAGGATTTTCATCAGGCTCATAAAAAATATCGCGCGCAGGTAGATTCAATCTATGCACGCGATATCGTAAGAGAACTCTTTGATAAACTTTAGAAAAGCAGCATGTAGGTGAGAGCTGCTACGATCGCTCCGGCAATCGGTCCGGCAACAGGAACCCAGCTGTATCCCCATCCGCTATCCCTTTTGTTCTTCATGGGGAGGATAGCATGTGCTATTCTAGGCGCAAGATCACGGGCAGGATTGATTGCGTATCCGGTCGCTCCTCCGAGAGACATACCAATTGCCATGATGAGACATGTCACAGGGAAGGCTCCGAGTTCACCCATTCCTATGTGAAGGTGCACGCCTTCTGCATCCAGGTGAGGAACATTTGCATCAACACTGAAGACGAGAATAACGAAGATGAGAAGCCATGATGCAAGTGCCTCGCAGAAGAAATTCCTCACCTTATGACCTTCAATTGCCGGCATTGTACAGAAGGTTCCGAGCTTTGTGTCAGGATCTGCGGTTGCATCATAATGATCCTTGTAGAAAAGCCAGACAAGCAGAGCACCTGTGAATCCTCCAAGCATCTGGGCGATCACGTAGCCTGGGACTGCTGCCCATTCCATCGTTCCTGCAAGAGCACATCCTATACTTACTGCAGGGTTAAGGTGGGCTCCGGAGATAGAGCCTGAGATGAACACTCCTACCATGACAGCGAATCCCCATCCCATGGCGATAACGACCCATCCTGCACCCTTTGCCTTGCTCTTATCCAGACTTGTTGCAGCGCATACGCCGTCACCGAGAAGTATCAGCACCATTGTGCCGATGAACTCGAAGATATATTTCAAATACATTTCCATATCTGTTGATTATTTGTTTGTCAGTGTTCTTCTGATTGCGTTCGCCCATCCTTCCTTGAGGTCAGCAACGACCTCGGCGTCAGCTTTTGGAGTGAATTCAGTATCTACTCCCCACTGGCTCTTGATGTGATCGAGACTCTCCCAATATCCAACTGCGAGACCAGCAAGGTAGGCTGCTCCGAGAGCCGTGGTCTCTGTTACGGTCGGTCTGATGACAGATGTGCCGAGAACATCGGCCTGGAACTGCATCAGCAGATTGTTTCTTGAAGCTCCTCCGTCTACTTTAAGCTCCTTGAGGGTGACGCCTGCATCCTTCTGCATTGCATTTACAATGTCCATGGTCTGGAATGCGATTCCTTCAAGAGCGGCACGTGCCATATGAGCCGCAGTCGTTCCACGGCTGATGCCGTAAATGCTTCCTTTGGCGTATTGATCCCAATGTGGCGCTCCAAGACCGGTGAGGGCAGGAACGAAATATACTCCACCATTATCAGGTACGCTTGCTGCCAGTTCTTCCACTTCAGATGATGACTTGATGATGCCCAGTCCGTCACGAAGCCACTGTACAACTGATCCTGCAACGAAGATACTGCCTTCAAGTGCATAATTTACGGTATCTCCGATTTTCCATGCTACGGTTGTGAGCAGGTTATTGGATGACATTATCGGTCTTTCTCCACTGTTCATAAGGAGGAAGCATCCGGTGCCGTAGGTGTTCTTTACTGATCCCGGTTCAGTACACATCTGGCCGAAAAGAGCTGCCTGCTGGTCTCCTGCTATGCCTGCAATAGGAACCTCGTGAGCGAAAAGCGTTGTCTTGGTGTAGCCATACACCTCGCTGGATGATTTTACCTGAGGCATCATTGACATCGGAATGTCAAACAGAGCAAGAAGTTCCGGGTCCCATTCCAGGGTGTGTATGTTGAACAGCATTGTTCTGGAAGCGTTGCTGACATCTGTAACATGCACCTCTCCTCTTGTAAGCATCCAGATGAGCCAGGTGTCTACGGTTCCGAAACGGAGCTTGCCTTCTTCAGCCTTCTGACGCGCACCTTCCACGTTGTCGAGAATCCATCTGATCTTGGTGGCACTGAAATATGCGTCGATGATGAGTCCTGTCTTGCTGCGGATAAGATCGGTCCGTCCGTCTTTCTTGAGGCTGTCGCAGAATTCGGATGTCCTTCGGTCCTGCCATACGATTGCATTATAGACCGGTGTTCCTGTTTCAGCATCCCATACGATGGTGGTTTCTCTCTGGTTTGTGATACCGATTGCTGCGATGTTCTTGCCGTTGATGTCGATGGAAGTGATGGCTTCTGCGATTACAGATGCCTGTGATGACCAGATTTCCATCGGATTGTGTTCAACCCAGCCTGGCTTAGGGAAAATCTGGGTAAACTCCTTTTGGGACACAGCTTTGGTCTGGCCATGTCCGTCAAATACGATTGCCCTTGAACTGCTGGTTCCCTGGTCAAGAGCGAGTATGTATTTTTCCATAATTATGTGGTGTTAGTCAATACGCTTGCAAAGCAAGGTGGCTGAGGTCACGGAAACAACTTCAACTTCGCAGTAGTCTCCAGGCTTCTCGCCACGTGAAGGGAATACGCACATTTTGTTGCTGCTTGCCCTTCCGCAAAGTTCGTCAGGATTTTTCTTTGAAGGACCTTCCACCAGTACCTTCATCCTCCTTCCGATTTCCTTCTCGTTGCTCTTGAGACTCATTCGTCCCTGAAGGGCGATGATCTCATTAAGTCTTCTGGTCTTCTCTTCGTATGGGATATCGTCTTCGTATTTCCTTGATGCCAATGTTCCCGGTCTGTTTGAATAAGCGAACATGAATGCTGAATCAAATACGACATGTTCCATAAGCGTGAGTGTGTCCTGATGATCCTGTTCGGTCTCTCCGCAGAATCCTGCAATCACATCTGTAGTGATGCCGCAGTCAGGAATCACGCTTCTGATCTTGTCAACTCTTTCCAGATACCACTCCCTGTTGTATTTTCGTCTCATCTTTTCAAGCATGCTGCTGCTGCCTGACTGTACAGGGAGGTGGATATGCTTGCAGATGTTTTCGTATTTCGCCATCGTGTAGATCACCTCGTCACTGATGTCCTTAGGGTGGGAAGTCGAGAACCTTACACGTACTTCCGGGCTGATCATTGCAACCATTTCAAGGAGCTGTGCGAAATTTACATTCTTATCCTCTCCTTCCGGTGACTTCCAATAGTAAGAATCCACATTCTGGCCGAGAAGCGTGATCTCCTTGTATCCGTTTTCATGCAGCACTTTTGCTTCACGAACGATGGAATACGGATCGCGGCTTCTTTCTGCGCCTCGTGTATATGGAACTATGCAGTATGAACACACATTATTGCATCCTCTCATTATGGAAATGAAGGCAGAAATGCCGTTTCTATCCATTCTGACAGGGTTGATGTCGGCATAAGTCTCTTCGCGTGAGAGCAGTACGTTGATCTGAGGACTGTCTGGAGTGAGAGCTTCGATCATCTCCGGAAGCGCTCTGTAGGAGTCAGGGCCTGCAACGAGGTCCACTTCGCTTCCGTCCAGAAGCTTGTCCTTGAGCCTTTCAGCCATACATCCTACGATTCCGATAATTACATCAGACCTCTTTCTTTTCTGAAGTTTGAATTGGTCGATTCTGCCCCATATCCTCTGCTCGGCGTTATCTCTGATGGAGCAGGTGTTCGCCAGAATGATGTTGGCCTGCTCGATGTCTTCGGTGAGACAATAGCCGGCATCCTGAAGAATGGAAAGGATCACTTCGCTGTCATTTACATTCATCTGGCAGCCATAAGTCTCTATATACACCTTAGGCTTTGTCGGGTCGATAATAGGTCTGATATTGTTGTCTGTCATGTTTTATGTCTGTTTCTATCAAAAGACAAAGATATGATTTTTCACTGAAATATCTTACCTTTGCACTTAACGTATATCCGATATCAATGAAAAATAAGGCATATAGAATAATTTCCATTGCATTTCTTGCTGCGATGCTGGTTCTAAGCGGCTGTACAAAGCTTTCACAAGTGAGTGTGACATCCTTTACGCTTGATTCCGTTAATCCGAAGGGGCTTCGTTCCCTGTCATTGACAGCGTCTGTAGGGGTGCATAATCCAGCCTCGGAAATAACTTTGTCGGAAATTTCCGGTGAAGTTATCATTTCTGGCAAGGTTATTGGTAACGTGGCGATGGCTCCGGTGATTCTGGCTGCAAGAACCGATTCAACCTACACTGTAAAAGCTGACGTTTCACTTGCTGATGGTGTATCAGTTATGGATGTACTTGCTCTTGCAGGACAGAAAAGCCAGATTGAAGCCGCCACAGTTAACATTTATGCAAAGGCCAAGGTCAAAGGTGGACCGGTCAGGAAATTCAAGATTGAACATATGCCGGTCAAAAAACTTTTGGAACTCTTGAAACGATGAAGACTTACTTTTTTTCAATACCGTTCATCTTTTTGTTTTCAATTCTTTCGATGAACGTACTTTCCGCTCAGGAACTACCCGTGGCTGCAGGTTATGAACTTGTGGATTCAGTAGTATATCGTCCGGCTGCAGCAGTCGATTCCACTTTGGTTGGGGTCGATGTGTTTGCAAAGGTCAATGTTGAGCAGAGCCCTATCGTGGAAGAATCCGTGAGGACTCACATCATTGCCAATAAGGAAAGAGGGCTTACCGGTTACCGTGTCAGGATATTCTTTGATAACCGTCAGGTCTCAAGAACGGAGTCAGAAGAGACTCTGAAGAGATTTGTGGACCTTCATAAGGATATACCGGCATACAGAACCTACACTAACCCATATTTCAAGGTTACGGTGGGTGATTTCAGAACCAAGTCGGAGGCTATGGAGCTTCTGTCACGTATCAGATCGGAATTTCCTAGTGCATTTGTCGTGAAGGAGAATATAGAGTATCCTGTGGTTGACAGGAACAATGCAGTTGTCATTGACACGGTAAAAGTACTCAGACCGAAGTCGGTTGTTGAATAATAGATAAAAGGTAGTGTATTTATGTTGAAACAAGGATTGGAGCTCAAGCAGACGCAGAAGCTGTCTCCTTTACAGATTCAGACGATCAAGCTGATCGAGCTGCCTGTGCAGGAACTCGAGCAGAGGATAAGGAAGGAACTGGAAGAGAATCCGGTTCTGGATGAGGATGTACCTAATGAGAATGATCAGGATGAGGCTCCAAGAGAAGTTTCCCTTTCGGATTACAAGGAGGATGATTCCATCCCGAGCTACAGGCTCCGCTCCGATAATTACAATTCAAAGGAGGAGAGACCGCAGTACAACACTTTTTCAGTGAAGGAAAGCTTTACCCAGAGTCTGCAGGAGCAGCTTGGTTATCGCAATCTTACAGAGCATCAGTATGCAGTGGCTTCGTTCATAATCGGAAGCCTTGATGATGACGGCTATCTCAGAAGAAGCATTGATAGTGTGGTGGACGATCTCTCATTCAGGGCGAATATCGAGACTTCAGAAGAGGAAGTTCTGGAGATGCTCAAAGTAGTTCAGGAGTTCGAACCTGCCGGTGTCGGTGCACGTGACCTTCAGGAATGTCTTCTCCTTCAGATCAAAGGATGCCGCAAGACTCCTGAGGTGGAAAATGCGGTGAAGATTCTGAAGAATCATTTCAATGAGTTCACAAACAAGCATTTCCAGAAGATAATGACCCGTATGGGGATTTCTGAGGAAGAACTCAAGTCCGCAATGGCGAAGATTCTCAAGCTCAATCCTTCACCAGGAGGACAGATTGATGATTCTTATACAGATCAGGCACAGCAGATTGTCCCAGATTTCCAGCTTGAATATAAGGATGGTGAACTGAAACTTTCCATGCCTCGATTCTCGGTTCCGGAGCTTAGAGTCAACAGAAAATATGCTGACATCCTCATTGATGCAGCAAACTCATCTGAAAGAGAGAAGAAGGAAGCTGCTGCTTTTGTAAAGAAGAAGCTGGATTCGGCAAAGTGGTTTGTCGAGGCCATCAAGCAGCGTCATAACACTCTTTCCAACACCATGCAGGCGATAGTCGATTATCAGAGGGAGTATTTCATCGATGGAGATGAGACCAATCTCAAGCCTATGGTGCTTAAGGATATCGCTGAAAAAACAGGATTCGATATATCTACTGTTTCGCGAGTGGTTAACAGCAAATATATCGAAACCCATTTCGGAATATATTCCCTTAAATATTTCTTCTCAGAAGGTCTTGAGAATCAGGATGGTGAGGAAGTCTCTACCAGAGAACTCAAGAAGGCTCTTCAGGAATGTGTAGACAATGAAAACAAGCGCAAGCCTCTTACTGATGATGAGCTTGTTGAGCAGATGACTGCTAAAGGCTATAAGGTTGCTCGCCGTACGATAGCAAAATATCGCGATCAGCTGAGCATCCCTAAGGCCCGTCTCAGAAAGGAACTATAGTTATTTCTTGATACCGAATGCAAGGTCTCCTGCATCACCCAGGCCAGGCACAATGTAAGAGTGGCTTGTTAGTTCCTCGTCGATTGCAGCAACCCAGAGAGTTACCTTTTCAGCAGGAAGATTCTTCTGGAGATACTCGACAGCATAAGCACTTGAAATAGGACATACCAAATGTGTGTGCGCAGGTTCTCCCTGTTCGCAAAGCTTCTTGTATGCAATCTCGAGGGATGCTCCTGTAGCAAGCATGGTGTCTGCAAGAATCAGAGTCTTGCCAGTGAGGTCTGGGGTAGTGATGTATTCGATGTTGATATGGAAGTCCTCACCTTTGTCATATTTTCTGTATGCTGCTACGAATGCGTTCTGAGCGTCATCGAAGTAATTGAGAATTCCCTGGTGCAGAGGAAGACCTGCACGGAGAACTGTTGCTACCACAACCTTGTCGTCGTATGTTGGAATCGTTGCGATGCCAAGAGGGGTTGTGAATTCTTTTTTCGAATAGTTGAGGCCCTTACTGATTTCGTAACCGAAGATTTCGCCGATTCTTTCAAGATTTCTACGGAATCTCATGCTGTCCTTCTGGACTGTCTTGTCGCGGAGCTGAGCGACAAACTTATTGAGGATCGAGTCAGTCTGACCGAGGTTTATGACTTTCATATTGCTTTACATTTGATTGATACGCAAATATATTCTTAATTTCTCCATCTTCCAAGAATAATCTTATGATTCAGTCAATGTTTCATCTGTGAAACTGTACCAGCATCCTTTTCCGATTATCACATGGTCTATCAGAGACAGCCCGCATGTCTTCAATGCAGTCTGCAACATTCTGGTCTGACTGATGTCGGCTGTGCTTGGCAATGCGCTTCCTGAGGGATGGTTGTGCACGAGAATCACACCTGCAGCTTTTCTCTCAATGGCTCTCCTTATAATCATTCTGTTGTCTACGATTGTCGATTCCTCTCCACCGCTGCTCAGTTTTTCCTTGGCTATCAGGATATTTACCTTGTTGGTGTAGATGACCCAGCACTCTTCGTGGTCTATGTTTTTCAATAACGGGTACATCATCCTGAAGACAGCCTTGGGTGAAGACATGCGCGGCTTACTTTCCTTGATGTCTTCCGATGCGTATCTTCGGCCGATTTCGAATGCAGCAGCTATTGTAACGGCTTTGCTTGGGCCGATTCCGTCAAATCTGCATAGATTTTCAATAGACATTCCTGCAAGACAGTCTAGTTTTCCTTCACTTTCCTTAAGCATTGATTGGGCAATCTCCAATGCGTTCAGTCTTTCTGTTCCCGTTCTCAGCATGATTGCAAGCAGTTCGGCATTGCTCAGAGAAGCAGCTCCTTTTTCCAGCATCTTTTCTCTCGGCCTTTCATCAACACAAAGTTCCTTCAGCTTCATAGTCTTTTTGCGTGAAGTTAGACTATGTCACTGAAGGAACAGTTGTTTTACCTATGTTGCAGAAGTAGATTTTTCTCTTTTTTATAATCTTTTAATCTTTTTTATTGTCAGATTATGGTAGGAAGGAATTCTGCAACTTTCTTGAGTACCCAGGCAATGGTAACAAGAATGCTCACAACCCACAGTATGAATATTATCAGACCCGGTCTCCATGATGGAGTCTTGAGATTGAAGCAAAGTACTACGCCGGTGTAGAGCAATCCCAATGATGCAAATCCGACGACTCCAAACATCAGCCACCAGAAAATAGGGTCAAAGGCTATCCTGCTGCCGATGATCTCTTCCGGAACCAGTGATCCCAGCTCAATGTGGCTTCCGATTATTTCAGGGATGGATGGGAAAAAGATTGTAGTGGAGAATCCGCACAGACCCATTATTATGAATATGACACCTATCACTACTCCAAGGATTCGGAATATGGCCTGCAGGGTAGGAGAACCGGCAGTTTCCTTTATCTCGCGCGTAAATCTGTTTTCATTGCTACGGTAATCTTTCAGATCCATGGGTTTGCGGTACATTTCGCATTTTTCTTCCACTGTCCTGGCTGCAGGTATCGCTATCCAAAGTATTATGTATGCGAGAACTGCCAGTGTGAATAATCCGTCTTCTGCATCGAAAAATCCGAGGCAGAAGGCAATTAAGAAGAATAATCTGAAGACGACCTTATCAATGTTGAAGTACAGGCCCAGTCCTGAGCATACACCGGCGAGTGCCCTGTCATCTATATCTCTGTAGAGCCTTTTGTCCCTTAAAGGACATTTCGAGGTCTCTTTTACAACCTCTTCCTCTTCTTCTTGACCGGCAACTTCCTTAGGGTCACCGATTCTTTTCTTGATTGAGGCTATCATTCCCATATTGACAATGGTACCGTCAGCGTATTTCTCCTTCAGGAGTTCTGCAATACGTACTTCTATGTCATCGATAATCTCATCTGCGCTGTTGTCGTTCCTGAAGCATTCGCGAATTTCTGAAAGGTAGCTTTCCAGTTCTACGTATGCTTCAGATTCTATTACGAATGCATATCCACCGAGGCTTATCTTTTCTGTAGTCTTCATCTTGTTCTTCTGTTTGATTCCCTTATGGTTTCGATGCCTTCTGCAAGTTCCTCCCAGGCGGCATCAAGGCCTGCGAGCTGTTCTCTTCCAAGATCTGTGATCATATAATACTTTCTTGGAGGACCTTGTGTGGACTCCTCCCATCTGTAGTTCAAAAGTCCAAGTTTCTTCAGACGGATCAGCAGGGGATAGATGGTTCCCTCCGCAACGATGATATTTACATCCTTCAGTTTCTGTATGATTGATGATGCATACCCGTCAGAAGCGGAAAGAATCAGCAGGATGCTGTATTCCAGCACCCCTCGCCTCATCTGTATCCTGTTGTTTTCTATTATGTTTTCCATATTACATGCCTTCACTGAATCTTCTTATGTTAGCGGCAGTAGGCGGTATGCCTCTGAGTTCGCATTTCTCTGCTGCTGTTCTTGCTTCAGGAGCGATTATCCAGAGTACAAGATATACCCAGAATCCGGCAGAACCGAATATGAATGCTACAAGGAAGATGATTCTCAAGATAGTCACGTCGATGTTGAGATAAAGTGCAAGGCCAGAGCAGACTCCTGCTATCTTTTTGCCTTCTCTGTCTCGGTAGAACTTTCTTACTCCGTCCTTGTTTGCTGAGCGGTACTGTCTATCTTCTGTATATCTTCTTTCCGAACTTACCGGACCTGTCTGACTCAATACTGCATCCACGATTCCGAGGTCAATCACCTCTCTGTTGCCGAGCTTTTCTTTGAGAAGATCCGCAATCCTCATTTCAAGTTCGTCTGCGGCTGCCTTGCTTCCGGTTGTTCCGTCAAGTCCTGCGTTGAAGCTTTCCAGATACTCATCAAGTCGGGTGTATGCGTCCTCGTCAATTGTAAAGCTGCATCCTCCGATGGCTACGTTAATTGTCTTTTTCATATTTTCTGCTTTATGTTTTCAATTCAACTTCTGATAACTTGTGGTGTTTTGGGAATGGGTACATAATATGAAAATATGTACAACGTTACCCTCCTCCAAAATCCTCCTCCTCGGGAGGAGGACTTACCTTCGCTTCGCTCAAAGTTTCTGCTTTATGTTTTCAATTCAACTTCTGGTAACTTTTTGTTTGTATTGCAAAGATATATAAAATTTAGAATACCTTGCAATACAAGGTAGTAAAAATATAATAAAATTCGTGCCAGAAGTAGGGTAGTGCTGATTAAAGATTTTCTGAAATGGCAGCGTGAAGCCTATCAAGGGCAGATTTGAGGACCTGTCGAGGTGTACCCACATTGAGTCTCATAAAGCCCTGACCTCCAGGGTTGAAAGTCTCGCCATCGTTGAGGGCGAGGCCTGCTTTATTTATAAAGAGGTCTATGAGTTTTTCGTGGTCAAGCTCGAGTCCTCTGCAATCAAGCCACACAAGAAACGATGCCTGAGGCCTTAGCGGCTTGATTTTCGGCATGTTTTCTTTGCAGTATTCTGTCAGGAAATCAATATTTCCTTCCACATATTCAAGCATCTGTCTTCTCCATTCTTCTCCTTTTCTGAAGGCGGCGATGGTCGCAATGTGGGAGAAGATGTTTGCAGAATTCATTTCATTTGCCTCCATCCATTCATGAAAGCGTCTGCGCAGCTCCTCATCAGGTATTACCGAATATGAACTTACAATTCCGGCTATGTTGAACGTCTTGGACGGAGCTCCGAAGGTTATACTGCATGCAGCGGCTTCCGGAGAAACACTTGCAAACGGGATGTGTTCGTTGCCGTAAAGTGCCATGTCACAATGAATTTCATCGGAAATTACAATGATCCCTCTGCTGTGGCAGAAGGATGCCAGACGTTCCAGAGCCTCTCGCGGCCATACGATGCCAGCCGGGTTGTGTGGATTGGCAAGAATGAGCATCTTGCACTTGTCGTCACACACGGCTTCCAGGTTGTCGAAATCCATTTCATATCCACCTTCAGGGAGTTCGCGTAGCGGATTGAATACAATCTCTCTATGATTCTTTTGGGGGACAAGTCTGAACGGGTGATAGACGGGTGGCTGGATTATGACCTTCTCGTCTTCCTTCAAGAATACATTGATGGCCATTCCTATGCCTTTGACGATTCCAGGGATGTAACTGAGCCATTCCTTCTGAATTTCCCATCCGTGATGTTCTGCGATCCAATCGCAGATTGCCGGACGATAATCAGCTGGCTCCTCTGTGTATCCGAAAATGGGGTGTTTCATCCTTTCGATAAGTGCATCCGTAATGAAATCCGGAGTTTCGAAATCCATGTCGGCCACCCACATAGGAATGAGGTCCTTCTTTCCGAAGAACTTTTCCAATGCATCAGTCTTTATGGCTCCAGAGCCTTTGCGCTCGATAATTCTGTTGAAATCGTATTGTTTCATATCCATTATATCCTTGATACAAATATAGATACTTCCTCATACATTTGTGTTGTTTTCAAATAAAAACGTTAACTCTAAGAAATATGTCTGAAAACTAAAACCTAAACAATGAATAAGAATCACCCCATCTATAAGACAACATTTATAGATGATATGCGCTCACTCGTTGAAGAGTCTGCGCAGAATTTCCCAGACAGCATTGCTATCTCCTATAAGGAAAACTATTGGGATAAGGAGGTCAGAAATCTTGGAACCACCGGAAAGGGCAAGGGCGTGAAGCTCAGGGATACTGAATTCCAGAAGAATACTTCCGGAACCAATGCTGTGTCGTTGCAGATAGTCATCTTTTTTCATTTTCGGAAGTAAAAATACGAATAATTTGTTTTTGCTGATGTCAAGGAATTGTTTTTGTCTTGAGACATATGTCTAAAATTTAGTTAGTAGTATTATGAAACGTATCTTATTTGCGGCTCTTGCAGCATGCGCCCTTCCTTTTGCTTCCTGCTCAAAGGATTTCGACAATTCCACAGTAGATGAGTTTGATCTGTCACGCTATCTCGGTGAATGGTATGAGATTGCCCGTTACGACCACAGTTTCGAGCGTGGTATGGACAATACGATGGCTCAGTACATTCTACAGGATGATGGTAAGGTTGTGGTCCTGAATACAGGATGGAAAAACGGAAAGTTCAAGATTGCAGAAGGAAAGGCAAAGTATCCGGATCCTGCTGGCAACCCCGGGGCATTGAAGGTCTCTTTCTTCCTTTTTTTCTATTCTGAGTACAATGTGATGATGGTGGATGAGAATTACCAGATTTCCCTCGTGGGCAGCAAGGCGGAAAACTATCTCTGGATTCTGTCGCGTACTCCTGTGCCGGATCCGGATCTTCTGAAAATGGTTCTTGATGAGGCTCAGTCTCGCGGTTACGACACTTCCAAGCTTATCTGGGTGGACCAGAGCCGAAATATCGGGAAGTAACTGCATTTATATCAAACTTGCCGATAATTCTTTGAGTATCTGTCTGGGAATTCTTATATTTGAATGTGTTTTCAGATATAATTATAAAAGTTGACAGATATGGATACAGTAAATTTGAAGCAAGTTGATTACAAAGGTATAAGTGTCAAGGTGCCGGAGATCTGGAATGTTGTAACAGAATCTTATTCGGAGCCTGATGGCAGAGAGTGTGCAATGATGGATATTTCGGCGGTCGAAGGTGATCCGAGGTCTATCGTTATCAGCTACGGTCCGATGCCTGAAGGCTCTGATGCTCTTTTTGAGGCAGGAGGAACATATGACGAACTTATGGAGGATCTTGGTGCTGATGCTCAGGAGGATCCTATTTGTGAGTACGATTTTCTCGGTACCACCGCCTATGGCTTCGAGTTTCCGACAGAGGACGGCCTTGCCTGCAACTTCATTTGCGTATCAATTGATCCGGAAGACGGCTCCGGCTGCAAGCTCTTCACTATCCTCACCACCGCCAAGGAGTTCGAAGATATCGATGATCTGCTCGACCTCATTGAGGAGAATGTAGTTCTGAGGTAGGAATTTTACAGATGATATAATACTATGAAAAAGATTTTATTAACTCTTTCAACCATTGTTTGTATGACAGGTTGCAATGTGAAGAAGGCCGAGGTGGTTCCGGCAATCGATCGTGCGAATTTTGACGAGAGCGTGGCTCTCAATGATGATTTCTATCAGTATGCTACAGGAGGTTGGCAGGCTGCTAATCCGCTCAAGCCGGAGTTTGCGCGTTATGGTACTTTTGACCGCCTTCGCGAGAGCAATGAAGTGCGTTTGAATGACCTCTTTGCGGATATAGCCAAGTCTAAATTCAAGAAGGGTACAGTGGATCAGAAGATCGCAGACCTCTATATGATGGGTATGGATTCGACACGTCTTAATGAGCAGGGCGTGGCTCCGTTGAAGGCTGACATTGAGAGACTTATGGAGGTTGAGCAGCTCTCGGATCTTGCCATTGCTGTGGCTATGATCCATACTTCTGCCGGCAACCCTCTGTTCAGTACCGGAGTGGGAGCTGACCTTCTCAACAGCAACATCAATGTGCTGTATGTGGAGCAGTCAGGTCTTGGCATGGGTAATCGTGACTATTATCTCGATGCGGAAAATAAGGCTAAGCGTGAGGGATATGTTCAGTGGCTTACTAATGCTTTTTCTATGATCGGATGGGAAGATGCAGCTGCTAAGGCTGAAAAAGTGTTGGCATTTGAGACAAAGATGGCAAAGGCTTTCCGCAGCAATGTAGAGCTTCGTGATGTGGCATCAAACTATAATCCTATGACTAAGGCTGATTTCCTAGCAAAGTATCCTCAGTTCAATTGGGGAGCATATTTCTATGAGATGGGAGTCGGTAAGTTCGATAGTCTGGTTGTAGGTCAGCCAGAGGTTCTAGAGACTGTTTTTGGTCTTTATGCCACAGAGGATATTGAGACTGTGAAGGCATATCTTGCAGCCAGTGTCATTTCTAGCGCAGCAGGTTATGTGGGAGATGAGCTTTATGCTGCACATTTCGATTTCTTTGGCCGCCAGATGTCAGGACAGCAGGAGATGCGTCCGCGCTGGAAGAGGGCGATGGCTGTTCCTAACGGCCTTTTGTCTGAGGCTGTAGGACAGATCTATGTAAAGAAATATTTCCCGGAGAGCGACAAGGTGCGTATGACTGAGATGGTGAAGAACCTTCAGGTGGCCTTGGGTCAGCATATCGATGCACTTGAATGGATGTCTGACACTACTAAGGCTAAGGCTCATGAGAAGCTCAATACATTTACAGTTAAGATAGGCTATCCTGACAAGTGGAAGGATTACTCGACTTTGATTGTTGACCCTGCTGTTTCATACTGGGAGAACATCAAGCGTGCAAGTGCGTGGTATACTGCTGATAATCTTGCTGACCTTGGTCAGGAAGTGGATCGTGAAAGATGGTTCATGTCTCCTCAGACAGTAAATGCGTATTATAATCCAACAACTAATGAGATCTGTTTCCCAGCAGCAATTCTTCAGCCTCCGTTCTATCATTCAACTGCTGATGATGCTGTGAATTATGGTGCAATCGGTGTGGTGATCGGTCATGAGATGACTCACGGTTTTGATGATCAGGGACGCCAATTCGACAAGGACGGTAATATGAATAATTGGTGGACAGAGGAAGATGCTGCTGCATTCAAGGAGCGCACAGATATCCTCGTGGAGCAGTTCAATAAGATTGTAGTGCTTCCTGCAAAGGACGGTCAGCCTGCAGTTATGGCTGATGGAGCTCTTTCTCTTGGAGAGAATATTGCTGACCAGGGAGGTCTTAGAGTTGCATATACCGCACTCCGGAACTCATTTGCTGTCAATGGTGAGCCTGCTCCTATTGATGATTTTACAGCAGCTCAGCGTTTCTACATCTCATATGCGACAATCTGGGGACAGAACATACGTGACGAAGAGGCGGCTCGTCTTACAAAGGTTGATGTGCATTCTCTTGGCAAGAACCGTGTGAACGCTACTCTTCGCAATGTCGATGACTTCTACCAGGCATTCGGCATCACCGACGGTAAGATGTTCCTTCCGGCAGAGGAGAGAGTCGTTATCTGGTAAGCAGAGATAATTTATGCTATAGTTAAGCCACTCTCTTGAGTGGCTTTTTTGTTTGGGCATGAGGATTTTTTTGGAGGGGTTGGGATTACGTCGCTTCGCTCCGTTTTCCCTGCCTCCGCGGGCCATCATCGACCAAAGCAAAAGTACGTCCTGCGCTAGTGCAGGACTCTTTTTTCGCGCGTCACCGTCCCTTACAAGAGCGAGCTCTTGGCGGGCCGTAGCCACACGAAAAAAGCGCAACCTCTTGAGGTTGCGCTTTTGCTTTGCTCGTGATTCGGTTGGAAACGGAAAATATGAATGTAGATAAAAGTGAGTAAAGGCTTGTAAGTAGTATAAATCATTGAATATGAATATATAGAAAGTGGCAATGTGTTGATTTGATTTTACTATGCATCACTCGTTTTTACAAATGTGGGGAAAATGTGGGGAAAGTCGGAAGGTTTTGTATATTTGCGGAAAAGATATGCGATATGACAATTTCTTTCATACTTAAGAGGTCAAAGGCCGGGTTTACGATGGATGATGCCGAGGGTGGTGCAACGATATATGTGAGGCTGCGTGATGGTAGAAGTTTGGATTCTACTTCATCTACGGGATATGCGGTGAATCCTCTTTGGTGGGATGCCAAGAGAGAGGAAATAAAGGCCAATATTGTGTGCGATAATGAGGGGAAGGCTGAGTTGAATGAAAAGCTGCAGAATCTTAAAAAGTATCTGTATTCAAAGTATAAGACCGATAAGGAGAAAGGCAAAGTCAATAAGGAGTGGCTGGCAAAGGCTCTGAAGGACTTTGCTAAGCAGCAGGGCAAATTGGTAGATCAGGCGAGTGATCGGTCAAACTCATTCCGGGAAAGGTTTCAGGAGTTTCTTAATGCCAACAATTTCAGTGAGGGCAGAGTCAATCAGTATCGTGTCATTGAAAGGGCTGTGTTGCGTTTTGAGGAGTTTGTGCGTATGGTCAAGCCACGCAGAAAACTATATGTGTTCGATGTCAGGACTGTTGATGAGAATGATCTGAATGATCTTTATGACTTTATGTCAAAGGAACATATCTACTATGCAGAGTATCCGGAAATCTATGAGAAGTTCCCGGAGAAGCG
>JBGVPH010000018.1:0-7111 GCA_045126915.1 Candidatus Cryptobacteroides sp.
GCCACGCAGAAAACTATATGTGTTCGATGTCAGGACTGTTGATGAGAATGATCTGAATGATCTTTATGACTTTATGTCAAAGGAACATATCTACTATGCAGAGTATCCGGAAATCTATGAGAAGTTCCCGGAGAAGCGTCAGTCAAAGCCTCGTGGTGCCAATACTCTCTCGGAGAATTTCAAGAAACTCCGTGTGTTCTTCAACTGGGCTCGGTCGGAAGGAATCATCAAGGTGTCTCCATTCTCCAGGTTCAAGTGTGAAAAGGAACTGTATGGTACTCCATATTATCTGACAAAGGAAGAGATGCAGAAGATTTTGAGCACAGACCTGTCTTCAACTCCTGAATATGAAAGGCAGCGGGATGTGTTCATCTTTCATTGTTGTATCGGATGTCGAGTTGGGGACCTCCTTCGATTGAAAACGTCGGATGTCATTGATGGCGCTATTGAATATATCGCAACAAAGACTATCGCTGACAATGCCAGGACAGTGCGAGTGCCACTGAATGCAACGGCTTTAGCCATTATTGAGAAATACAAGGACTACCACGAGACAAAACTCCTTCCTTTCATTTCGTCTCAAAAGTACAATGACTATATCAAGGTAGTGCTGACAAAGTGCGGAATAACACGCCTGGTGACAGTCCTGAACCCTATCACCCGTCGTGAGGAGAAAAAGCCGATAAATGAGATTGGCAGCAGCCATATGGCTCGTCGCACATTCATCGCCAATATCTATAACAAAGTTCCCGACCCTAACGTCATCGGCTCAATGACCGGTCACGTCGAAGGCAGCCGTGCCTTTGCCCGATATCGTACTATCGAAGAAGAGGTCAAGAAGAGTTTGGTGGATATTTTGGGGTAGTTGAATTGTTTTGCAAATGACATTATTTTATTACTTTTGCGGTTAATACGAAAATTTACACATCAATAAGCACTAAAATTGGCGCGGCGACAAATACTAAATTGGACACATAAACAAATACGAATATGGCAACACCTAGTGAGAAGTTAGCGGAGTCTTTGCAGGTTCTGAAAGAATTGCAAGATAAGGATAACAGTCTGGTGATATATGGTACAACTCAATTGAGCAGAACCCATCTGGATCGACTGAAGTTGAATGGTTGGCTTCAGGAGGTTCTGAAGGGTTGGTATATCGTAAGCAAGCCTGGAGCAGAGGGCGATACTACAGTATGGTATTCGTCTTTCTGGAGTTTCATCAAGGCATATTGCAATAGAAAGTACGGAAATCAGTGGGTCTTGAGTCCTGAACTGTCGTTGGACAGATGGTCGGGGAGTACGATAATTGCCAAACAATGCATCGTAAAGGCTCCGGAAGGGGCTAATAATGTTACCAATCTGCTTTATGGGACTTCGATATTCCCGATGAAAGGCAAACTACCGGAGATTATAGTCAAAGATCCGGTGACAGGAGTCAATGTCTATACTCTTGAAGAAGCACTGATAAATGTGTCTCCTTCCTTTTTTGTGCTGAATGAACTGACTGCTAAGATTTGCTTGTCGCTTGTTCAGGATTCTTCTGCCATACTTAGAATTCTTGCAGATAATGGTGCTTCTGTTCGTGCCGGACGAATGGTTGGTGCGTTCCGCCATATCGGAAAGGATGAAATTGCGGATGATATTCTCAGGTCAATGCGAGGATTCGGATATGATGTAAGGGAGACCGATCCTTTTGAGAAGCCAGCAGATGAGTCGCTGACATTCAGTTCGCCATATGAAGCAAGGATTACTCTGATGTGGAAAGAGATGAGGGAGCAGATACTGCCTCTTATAGACAAGCCGGAGAGAAAGATTGACGACGTCAAAGGATATATGAATACTTTGGATGTGAAGTATAAGGATGATGCCTATCACTCATTGTCAATTGAAGGATATAAAATATCAGCAGAACTTATAGAAAAGGTTAGAAGTGGTAACTGGAGGCCTGATGAAGAAGACAAAGAGAACAAAAATGCTTTGGTTGCCAGAGGATACTATCTCGCCTTCCAGACTGTGAAGGAAAGCGTCAAGTCTGTTCTTGAAGGATCTGATGCGGGTATGACCGTAAAGAAAGATCACCAGCAGTGGTATCGTCAGATGTGGTCGCCGTTCGTAGGTGTCGGACTCCTTAAGGCTTCTGACCTTATCGGATATCGAAATAATCAGGTGTATATCAGAGGCTCGCTGCATACTCCGTTAAGTCCGGACAATGTGCGTGTGGCAATGCCGGTGCTGTTTGATCTATTGAAGAATGAGCCGAATGCTGTGGTCAGGGCTATCTTGGGACATTTCTTCTTCGGATATATCCACCCATATATGGACGGAAATGGCAGAATGTGCCGCTTCCTTATGAATGTGATGCTGGCTTCCGGAGGTTATGATTGGGTGGTCATTACGACTGACAAGAGAGCAGAATATATGGCAGCCCTGGAGTCTGCAAGTGTTAAAGGTGACATCCTGCCGTTTGCAAACTTTATTATATCAATGATTGCATAGAGGTAAAAGAATATGAGAGTAAGAAAGATATTTCCAGCAGAATGGCTTGCTATGAAGCCGTATAATAATCCGGATTCGGTGGATTTGTATTATGTCTCCCTGGCCAATAAGGTGATGGGCTTTCTTGAGAAGTCTGAAGTGGCGGATTATTTTATAGATGAATTGCTCATACGGAAAGCCAGTCTTTATCTCACATCCTGGTTTGAAGATATCTGTTCAAATCTCGGAATGTGGGCACTTGTTAACAAGGAGTGTCTGGCACGTTATGGCGCTATGCTTCCGTTTTATGATGTGTCGGAGTATTATGAGGGCGAGGTAAACCCTCAGGATTTGTCATTGCTCTTATGGCATTTTATGCAGGTCAATAATGAAAAGAATACATTGATCAACCCGGAGAATCCTTGGCTTCTCAAGACAGCATTGGAATTGACAGCCTTGTTTGATGAAGAATATGAATCTGCTCCGGAAAATGAAAGGTTATATACTTTTATACATAATGAGCGCATAGGGGATAATTGGTGGGAGTGCCGTAAACTTATGGAATGGTTTCATATGTCATCATATGTCTTTCTTGGTGCGCCTGAAGCCGTTGCTGAGGCAATTGCTGATTCTGAATTCAAGGATATGCCTCTGCCAAAGAGAATGTATATGACAGTGACGGAGCATATGTTCAATTATAAACATAATCTGCTTTCGTTCAATGTGCAGCAGTGGTTGGGAAAGATTACTAGAAATACCGTTTTTGACAAGATAGAGAGGACTAAGCCTTCGATGTTCTTATATAAAGAACGGAAAACTACTCGCTTCTGGCTTTATGATATGGTGGAGGATAAGGAATATGGGGTTGAGATGGATTCGTTCGCAGATGGAGAGTCGCCGATTCGTAATTATGTAGAGGATAAGACGCTGGTCTATACAACTCTGGTCAAGTTTAGCGGAAAGTATTTCATTTCCGGTCTGATGACTGAATTGCGTGGTGTAGGAAATGCTAAAATTGATGATGCAGTGGAAGAAATGAGATGTCAGAGGGAGTTAGAATCTCAACAGAAAGAAAATTATCCTGTATTTCTGGTGGCTTCCGGAGGTTTGCCAGCTGTTATCGTTAAGGATCGGGAGGCTGTGAAGAGATTTTTTGTGGAAAAGTTAGAGTTTACAAATGCTGATGAATTCGACTTGCCGCCAATTGTTCCGAATGCCAAGTGTTATGCTATCTATGGTGATCCTGTAAACGGTTTGTGTATATCTCCGAATAATGGTCAGTGTATCTCATTGCCGGAGAATAAGTTCTATAAGAAAGAGACGGCAAAGAAAGATGGAATAAGTTTCTATGTAAATAATGGTTCGGTGCCGTATCGGGTAGCCTGCATTCTTCACGATAAGGGACTTATTCCGGATGCGGCTATCAATAGTCTTAAGGGCTATGAATATGGTCGTGATTTCCTTCATAAAAATGGCGACTTCTTCTTGGACTATTTCTATCACTCTACGAGGGAGTATGATTTGATGCCGTTTATGAGTTCAGTTGAATAATGTAAATTATATTCGCATTCGTCAGAATTTTTGTTGAATTTCACAGATCAAATGTCGTAATTTATGTGCAAGTACAAGTGGAATGCGACTTGATTATTTAAAATCAATGAATTGTCTTTATATGGGTAAGTTTCAAACAAATATAGATTATATCGATGTCGGATAAAAAAGATAATATAATTGCCTGTAGTGAATGTTTCAAGGATGCGGCATTTAAATATATGATATCTTTATATGGAGGTCTTGATAATACAACTCAGTGTCCTCATTGTGGTAAATATAATGGTTCGAAGCTTGACTTGACATCATTACTTTATGTTATGCAGTTGTTTTTTGTGAATGGGACCGTACATAGAACTGAATATGGTGGGGCTCCGATATTACAAATGAATGATTGTAGAGCTTATGAAGACATTGAATCAATATCTGCTGATCTTAATGATGATTGTAGATTGTTGTACCAAATGACAGGTTGGTGTGTCTTTTTGTATGGACCAAGACTTTGTATGGTAGGCTTTAATGATATCTTAGATGATTTAAGGTCAGACAGAATAAATGAAGCTATAAATGTAATCTTATCTTCATATCCAGTCGTTATAATGGATAAGTCTTTATATTATTATAGGTTGCGACTTAATCCTAAGAATCCAGATGACGTAAATGAATATGATACTCCACCAGCAACAATCTCGAGAACTTCTTATGGCCGTCTAGATTCTCAAGACAACAATCTTATATATCTGTCAAGTGATCTGGAGACCTGTATTCATGAGTGTCGAGCAACAGTTGAAGATAATATTTATGTTGCTACATTAAAGGTGAATAAAGATTTACGATTATTGGATTTAACGGCTTACTTTGATGAGGAATGTACTGAATTTGAAAGCGTGAGGTTAGCAGTCCATCATTTATTCCTGGCGTCTTCTCATTCATATAGAATATCTCGTCAGTTGGCGAATGCTATCAGAGATAAAGGGTATGATGGGGTCATATATCCTTCATATTTCTCTCATATTCGTAACGGAAATGATCCGTTCGTTGATAACTATGTAGGTCTTTCTTATTTTGTTTATAACAAACATTATGCGGATATATATCAAGTGAGGAATTATGCGATATTTGGTTTTCCGATTCAAGACGGTAAGTTAGAGGTTGTGAGTATTAATCGTGTGAGGATTAAGCAGGTGAAATATGATATGATACTTTGTCCGAATATTAAGTGATATGATACATTTATATAACCGTACTCTAATATCATACTTACCTGGCAAAATATTTGAAGCACTCCATATAAAGTCAAACGAAGTCTTGTTAGCAAATAGGGCTTCGATTTGCCTTATTCAACGATAAAATGTGGAGACGGATGTCGAAGGGTTAATAACAATCAAAACAATATAATTATGTCCAACGAGAGAACAGGAGTAGATAGAGTGCTGGATTGGATCGTGCCGATCAGGTTGAGTGGGAAGTGGATGAGTGTTGAGGTGGAGAGAGGAGTGAAGATTATGCTGTCTCTTATATTGTTGGCTACAATACCGACTCATGCGATTAGTAAGACGCTTGAGGTGGTGTCTTCGGATGCGGCGGATAGTCTGGTATGGACTAAGTTCAGTCTGTATCTGTTGTGTGATATTATTGTATATGTGGGTCTTGTCGCCGGACTTCTGCTTTTGAAGCCGTTTGTGCTGGAACTGATTGAGGTCATTGAAGAATTCATCAAAAAGAAGACGGAAACCAACGATGAGGAATCATTGATTCAAGAGATTGTTCCGATTGTGAAAGTTGATCCGATAGAGGTTCCGCTACCTATCCATAGTAAGCCGCAACCGTCAGAACCGGAATCTGAACTCCAGGATCTACCATCTACAAGCACAAATATATACTTCACAAAAGACATTAACGAACCGGCTCTCAAAGTCTTCATCAAGGCGCACCCCAACCGTTTCAGTTCAGGTGAAGATATGGCAATCTTCTATTTCCTGATGACTGATAAGAATTACATCGGAACAAGCAAAAAGGACGTCCATACCTTCATATCCAGCCTTATTGACTGCGTGGGATATACCCAATTATCCAATGCCTGTGCGAAAGTCAAGCCGATTCTCAACGACAAATGGCACGATGCAAATCAAGATATGATGAATAAATATCAAAGTATTCAAAAAGATTTGCAGCTTTTTATAGTGCAGGAATAAAAACCTAACAGTAAGATAGTCAATAAAATACAATAATTCCACCTGATTGGAATAATTGGAATCCACAAAATCCAGTTATTCCAATTTTTACTTATATACATTTGCCGTCACTTCCGGTTACGGGAGGACGCAATCCTTATGAGTGCACCATAGAGGGAATGCGTGAAGTTGAACATCAAAGTGAGAGAGATTATGAAAGGAAAATTGTATGAGACGCTCATCGGCACGGATGCTAGATTGGCGATTACAATCAGTGGTGAGGAACTCAAGGAGTTCATCGAGGATGTTATGGCAGATGCCCGACTCCGGGCAGAATCGGAGATCAAGGCGAAGCAGTCTGAGGAATGCATAGAAAAGGAGGAAGTAAAAACCCTTCTCCGAGTGTGCGATACGACCCTGTGGAAATGGGCCAAGCGTGGCAAACTCGTCCCTCAGAAAGTCGGGTCAAGAAACATCTACCGCAAGTCGGATGTCCTGGCGGTGTTAAGAGGTGAGAAATGATGGCAACGCAAGCGACCCTCGTCACGCAGAAGGTGTAGCGCACTATACCCCTGAAGGGGTGTGCGGTTCCCGTCTTCGACAGGAACGGGGCAATTCTCCGAATTGCTTAGGTTCGCCGTCGCAGCATAGCCGAGGTCGCAACAAAAGAAACAGCAATATGGGAAACATAACATCAGTACATATGCAGGCCTGCAAGGTAGGCTCAAGCGAAACGCATAACCTGAGGGAGAAGCAGCTCTCGTACGTCGTACCCGAGATGTCGCACCTCAATGAATCGGTCATCCACGAACATATCCCCGAAGCCCTCGCCAGAATCGAGGCAAAATATACCGAAGTCACCGGGCAACGGATGCAACCCACTGCCACGCCTTTGAAGGAGGCTGTGCTGG
>JBGVPH010000019.1:0-36555 GCA_045126915.1 Candidatus Cryptobacteroides sp.
CCCTTGAACAGCTAATAAGTTCACAGTCAGTGATTTACCTGTAACTCAAAGTGTGCGGGATTCTGATACATGGGAGAAAACACTCAAAATGTGCGAAAATATAATCGCCAAAACCAAATGTGCGCTTGAGTAAAACGAAATGCGTCAATTGACATATAAAACGAAATGCGCGTCTTTTGAGACGTGTTTTTTTTGTTTTATACATTAGAGGGAATTATGGTGACATTTGGGACAATTCCCTCTAATTTCTGAACGCTATAAACAAATAATGTCCACAAAACCGTAGTTCTATGGACATTATAAAAGTATTATATTGGTATTCTTACACGTGATAGTAGTTAGCAATGTAATGTGACCTATCGACGTCTTTAAGGCTTTCTACGGCCTTTTTATACATTGACAAAGCCATTTTTTCAGCTGGTACCTCAGCAATCGATTGATATCCCATATCTTCTGAAGTCGATCGAGCAAAGTCTGAATAATGAGCATTGGCAACCAACCACAAAGCATATCTGTTGTAGTATGGCTCATCATCGAGAGTACCGCCAAGTTTAGGTACAACACTGAAGAATGTATCCATAGACCAGTAAGGACCCTTAGATCCATCTTGATTAACAATCTTCATAGCCAATTCCTGGGCTACTTCTGCTGATAAGTAGTTATTCCACACTACCGGCTCAAGCATCTCAATCCACTTTTTAGCTATTGCAGGATTGTTCTCTGCCATCATATCAAAGAAATACTTGTCAGCACGGCCAAAAACCTGCATATTTTCGACTTTTTTTGATTGAGCCATAACATCATATAGATGCTTATATCGCTCTTTTAATTCCTGCGTATTCATGTTTAACAGTTTTTGCAGCCACTCTTAAACTTAGGCAGTGGCTTGTATTTAATACTTTTGCGCTTAAGAAGCATTCTTGCCTCTAAGACTCTCTGATTCGTTGGATCCATCAGGTCATCTTCTATTTGTTTCCTTTTTGCCATAACCAATCGTACAGGTTATTTAAGATCATCAACACCAGATTGAAGTAGTGTGATAGATAGGCCATTAAAACGGATAGCAGTAGGGCAACTATAAGATTACATCCCGACACTGCCAGTGCAAAAAAGACGCACCAGAAAGAAAGGCATTTCGAGCATTTGGCGACCTTTAGAACAGTGTTAGCTATGGCCTGAGACAAACCCAAATGCTGTGCGAGACACGCGCCTAACATTACCACTATTGCTATCCAGAACATGGCTACGCTACTGTTACTACAAGAGGCGTTTCACTGACAAATGTGCGTCCGCAGTTCTGGCATGCTCCCACACTGACTGCATTGACGCTCACACCTGGAGTCAGAGTGACACTTGTGGGTGCTGTCGCTGATGCAATCGGAATGGTGAAGGTCTGTGAGATAACCTGTGACTTTGTGCAGCACTCATTCTGGCCACATGGCACATAAGATATCACACCTTCAACCTTGACTGTTGCAACATATTCTCCTGTTCCAACCTGCGAAACGCTTTCTAAAGAGAATGCAGGAGTAAAGACAGGCGGAAGATCAGCGCAAGCTGGCCAACAAAGTCTCTGTGAGATGTTCACCTGAAAATAGTACGGCGAGGTGGCGGAGCCGGCAGCTAACACGGGCGTGATCACTGCTGAATTGATTTTGTTACAACTCATAGTACTTAATTATTAGTGCCCTCTACTGTTTCATTTTTCACCGCGCCGAGAGCGTTAGGCTCGGAGTTTTCATTCATATATAAGGCTGACTTTATAGCATGCAAGTCTTGCCTTATCATTGCTATTTCTTCTGACAATGCTACTACATTAGCATTTGTAGCTTCGAGTCCAAATAGGATCTGTTCGAAGATGTTTCTAGGTTGTTTTTCCATCACTTGAAGTATTGATTTACTATGTAGCTATCCTTGAATTTTTCTATCGCTTTGGAAAGCTTGTCCGCACTAATAAGTATGCCATGGTTGTATTTTTCCTTAACAAAGTTGATTGCTGAGTGTTGAACCTTTGCAGCTTCATCTGCATTCTCAGCATACACATAGATTTCTATCTTATATGGCTGCATAATTATTCAGGAATTGGTGGAACATTTGGCACTGGAGCACCAGCTGCACCTATAGGAGCGCCCGACCTGGCTGACTGTATAAAGTTATATGCCCCGATAATTTTGTCCTGGTTTTGATCTACCCAACCAAATATATCTCCAGCGATGCTTTTTATTTGGTCAAATGTCGAAGGCGGTCTTACATCAAAGTCTGGCAGACTCTCGATGTCTTTTGCCAAAAATTCATACAGCTCAGCTGCTTTTGCTACATCATTATTACAAGCCCTAATACAACTCATCTTTAAGCTCATCTTTGATGTAGGGATTATTTCGTTCATATCTATGCGACTGTTTCCAAACATAATTTGTGTGATTAGAAGGCAGAGAGGCGTCCCCGCCTCCCCGCCTTAGTTCATGCTGATTACTGACCGCAAGAGTCGCATCCGCAAGGCTGAGGAGCACTGTATCGGCAAACTCTCAAAAAGTTGCATCCACCAATAGCGGAATTGAGTCCGTTCTGATTCTGAAACGCCAACGCTGCTGCATTTGCATTAGAGAAAGCACCTGCACCAGTCTGCACATCCACATACTGGATGGTTGATGGAGAATGCTTGTCCTGCCATGTTTCGCGTGACTGACGCTCCTGAATCATACCCTGAGCAAGGATGTCGATTGCTCTCTCATTTCCTCTAGCGCGAGCCTTTGATGCAGCGTTCATGAATGCAGCTACTGCAACCACTCCCGCTGTTGCTGCTCCCGCAATAGCTACTGCAGCAATCGCAGTACCGCTAGGTCTTTTTCTTTCATGATAGCCATAGCCACCGTCATAGTTGTACTTGCGCTGCTCATAGAGAGCGAGATCGCCAGGTGTTAGATAATTACTACCTTCCATAATACTTAGTATTAGTCCCTTCTTACTGCCTTCCGGGTTTGGCATCAAATCGGAAGATCTGACAGTGCAAAGATGGCAGAATGCAACACCCTGAGAAAAGGGTTATTTCAGACTTATTTCAGACTTATTTCAACGCCTTTAGAACGCTATTATAATACTGTTCTATCATAGGATCACCGTAGTCTTTTCTGTCGTCAAATCGTTCCTGGACATGGTAAACATTTCGTTCAGTCATTGACATAAACTCCGCGACTCTATTAACCTGGATTCCTTTCTTGAGCATTACGTAAACTGCAAGATATCGCGCATCGACAATCTCAGGACGTCTTGCATGAGACATTATATCATCTACTGTAAGGTCAGTAACCTTAGCGACAAGAGCAATTATTTGCTCACAAAACTCTCTTTTGCACATAATTTGTTTTGTTCGTTAATGTCTGTCCTTGCAGTAGGCATACAATAAGGCCATAGAACGGCAAGGACTTTTAATCGCCCTTGACCGGCCTATGGCCTAATCTGTATGTAATTTGGGGAAGTTGCTGCAGGGTCGAGGGTATCTTTATCCCTCTATTTCTGTCTCAGTCCAGTCGGCAACCGTAGGATTGAAGCCTATCGGGACGCGGACGGTGTCGGGAGTCTCGGTCGTGTCTTTGGGCGGGGCCTGACTCAGAGGCTTGGGACGCTTGGCTGGCAAGGGGTCCCATGTCTCCTGGATTTCAGGCATGCCTACGATCTCAGTCTTCGCGCACGACGTCAGAAGGAGGAGGAGTGTCAACAATAATATCATCGGTTTCCTCATAGGTATAATTGGCGTTTTCCACATCAATGGCTTCGGTATATACATTTCCGGTTTCGGTCTGCCTGATGTATCGGTTACTATCTGAATAGGTGCGATATAAACGCACACCGTCAAACCTCCTTTCGTAAAATAATCTTACTATCATGTCTCTTTCGTTTATGCGTTGAACTCTGATGCCTTGACAATGTATTTTGACACACTCGTACTGCTCCAGTTCGTTGCTGCAATCCATGTGTCGTATAGTCCGTCAGGCACGACAATCTTGAGGTCGGATGCAACTGATGTGAACGCATTGGTGTTAGACAAGGTAGGTACTGATGTGTGGGTGCGGAGGTCAAGGATGGCAAGAGAAGTGCAGCCGTAGAATGCGGAGCTGCCTATACTTGTCACACTATTCGGAATCACTACCGAGGCAAGAGAAGTGCAGCCGTAGAATGCTTGGTTTCCTATGCTCTTCACACCCTGCGGAATCACTACCGAGGCAAGAGAAGTGCAGCCGTAGAATGCGGAGTTGCCTATGCTTGTCACACCATTCGGAATCACTACCGAGGCAAGGGAATAGCAGTTGTAGAATGCTTGGATTCCTATGCTTGTCACACCCTGCGGAATCACTACCGAGGCAAGAGAATAGCAGCCGTAGAATGCGGCGCTGCCTATGCTGGTCACACCATTCGGAATCACTACCGAGGCAAGAGTAGTGCAGCTGTAGAATGCGGAGTTGCCTATGCTTGTCACACCATTCGGAATCACTACCGATGCAAGGGAATAGCAGTAGTTGAATGCGTAGTTTCCGATACTTGTCACACCCTGCGGAATCACTACCGATGCAAGGGAATAGCAGTTTCTGAATGCGCTATCTCCTATGCTTGTCACACCCTGCGGAATCACTACCGAGGCAAGGGAATAGCAGTTGTAGAATGCTTCGATTCCTATGCTTGTCACACCCTGCGGAATCACTACCGATGCAAGGGAATAGCAGCCGTAGAATGCGGAGCTGCCTATGCTGGTCACACCATTCGGAATCACTACCGATGCAAGGGAATAGCAGTTGTAGAATGCGTAGTTTCCGATACTTGTCACACCATTACCAATCTCCACCTTTTGCAGCATATTGCCATATACTTTCTTTGAATCTGCAAAGATTCCGTAAGATGACGATCCAGAGAGACTCAATGTTCCATCAAGTACCTCCAAAGTGATGACATAGTCTCCTACCTTGCCGTAAGTATGCCTTAATGTGGTCGCAGATGTTTCGCTGAAGGTCTCCGTTGCGCTTCCATCTCCCCAATCAACCACGACACCATTGCTGACACTCTGCTGCAATGCAAGAGGCACATCCATTCTGCCTTCCGCAGCAATGGTGATGTAGAGTCTTGTCTTTCCATCATCAGTGATATAGGTCGCAAAGACATCCAGCTTGCCATATTCTGCTACATATTCCTGTGCATCCGCTAACGACCAATTCCAACTTTGGCAAATCAGACCGGATTGCGTAGGCAATTCCGGCAATGCTTCAAGAGCAAGGAATTCATCCTTGCTGAAAGAGTGCAGTATCGTGCCATCGTAATCTCTGAAATTGACTGCTCCGGCAGAAGCACCGCCACCACCGGATTCTCCACCGCCTCCGGTTTCTATGGCTCTAATCTTTGCTGAAAACTCCTGTGGATTGATTAATCCGGTTGAGCCTTCCTTCTCTCTGATAGCATCGGCAACATCGGTAAGAAAGTCCTTCAAGTTATTATCCTTTGCCATTATACTGCGGTGTTTAAGGTGTTAGTAATTGCGTTTGAAATTGCGGTCTCAACAAATGACATCTCTGCAATACTCGCATCCCGTATCTCTGCGTATCCGCTTGAATAGATGTCAATTTGTCTAACGAGAGATTCATATCTGTCGGTAACTTCGTAACGAAGACTGACAGTATTTCCGGTCATAGTGCCCTTGAGAGCCGTGTAGAATCTTGTGCCGGTGTAATATGTTCCGGCATCGTAACCGCCATACACATCAGCATACACCACCTCGCCATTGGCAACTCGCTCATAGAAGATTCTATTGATACTTTTTTCATATTCGGGAACAGAGACATTCTGAAGATTACCATTTTCTCCGATAGGAGCATATACTCTCACGACCTTGAGAGCCTCTACAATAGGAGCGACTTCTTCGGCTAGGTTGTCTATCCATCCCTCCACTTCTTTCTTTGTTGCAAGACTTGATGTGTCCGGAATCTTGCCTTCTACCTCTTCAACCTTATCCATGACTGCACCGAATGCCCTCTTCCACCAAAATGATGGAAGAAGACATCTTATGCTATTTCCTAATATCCTATCAATGTAGGTTCTGATTTCGCTTGTCCTCATATTATTCGCCACTCAAAGAGATAAATGAGCCGTCTTCGTAGAATTCAAATGTGCCGAATTGAGTAGTCACCTCAATAATGGCAGTATCCCCTTCACCCAATAGAGTTGCAAGGTCTGCCGGAGCATATAGAACTTGAAGAGAGGGCACATTCGCCTTGACTCCTGTGGCATTGATTCCTTCTGCCTCCATCATAGCTTCAAAGTATCCGGACACATCCACACTTACTCCGGGAAAGATATCCGCATCTGCTATGGTCGCAAACATAACTGCATTATGCGCCTTCTCTGCTTCTGTCAAAACAAATGCACTTGCATCCTCATTCGGTCTGCCAATAGTAAATACCACACCACCGCCACTGCTTTCTGGTGTTGCGTTTGCTATCTCTGTCAAGAGATTTGCCAACGATTCTGCCGTGATTGCCTTCTCGTTGTTCGGTCTGATAACCGCATTGATTGCCTCAATGATTTCTGCTTTTGTCATATCTATTCCTCCTTTTTGTTGATTCGTTTCTTGCTTCTCTCTATAAGAGCCTTGATTCTCTCATTAGTAATCGGCATAGTCTTTATTTCCTTGCCTTCTGCCTTTGCCCTTGCCTTGAGCTTTTTAATTAGCGGATTCTTGCTCGTTACAGGAATTGTCCTGTTCTCCTTTGCCCTTGCCTTGAGGACTTCAAGGAGTCTTTCTCTTGTTATCATCGTGCGAAATCATCATTAAATTCATCGGAAAACTCCCTTGCCATAGGCAGACTTGCTGCAGATACTTTTTCCGCCATTTCATATAATTCCTGCAACAATCCACCTAGTCGTTCTGGAGTCACAGTGCCTTCGCGCGTCTCTGCAATCAGAGCTGCTATCTTTTCTTGTAATGTTGCCATAATCAATTATTCTATTATAAATGACAGAGGAATGACATAATCTGCGTTGATCCATTGATCGAAACTAAGTGTCAGTTGTCCCTCGCTGATGTTGGCACTGACTATGGCAAAAGTGGCTTCAAACTGACCTTCTGGAAGATTGTATATCGGCGCAACCACAGTGCAGCCGGCAGTAATCAGCTTGTCGACGCCCTTAAGATCACAAGAAACAGATTGAGTCATACCAGGCATCCATCCGGGATCTTTGTCGTAGCCATGAAACGATCCGCTAACCGAAAACATTGACCCTCTTCTGACAACTTTAATATCAGCGGCCGCATTGTTATTCTCTACAGCTATACGTTGTCCTCTTGACAACAATCCTTCAAGTCTTGGCAAGTCTGCAAGCCTGAAATCTGTTGTTTCGGCAGTGTATGCTACGCTGTTAATCTCGTAGCACTCTCGATACTCTCCTGACTTCATCAGTCTTGATCCTGCGTAGCTTGTGGTTGTCATCAGGTAGACATCGCCGGTCAACGATGAAGGCTCAACAGCATACAGCTCGCCGGACAAGCAGACCACACCGCCAGCACAGCCGGTTTCAGTCTTTTCACATCCGTAAACAATGCAGGTCGGGTTATTCTCTCCAGTTATGCCTTTGAGAACGTAAAGGATTGCAGCCCTGGAGTTGTCCTGCATAAAGTCAATGTCTCCCAGATAAACCGGCTGTTCTCCCTTGAATGTCAAAAATTTATTCATATGTCTCTATCTTATAAATGGTCCCTGCCACTTTGTAATAGTCAACCCACTTTCTTATTGTATGTAGATTTTCCTCTGTCGCGAACTTTTTAGGCACGTTTACAATAAAACCTCCGTACTCATTGGTTATCTCGCTTTTGAGATAGATACTGTCACCTTCATCCTTCTCACACATGTATGTGTCGTCAGGCAATTCATCTGCGTAATGCAAATACACTTGATCGCTGAGGTAGTTGGCGATGTAAATAGTCCCCGAAGGCAGATTAAAAATGTCGTTAAGCCATTTCTGCAGCATCAGCGTCTGCGAATTGTGCATCAACTGCTGGTCGGTGCCTGTTGCGTACCTGTGGAACTCTTCATGGATCATTTTTAAAGGCTGCGACAGACACTTCATCAAAGCTGCCATTACGCCTTGACAAAGTACAGGCGGCAACTGTTGCAATACCCATTTCCGGACGTCAAAGTTGTAATACATAGGATATCGAGTTTCTAAGGTCAGAAGGCACAAATGCTCCTCCTGCTGATGTGTAGTTGTTTCCTGTAACCTGACTGTACTCTGCACTTGAAGCTGATTTCACTTTGACGTCGTCAAGTACCACATCAGTCACTCCCATGACCTGCTGTATTGCGTCGACCAGCTTTGTTTTATTGAATACACCTCCATACTCTATATCATAGAGATATTCTGTTATGGCATCTTCTACCGGATGCGATGAGAAGTCTGAGACCATACTGCCATCGCTGTTCAGCAGCAATGGGTTGTACTGCACTCTTACAGAGAGCTGGATAACATCAGGATCATACGAGACAATGACTAAAGGTATTCCCGCCGGCTTGAGGTCGTTCATGTACTTTTTGAACGGCGTTAGAACGTCGTTTGAAAGGTGAACCGGACGTCCTGTAGAATCTTCTCCTGCAGCAAGTACATATACATATCCTCGATTGTCGCGGCACGCTGCAAATTTGACAAGCTGCTTGTCTGGAGATACGGTCTCATAGCCATACTGCATAGTGCTGTCATCAAAGACCAGTTCGTCTCCATGCTGATATTGCAATGCTATCTTATGATACCATGGTATCGAGGCGAGTACAGCTGACGAAATCTTGCGGTCAACATCTTTCTTGAAGATCTCAAACAGCGACTCCAGCACATAGACAGCAGAAGCAATCACGCCAAATATTATGCTCTCGATTGACACCAGGCTAAAGGAATTCTCAAAAGTGTCATTCTCCCCAAACCCGTATTTCTTACGAATCACATCTGAAGCCATGAACTCATCTGTCATGCTCTTCTTTATCTGTTTTATTGTCCTTGCCATTATGCAAATTCCTTTGAAAACTCTATTGCAAATATTCTTGCGACTGTCTTTGCTTCCTCCTCAAGCTCCGTAGCAGGCTGAATGCGCCTTTTCCTGACGTAATTCTGAAGATATATATCATATACCTCATCAGGGCATATCAGCTGAATACCGGGCTCAAGAACATCCGTAATGCCTATGTTGTTTGCAAATGCAATCGCTGTTACTCCTCTGATATCGCCATAGACCTGCATTGCGATATCTGACAGAGTCTGTCTATGCTGTACAGTAACCGTCATATCATCTTAAGTGCAATCTTGATTATTAACATCAGTATTACGGCAGCTCCAATCATCATCAGTGTCTTCTGCCACCAGGGCAACCCCTCTTTATCTGTAACGTCTACCGTTGAATCCAAGACAAGGTCTTGTGCACTTGCGGATACCTGCATGCTGTCGGTCTTTTCGACAATATTCTCCACATCTGCCTTGACTGTTTTTCTGGTCTCCGTCAGACGGGTTGCAGAGATCATCTTTTCTTCTGTCACAAGATACTGTTTGCCGGACGTGTCCGGCGGACTCCATGTTCTACGTTCAACCGTCAGATCATTGTCCAGCTTTTTGTCAAGCAACTCGTCCAGCTGGGACTGCACAATCTTTTCGATCATACTGTGAAGTGCGCTGCTGTCAGAGCTTTCTGTCCTTGAATCAGCCTGAACATCCTGCGACACGACTGTCTTCTGCATGCCGCAGGACATCAAGCCAAACAACAGAACTATATAAAATACCATGCGGTTCATTTTTTCAGATCATTTAGGCGGTTCATCCAACCTCGTAAAAACTTCATATTCTCATCTTCCTTTGCTACCTTTTGCAGGAAATCCTTTCTAGCCTGCCATAACTGCGAGTAAAGTCTAGGTTCGTCCATGTGATTGATTGCACTGAGAGTCAGCGGTCCGACGATACCGTCATCCGGTACGCAAAGGATCCTTTGCGGAATCACTATGCCCCATTTGCCAGAACACCATGTCCAATCGACCACCATGTCTGCAATTCTTTGCGAGACTATATTGTCAGCTTTCCATCTGTCCCAGTAGTGAGGTTTCATCACCCTGTCTCTCACTTCTTCCGGCGTCAGCAGTTTCAGATCATCAACGTCTATATCACCGTCACCGTCCTTGTCATAGCCAACCGAGCGCCATGTCTTAAGAGTTACGCCCATATTGGTTTCTCCGCCCTTGTCCGATGGATCATCTACAAACTTGCCTTCCCATTTGAGAATAAAGGGCATTAATCTGTCAACGTCAGCCATACTATTTTTTGTTAAGTTCATTATCCACCTTCTGCTCATTTTCCTTGAATCTCTCCATGTACGGCAGATTCTTGATGATCTCAAATGAGAGCACGTAAAAGAGGAATTTCAAGGTTTTTGAGTCAGGAAACAACTGATAGCAGTTGCGCAATATGTTGACGCTGTAGAAGTAGAGAATCGCATATACGATAACCGTACTGCACTGTATAGCTCCTGCCATATTCAGCAGCTTGTCACCTATGACATACACGGCCATTATGATGAGATAGAAGACCAATGTCTCCAGAAGACAATGAAAGAACTTTTTAAGGTCAAAACCTTGTCGTCCGACTACAATATCTGCAATCAGTCCTGCAACACAGTTAAGCAAGAAGATGATGAATATTGCAAATATGAGATTGGCAATTGGTGCAAAAAAGGCAGCGACTGCACATAAGGCCGTCACAAGTACTGACTTTACTGGTGTGAATATGTTTTCCATATCGTCAAATTTTAGTAATGAGCTTTAATGCCTAATTCTGTAGGCGTCATAATGATTTTCTCTACGGTCTGTCCGTCTAACTCCAGCTGTTGTCTGATCTCGTTTCTTGCTTCTGTCAGGTTGTGACTAAGAAGCAGATCTGACAGTCCTACACCAATAGATGGATTCTCTTTTAACTCACCTTTTCTGATACTTAACAGTAGAGCTTGATTCTGATGCAGGATATCTCCTATCACTAATCCTGAGATGAGTTTACCGGACTTATCCTTTTCTGTCTTAATCTCGATATCATAATCTACAAGCTGTATCCCTTTCATCAGTGTTTTATTGTTTCATCCTCATAATCGGATATGTTAAACTCTCTTGCCTTAGAAGTGACTGCCGGCACACTGATAGGATTTGCATTGGACATTGAGCCTGTCGGCCCAGCCACCTGAATGCCTCCTGTCGCAACCGTATGAGTGTGACTGTTGAATTTGTCAACCAGTTCATTCAATTTGTCGGTCAGATCCTGAATGTTTATCAGCCCTCCGAGCTGTCCGCCGTTGACTGTTATGCTCTCTACCTCGTCCACCTGCAGCACTACAGGGTTGTTAAGATCTGCGGTGAGACATCCGAGCGTCACAGAGCTGCCAATCTTCGGCACCACCAGAACCTGTCTTTCCCTCTCAGTCAGCGAAGCTCTCAGCCTTACACCCTCGATGTCCGCATCTCCAATCCTCACGGTGCATGTCAGCCCATCGACGGCGACCACCTCGCCCTGAGTCATCCAGAGATTGACCGGCTGCAGTCTTTTGATATTGTCCGCTAGTCTTCTTTCCGGTGTCATGACAGTCTGAATCCGAGCTCAATTTCCCTTGTGCCTCCTGAGCTGCTGAACTCGGTCTTGACAGCCCGCACAAAATATCTTCCGTTCTTATAGTCGTAGTCAGCATCTCGAAGATCTGCACTGTCACCAGGAATGACAAACGGCACAAGCCATGTCGTAATGCTTCCATCGTAACCGTCGAAGCTCAGCCTCTTATGCTCGCTTTCTCCGCGAAGCTTCATCGACTTATCATCAGAGGTCGCACACTTGACCTCCACCTTATCGCCTCCAGTAGCACCATAATGCCTTTCCTTGACCTTTCCGTCAGGCAAGACAGCCTTGACTACTACCTGAACTTTTCTCTCGTCTGCACGCCTGTAATTAAGGTCGCAGGACTGCACGTTCTGCGCGAAGTCATAGATGATATCCTTTCCTACGGTCTGCCCTGGTGCGTGCACGTGCAGAACATTGTCCTGAATGTAGATATCAGCTCCGCTCTCCTCCTGTACCTTCTTGAGAACATCAAAACCGGTTGCACTGTTGATAGTGAACTTGTCGTAAGTCCAGGAGTAGCTGCAGTCAATCTTATAACCTCCACCGACTCCGTCGACAACCAACTTGAGAAGATCTGCGAGCGTTATATTAGTCTTCTGCTGGTCTTTGAGCCCCTTTCGAAAGTGGAAAAGATCATCTTCGCACTCTATGGTGATTGCCCCGTTATCAGTGCCTAACCTCTGCACCCAGCCGACAAACTCCTCGACAATTCCGGTCTCTTCGTATCCGAGGTTAATGACCACCTTGTCACCTCTCTTGATCTTCGACTCCACGTCGAGTGTCGCGTTATACTCCGCAGCAGGAAGAGTGATGATGGCAGTATCGGCCAACAGCTCCACAGACCTGTTTATCTCGACCTTTTCGAGCATTCCAAGCCTGTAGGCTCCAACCCTTATGTCATACCCCATCGTAAACATGTTACTGTACCTTTAAGTCCTCTTCTCTGAGCAAAAGCTTATATATATCGTCGCTTACCGCGCCTATTGTATATGCCTGGTTATTCGGTCCTGAAGTGAAGGGAAAATCAAAGCTTTCTATCACTATCTGGTCTATCGAGAATACTTCGAAAAGCGGGCTCATGACCTGAACCTTTGCAGCTTCGCAAAGCCTTTTTAGCGCCTTGACGTCCTCATCCGGATATCCCGTACCTTCAGGGTTAATCAGAATGCCGTTGATGTTTATCTGGTAGTCATCCTGCGTCCATCTCTCTTTGATGGATCCTCTGACCTTGCCCTTTGCGACCTGCTTCTTTGTGATGATGTTCTTGCCGTGAATCGTGATGATAGGCTCAAATGGAAGCAACCACCACTCCTCACCTTCAAGCCTCATCCACAGCGGGCACTGCATCGGCACTCCGTTAGCATTGGCGACCGCATCCTGAATCTGCTGTTCTGTGAGCATCGAGAAGTCGTACCCGTCACCGTCCGGCTTCACAACAGCGTTCTGCATGAAGAGGAAATATGGCGGGACCTTCTTGACAAATCCAAGCTTGCCCGTTTCTTTATCTACCTGAAAAGTCATCATCGCGCTGCTGCTGTTGCGGCCTCAAGAGACCTGTTAATCGCCTCAAGAACCTTTCTTGAGATTGTATTCATATCCATATCTTCAGCCGGGAACACGTTGATATCCTCCCAGAACTTACCGATATTAAGTGTGATAGATGTGTTGCGCGTTCCACCGGTAGTGATATCATTTGCAACCCCCGTTGTGTTGAGTTCCGCAGTGCCGAGGCTACCAGCTGCGCCCGCTTCTGCCGCAGTACCGGCTGCCGCCTTTGGATCCGAGAGCTGCTTCTTTGTCTCTGCAGCCAAATGAGATTTGTAATTACCTCCGATTCCGCCGATGATATCAGCAGAAGCTGCGACGGCATTCTTTCTGGCAGTGTGTCCCGATATCAGAGACGCTGCATTCTTAGCAGCTGTCCATGCTCCGGAGAAGTCGCCCTTGAAGAGCTTTGCCAAAGCTTCTCCGACCTGACCGATACCTGCCAAAAGGTCGGTGATCCTATCAATGACGAGATTCTTGAGCATGTCTGCAAATCCCTTGAGCGCATCCCACACTGTGAGAATAACAGCTCTGAATCCTGCAAACTTATTCCAGCAGACCGCGATGACTGCAGCCAAGGCAGCAACACCCGCAACAATAAGTCCTACCGGGTTCATGCTCATTACCACATTCAGGATCTTCTGAAGCGCTATCCATCCCTTGAGAGCTATGATAGACGCATTGGCTGCGACATTATATGCCGCTACAGCTGCCACAGCCGGCAACAGCCACTGCCCATACTTCACAAGGAAATTCAGCACGCCTTCGAGAACTCCGAAGAGCTTTTCAAGCACCTTACCCATAAGCTGGAAGGCAGGGATTAGATAAGGCTGTATTATGTCGTATAAGCGAAGCAGTCCGGCTGACGCCTTACCCTTGAGCTGGTCAAATGCACCAGGCACAGTCTTCGCCATCGAATCAATCATGTTATTGAACTTACCGCCCGGACCCGTAGCCTTTTCGAATGCCTTTCGAACAAGGTCTGCGGATATCGCACCCTTGCTCATCTCATCCTTGAGGGTCGCTACCGACTTACCTGTAAGCTCCGAGATATCGAGCAAAGGGTTATATCCTGCGTTGATGAGCTGGAGAAGGTCCTGACCCTGCAGTTTTCCTGCTGATGAGATCTGACCGAA
Organism: Candidatus Cryptobacteroides sp.; assembly: GCA_045126915.1. GTDB lineage: Bacteria > Bacteroidota > Bacteroidia > Bacteroidales > UBA932 > Cryptobacteroides. The sequence goes on from JBGVPH010000019.1 coordinate 14,346, forward strand.
GACAAGCGCAAGGCTCTGCAGCTTATTCTTGTCACCCATGGCGACATCTCCGAGCATCTTAAGGTCTTTCGAGACGGTTTCTGTGGATACGCCAAATCCCATCATGGTCTTTGCCGCCTCCTGAATCTCAGGACGGTTCCATACTGTCTCATCGGCGTATTTGTTAAGCTCGCCCAGGAGCTTTGTAGATGTCGCTTCAGATCCTGCAAGGACGCGGAAGGCTGTCGCAGTCTTCTCGGTCTCCATTCCAAGCTTTGTCACAGCGCCGATGCCGGCAGTGATGGCAACTATAGGATTGGCAAAGAAGGACGCACCGGGAAGAGACATGAACGCTCTTTTGAGCTTGCCACTGGCAGTGTTTGCCAATCGGTCCGCTGCAGCCTCAGCGCCACCCAGTCGGTCCTGAATGGCGTTGACTCTGCGGATGACTGCCTGGTCACCACGTGCGGCGATGTCAATTATGAATTGGAGGGCGTTCATTTTCCTGCTTCTCTCTTGCGTATATCTTTCAACTGGGCTATCATTGTAGCCCACTGCTGGTCAGTCAGCGTGTCCGGATCCACATGCAGATAATATCTCAACAGCGTATTATAGTAGCCGATAAAATCCGCTTCCGGCCTGCCGTCTGCCAGCTCTAGAGCTTTTTTACTTCACCGGTCTTTACTTCTGCAAGCGCCTCGATGACCGACATCGCACCGATGAAGTATTCGTCCTTGTCTAAGATCTCTCTGTCACCGCCGATGAAACAAGCGTTCATGAGGGTTTCAGAATACTTGATAACGTCTTTCATCTGGTTACTCGCAACCGACGCATACGATATCTCCTGTCTTGTAGGCTTGCGGAAATATGCTACCTTGTCCTCGACCGTGTATGAAACAATCTCACCGTGTTTCTTCTTCCAGTCGTTAATCTGTGCCTGTGTAACTTCTACCATAGTTCTATTGCTGTTATAATGTTATTATAACGCCCCCGGACAACCGCCCGGAGGCTCGGTTTTACTTGTATCCTCTCTTGACGTCAAGCATGGTAAGCGGAAGCTCGATTTCCATGAACTTGTCATTCTGATTGAGGGATTTTGGAATTTCGGTAATCTCACAACCTACGAGAAGGTCGGTTGTGATCACATCGCCCTTGAGCGGATTTCCATACGCCACGACGATGTTGAAGCTGATATCCAGTGCATCGCCACCTGCAGCCAGCTCAAGCGCCTCAAGCTCACTCTGCAGAAGTCGGATGTTACCCGAAAAGCTCTTATTGCCCCTCTGGATAGAGTGCGGCTTATTGCCCTTGCCATAAAGAGCCTCTTTCTCCTGCGATGAAGTATATGAGACACCTCTGATGCCTGTGATCATGCGACCGGCAGCGACTACGCTGACGTCAGCCCATTCATACTCTCTGCTGTTAAACTTTGTCATTGCTTTGTCTCCTATGCGTTAGTGGTAAGGAATCCCAACTTGCAGACAATCTCACGAGCATAGCCAAACGGACGAACCTTGAGAGTCACATCCACTCGACCTGTAGAGAGCACGTTCTGCGACGCATCTATGACGCATCTGCAACCACTGCCATTGACAGCGCTGAGCTCACCGTTTGCAGTCATCTGGCCATCGATGGCAGACTCTACTGTTGCCTGCCAGCTCTTGATTACCGGCTCCTGCATTGTGCCGTCCTCATTGATTTCAATCTCTCCGAGAAGGAAATCGAGAAGAGTGTCGTATGCAATACGTGCGGCCTTGTCGACAGTACGTCTAGCGGTCAGATGTGCATAGTCGTCTGTAGGATCACAGCACATCACGTCGTCTGTGAAGTAGTAGCCTGCGCGTCCTACATGGATACGAGGCACGAGATATCCCTTGTCATTGATTGTTCGAACATCATTCATGCTCTTGTCGACAAGCTCACCTCCAAGGTACATTTCAGACACTCTGAGAGTACCTGAAAGGACTGCGCCGATATTGCGCTGGATAGGAACTGCAGCGATACGTCCGGCAAGAATGCCGACAGCTGCGTCCTTACTGTTCTTTTTGGTGTCTCCGATGAGCACTGCAACTCTGTCGTACTTCTGCTCCGTCATGTCCGGAAGGTCAGAAGCTTTGCCAAATGACCTACCCTCAAGCACTACGAAAATCGGAGCATAGAGAGAGTCGGCACAATGCTCTGCAGCAGCCTGAGCGACAGGCAGAGCGCCGGTGACATCCGCAGCAAGACCAGTAGCCGTCGCATCTGTAGCAGTACCTGCCACGATGACTCCGCGGACCTCTCCCTTGAGCTGTTCTACAAGCTGCACAAGCTTTCCGGTATCCTTGTTACAGAACGCCGTCATAGTGCCTGTATAGCCTGCAATATACAGCGGTGTACCTTCTGCAGCCTCTGAATAGAACTCGCTCACAATCTCCACGAGACGGGCGTTGTTCTCTTCAGTCACGCCAAGATCTTCCAGAGATGACGGACCATAGATGAGGTACGGCGTATCAAGCGCAAACTTACCCTCTACAGCCGAAGCGCCCAGAAGCACCAAAGCAAGAAGTCCATCCTGAGAATCAGGAGTGACGCCTAGCAGACCGTTGAGATATTGGATTTTTACTTTTGGTAATGCCATGATTTGAAGTATTAAGGCATGTCCCACCTGGCTACAGGCGGGACACACCTGTTGGTTATGCTACTGTTCCCTCGACGATTGCGAAGATACCCTTACCGTCGGTGCGTCTCTTTGCTCCACCTGTGCGAACAAGGAATGAGTAGATGTCGCCGTAGTATGTAGGGTTGCTCATGCTGTCGAACATCACTACCTCACCCATTGCAACTGATACTGCATCCTTGTGGAATGCAAGACCTGCTGCAAGGTCTGTAGCGTTGAGTGTTGCACCCTCAGTTGTCTTCACAAGAGCTCCCGCAGCTGTGAATCGAAGCACTGTACTTCTCTTCATTACCTTGAAGCCGTAAAGCTCACCTACGATACCCTTCTTTGCGTCTGCCTGAGCGAAGAATCCGATCTTCTGTGACTCAATCATGTCTGCGAGAAGGTCAGCATACATTACCGCATCAAGAACGAGGTAACGGTCTGCTGCCGGAACGTCCTGAAGGTCAAACTTGGTCTGAAGGGCGAGAACGTCCTTTGTTGTAAGCGCCTTGCGCTGACCTGTTGCATTTGTAATGTAAGCGTTACGGGAAGCACCAGTGGTAGTGATTCTATACTTAGCGTCCGGAGCCCACTTCTCAAGAATGCTCTGGTGAGCATCATTGCGAAGCTTTGCTCTATCCTGTGAAATCACGGAGTTTCTCTTGCTGTAAGAGAGCTCTACAGTATCTGCATGTGGAATGCGTACTGGGTCAGTTGTGAACTCATCGAGATCATATTCCACATTTACGTCTGTACGTACTGTAACTTCTGCAGGGAGGGTCTTACGGTTCTTCTTTACACCAGAAGGAGCGCCCGCATTAGGAATGTGAACGGTCTTGCCCTGGTTCACATACTCTGAGTCGTTGGTCGCCTTAGAGGCGAATGAATCATCAGGCCAGAACTCCTCGATAATCGTGTTCTGCCAGATTTGTTTCTGTACTGCCATGTCTGTATCTGTTAAGCGTTAAACTTTGCCTTCATCTTCGCCGCGTAGAGGTCCGGATAGTTGTTCTTGAGCTCCATGAGACGCTCTGCCTTGTCGATCTCGTCCCAGCTCATAGCCTCAAGCTGCTGACGCGCAGTCTGGTTGGCTGTCTGACCGTTGACAAAATCCTGGATTCTTGCATTAGCCTTAGGCATTCCGTCAAGAATAGCCTTAACGCCATCGAAGTCCTTACCCATGAGGGCGAGGTACTGGTCCTTCTGTCCTGCCTGAATCTTACCGTCAGCGATTGCCTGGTTTACCAAAGCCTCGTGAGCTGCCTTTTCTGCTGCAGCCTTCTCAGCCTTCAATGTTCGGAGCTCAGACTCAAGAGCCGGAACCTTAGCCGCCTCATTCTCCAGTCTGGCTACCTCTGCGAGCATCTGGTCCTCAGTTGCCGCATTCTGAAATGAAGATCTTTTCTTCAACTCGTCGATTAATGCCATATTTTCATTGATTTGTGGTTGCGTATACAACCGGTTTGTAAATTCATAGATTGCCTCAGCTGTAGCTCCTTCGGCAGGTACCGCTCCGTCCTTCATGTCATAGATTGAGTCGGCAAGTTTCAGGTCCATTGCTTCCTGTGCGGTTATCCAATGATCCTCGCCATCGAACCATTTTTCCCTCACCTCTTCCGGCTTTAATCCCGACTTCTCAGCGACTACGTCCACCAGTACGTTTGTGAGGGCGTCTACCTGGTCAGCGTATGACCTGATATCCTTGGATGTGCCGTAAATGCCACCAGATACCTGATGAAGCATAAGACGCGCATATTTCGACATGTGAAGCGGACGACCGCAGAGTGCGATGACGCCTGCCATGCTGGCAGCCACACCATCGACATATATATTGATATTTGCCTGAGACGCACGGATAGCGTTGAAGATAGCCATACCCGCGTACACCTCACCGCCCATGCTGTTGATTCTTACGTCGATATTCTCATATCTTGACGCAAGATCCATGAGCTCAGCGACAACGGCAGAACTGTCGACCCTATCAGAACCAATCCCACCATACAGAAGGATAGCAACAGCACTCTTTGCATCTCGCGGCAATATTACATTGAAAAATCCTTTCTTCATCACCTCTGCATTTTTCGCAAAATTGCAGAGCGTTTCCCATATCTCAAAATCGTAAATTAGTGATAACCAAACAGTTTACATAAGTCAACCAAACGGTTTGTACGCCATAAATCATAAGTTTTCCAAATTAAGAGGTAATCACCACCTTTGCTGAAAAGAGGTATATATGGGAACATTGACCAATGATCAGAAAAAAGAGCTCGCTAGAGAGCTTTACATACAAGGCAACTTCACTTTTGCCGAAATTGCAGAGAAAGTAGGAAGCACCAGGCAGACCGTATCGCGCTGGGCTGAAGCCGGAAAATGGGAAGACCTTAAGACATATTCGACTACGGGAAAAGACCGGATTCTTAAAAACATCTACATCAGACTTGAGCAGCTTACGCAAAAGACATTAGACTGGGAAAAGCTTCTCAAAGAGCACGATGGCAAAGTGCCGGCTGCTTACATAATGATGGCCCCAGGAAAAGGGCATGCAGATGAAATAATCAAATTGTCTGCGGCCGCAAAAAGATTAGAGACAGAGATGAATATCGCAGGTCTTGTAGATGCCGGAATGCGCTTCATCAACTATATGCGCACCGTTGACCTTGACGAGGCAAAGAAGATCGCCAAATACTGGGACATCTTCTTAACCGAACAAATGAACTAAGCCATGAAGCAGGAAGACAAGCTCAAACATAAAGAGTGGAAGGAATTCCTCAAGGATATTGCCAATGCCACCCCCGTAGAAGCCGACTTGTCGGAGGCGGAGAAAGCACGCAAAAGAGCCAAGCTGGAGAAGGACCCTCTAGCATGGATCAAATACTTTTTCCCTAGCTATGCGAAGTACGAGTTCGCACCCTTCCACACAAGAGCAATCAAGCGAATGATAAACAATGACGACTGGTTCGAAGTCCTCAGCTGGAGCCGAGAGCTTGCCAAGTCTACAATCGTCATGTTTGTCGTGATGTATCGCGTGCTCACGGGAAGAAATAAGAACGTCATCTTGGCAGCTGCAACGCAGGATGCGGCAGAACGACTCCTGCGACCATATAAAGGTAACTTCGAAGCAAACGGACGCCTGAAGGCATTCTACGGCGAGCAAAAGAGCCTCGACACTTGGACGGGTACGGAGTTCATTCTTAAGAACGGAGCCTCCTTCTTGGGCATCGGCGCAGGTAATGCACCCCGTGGATCCAGAGCGGAAGCTGTCCGCCCCGATATCCTTCTCTTGGACGACTTTGACACTGACGCAGACTGTCGAAACAAGACCGTCCTTGACAAGAAGTGGGAGTGGTGGGAACAGGCCCTCTATCCGACAAAGTCAGTCTCAGAGCCCACCTTGATTGTCTTCTGCGGTAACATCATTGCAAAGGACACCTGCGTAGCCAGAGCAGGAGCCAAGGCGGACCACTGGGATATCATCAACATCGTAGACAAGGACGGTAACAGCAACTGGCCACAGAAGAACAAGCCGGAGCACATCGCACGCATCCGTCAGCAGATATCCACGAAGGCATTCCAGCAGGAGTACATGAACAACCCGATATCGGAAGGTAAGATCTTCAAGAACCTTCCGCTGGGCAAAGTGCCTCCGATAAAGAAGTTCAAGTTCATTGTCGTATATGGCGACCCTGCATACTCCAACAGTAAGGCGGACAAGAAGAACTCCACAAAGGCACTTGTAGCGATGGGATACCTGAAGGGAACCTACTACATCCTGAAGGCGTTTTGCGCCCACGCAAGCAACGATGAATACATCGAGTGGTTCTACACCCTTAAGGGCATTTTGGGAAACTCTGTGCCCGTATATTTCGTTCAGGAGAACAACACTCTGCAGAATCCGTTCTTTGAACAGGTCTTCATGCCTATGGTAAGGGAAAAGAACCAGCTCAAGGGCGAAAGCCTTTACATCAGAGGTGACGAGCGCAAGAAGGGCGACAAGGCAACACGTATCGAAGCCAGCCTTGAACCGGTAGACCGCGAAGGACGCCTTGTCTTCAATGAGGAGGAGAAGGACAACCCGCACATGATAGAGCTGATGGACCAGTTCAAGATGTTTGAGCTTCACCTGCCTTACTGCGCCGACGGCCCCGACTGTGTCGAAGGTGGCAAGGTCTTCACAGACCGAAAAATGCGCGAAAGCAACGCACACATCGACACTGTATCATACGACGACCTCACAGACCAACGCAACCGAATGTAACACGATATGAGCACATTTATTCAGCTGTCCGACTATGACAGCACCATTCACAAAGATATTCTCGATTCCCTTCTCCGAGGCGAAGCGACAGAAAATAGCACCATAATAGAAGACTGCGAGATGCAGGCTATCGCTGAGATGAAGTCCTATCTCAACAAGGCTTATGACGTCGAGAAAATCTTCACGGCAGAAGGCAGCGCCCGTCATCCGCTCGTGCTTATGATGGCAAAGGACATCGCCACATATCACATTTTCTGCATCCACAACCCGCACAAGATGTCGCAGGTCCGCAAGGACCGCTACGAAAGAGCCATCGACTGGCTCAAAGGCGTAGCCAAAGGCGATATTACCATAGACGGAGCTCCGCGTCTTCCCGAAGAAGAAGCTGCGCAAAAGAGCCCTTGGCAGGTAGAGAATAACGACCTCCGTCAGACACATTTCTAACAGTATTCTAGAACTATTCGAACATGGCACAGAAACCCAAAGGAAGACCGGCAAAAGACAGACGAATAACCGCCGGAGGATTTACCCAGATTACAGAAGAAAGGCGCAGACTCGACATCATTCTGCAGAGTCCTGAACTTTTCCATTTCGACATAGGCTCATACATGAGCTCATTGCAGTCTGCGACTGCTATCGACATGTACAACCGCACACGCCTGTACGACATGTACTCGTCGGCGTTCATGACCGACCCTCACCTCATCGGTATCCACCGAAAGAGACTCGTCGGAGCTTGCCGCACGCCTATCGAGTTCATCCGTAACGAAAAGGCAGACGACCAGGTTAATGACCTGCTGAAGCAGCCATGGTTCCGCAAGTTCAGAAAAGAGGTTGTGGAGTCCGAGTTCTGGGGATTCTCATTGCTTCAGTTCTACAGAGACAACGACGGAAACGTCGACTTTGACTCCATCGACCGCAAGCACTACGACCCTGTGCAGAGAGTCATCCTCCGCTATCAGTCGGACACTGACGGCGCACCGCTGGAGGCATTCAGCAATACTCTCGTAGTCGGTAATGATCCGCGAGGTCTAGGCATCATGTCGGCAGTCATGCCATACGTCCTCTACAAGAGAGGCAACATGGGAGACTGGGCGCAGTTCTGTCAGATCTTCGGCATGCCGATCCGAGAATATACCTACGATGCCGGCGACGAGGAGGCAAGACGTAGACTCGTCGAGGATGCCCGCAAACAGGGCGCTAATGCCGTCTATATTCATCCGGAAGGCTCAGCCCTCACTCTGCATGAGAGCGGCAATAAAACGGGCTCTTCTGACCTATATAACAACTTCTCCGACAAGTGCGACTCGCAGATGTCTATCGCCATCCTTGGCAACACGCTGACAACAGACGCCAAGGCTACAGGTACACAGGCATTAGGCACTGTGCATAAAGAGGAGGAAGACGAGATTAAGGACGAAGACCAGGCACTCATCCTGTCAGTGCTCAACTCACCGCACATGAAAAGGATCCTTGCGTCTCTTGGCTATAATGTCGAGGGCGGAGAATTCAGGTTCATCGAGGTAAAGGACGTTGACAAGACAGTGCAGCTGCAGGTAGTCACTCAAATGATGGACAGAGGACTTCCTATCGATGACGACTATCTTTACGACACATTCGACATCGACAAGCCGGCAGACTATGACAAGATGAAGGCGGAAGCCCAGCAGAAGGCAGACGAGAAGTCTGCACTGCAGCAACAGCTCATGCAGAGGATGCAGGACGACAAGGGCAAGAGAGCAAACCAAAAACCAAATCAAGAGCCAAAGGATGTTTCTGATGTTACTTTTTGGAATCGCGTTAGGTCTTTTTTCTCGGAAGCCCCGCAGGACGGGGCAGGCTTTCCGTTCTGATAAATGACCTGTACTACGGCCATACCTGCGAGTGCTGCGGAGGATTTGAGAACGCAGCCAAGCAGAGTGTCATCTTTGACCCTAAGGCATTAGCCAAGGGTCTTGAAGCCATATACAAGGGACTGAATGTCCGCGACAAGATCCAGGAGGATATCTTCAGAGAAACCCTGCGTCTGTTCAATGAGGCAGCAGCAAAGGGAATCGCAGATTCTCAGTGGTCTGATGATGTGCCGGACGAGTTCATCAATCAGCTTCGCACCAATAACGCCATCTGGTCAGCCTTCCGTACCCACCGCATGCAGAATGATATCGCAGCAAAACTCTTCGACGAAGACGGCAATCTCAAGAAGTTCGAACAGTGGGTAAAGGATATCAAGGGAATGACAAGCCATTATGTCGGTCCATGGCTTCGCACTGAATATAACACCGCAATACTCCGCGCTCATCAGGCTGCGGACTGGAAGCACTTTGTCGATGAACAAGACGTTTTCCCTAATGTCAGATGGATGCCGACCACAAGTCCTCAGCAGGATCCTTTGCATCGCCAGTACTGGGAGAAAAAATTGACACTTCCTGTAAATCATCCTTTTTGGGAAAAACACCATCCGGGCGACAGATGGAACTGTAAATGTAGTCTTCAGCAGACCGATGAACCGGTCAATGATGAAGTCATCAAAGACTTTTACCCTGTGCCTCAAGAACCAGGACTCGATAATAACCCTGCTAAAGACGGTAAGCTATTTTCCGATAGCCACCCATACATTACAAAAGCTTATACAGGTGCACAAGCTGCGGTTACTAATTTATTGCAGACTCCTAAAGTTGCAACTAAGCGTCAGAAGACTGACCAGGAAAAGCAGGAGATTCGCAGGAGATGGGAAGTAAGACGCCTCAGAGCTCAACTTCCAGACAACCTCACGGACGCAGAAAAGGATGCAATCGCAGCTAATAACTATGAGTTGCAACAGGCTATGAAGATCACAGCTGGCAAACCTATGACTGTTGAGCAGGCAGACAAGCAGAATGCAAACCCTGCCTTTGTTCCAAAATATCTAATTGACCCAGCAGGATCATACTATGACGCACATAACCGTTATAGACTTAATCCGAACTATGTGCAAAAACGTGATCAGCCTAATAGCATCAACTGTCAGACCTGTGCTCCTGCATACGCATTGCGACTCATGGGATTTGATGTTACAGCCAAACCTAATACGAAGGGATCAAAACTGGAGTATCTAAGTAAAGGTAGAGCTTTTGAAGTATGGAAGAACCCAGACGGAACTCCAGCGCAGCACACCAGTATGCTTGACTGGATGGCAAAGAAAGGCTACAGACAGATGAGCCCTAATAGATATATGGAGTTTTTCGAAGAGGCTTGCCCGGATGTCGGCGTATATGAGCTTTCTATCGGATGGCGCAGAGGAGGAGGGCACGCAACTATCTTGCAGAGATTCCCTGATGGAACACTTCGATATATTGAACCGCAAGAAGACAACTCAGCGGGTTCTGGATATGAGTATAAAGATCTAAGATTTTTGGCTGATTCCGGCGCTACTTCTGCAGCAAAAATTCACTCTTGTCGCGGAATACTGAGAGTAGACAATAAGCTATTCGACCCTAGCTTCGTCGATATCTTCAACAAGTGAGTCGATAATGGATAAGGCAAGAAAGTCGGTAATGACGTCGACCTTTCCGTCTTTAACAAGATAGACAAATGGAAATCCTGTGCAAGAATCCTCCGGGAATGAAAAGACATAAGCATCCGCCCCCTCGTACTTTCCGAGGTAGTCGAATTTGTCGCCATAGATCTTGATAAGATCCTTTGCAGCGTCCTTGACTATTTGCGGAGTTTTTACCATAGTGCCACAAATATAAGCAGATTTTTTAATAAAACAATACTTTACGAATTATATGTCAGCACCGGATTTATCAAACCTTGTAAAGACCAGATTAGACGAGCTTCTTAAGCTGGTCAATCGCACATTGCCCGTCAAGGTCGGTTCCAAAGTCCGTGCCTCGATACGAGACAACTTCCGCAAAGGCAGCTTCTATGGTGGCCAAGCATGGGAGCCTCCTTTAAGACTTGACGAAGATATCGGCCTCTCAGGACCAGCTTACGGCCCGTTACTCTCAGGCTCTAATACCCTGATGAGCTCTGTAGACTACATTGTCGGCCCTGGTAGAGTAACACTTCGCACTGTGCTCGTATATGCGCCTATTCACAATGACGGCGGCGAGATCACAGTCACAAAAAAGATGAAAGGCTACTTCTGGGGAAGATATCATGAAGCCGGAGGATACAACAAAGGCAACATGAGCAAAGAGGCTGAGTTCTGGCGCAACATGGCCGTCAAGAAAGTCGGAAGCACTATCAAAATTCCAAAGCGCCAATTTATGGGAGAACATCCGGAGGTAGACCGCATCATCCGGGAAACAATAAACAAAGAACTCATGGAGTTCGCAAAGAAGTTTGCAAATGGAAGCACTACTCACTAATCTCATCCATCTCATCGCAGATAGCATGCCCGACCTCGAAGTTGTCGATGAAGACTACGGCCAGCTTGAGATGCTTGACCAGGAAAACAAGGACGCATACCCGCTGACCTTTCCAGCTGTGCTCATCGATGCTGCATCGGTAGAATGGAGCAATCTTGGAGAACTGAACCAGAAGGGCATCGCAACACTAAGAGTGCGCCTTATCATCGACTGTTATGATGACACACACTATGGCTCCGGCACAACGCATTTAATCGCCCGTAGAGAGGAGAAACGCCACGAGCTACATAAACTCCTTCAAGGACACAGAATCGGCGAAGATTCGGCACTTATGCGCACAAATTCGCGTTTCTACACAGGCAACCATGGATTGAAGGTCTATGAATCCACCTACACGTGCGTTGTTCATGAGAATGTGGCACCAGAACCGACCACTACAACGGCAAGGCCGAAGATCATACTCAAGCATTAACGACAAAGAGCTGCGGAGGTACCGCAGCTCTTTATCATTTTGTAATACTATAGCCCATTTTGAGTAATTTCTTTTTGGCATTCTTTTCATTCAATGCCTGAAGATAAATGCAGTTCTTTTCAACAGTCAATTCATTCTTATACGTCATATTGCCGTTAAAACCGAAAAACACCTTCCTTTCCACTGGGGCGACCTTGATCTCCTTTGTTACAGTATTGAAAGCATATAGGGTATGCCCTTTACCTTCCTCTGCGATCCGATCAGATGAAACTCGTTCTTCTTCTCAACAACCTGCTCAATCCTCACATCATCACGATCCTTCTGCTGTTCATGTGGTGTTAGATTCATGCTCATAATTCCTTAAATTCCTTATCCAGGGCATCTATATGTCTGCTAATAATATTCTTTATAGCAGCACATATTTCAACACTGATATCCTTTTTGAACTCTACAGTAGTAGTTAGGCCGCGCCCCATTTCTGCATAGCCCGTTTTGAGCTCTATTTTGACACCGAGGTTCCAGGATCCATGGCTAAAAATTTTCAGCTGATTCTCAAGATCCTCTTTTTTGTTATTTATCTCCTCGGCAATCTTGAATGTTGATAATTCCATAAAAATACCTCCTTTTAAAAATGCCCGCCCTGCGATAGGACGGGCACTCTGTTAATACATCTGATGGATAATTGTCTTTATCTTAGGACGGTTATCCTCCCATGTGACAATATACTGAGCTCTGTACTTTCTTCCAGGGCGATACGACTTAGTCACTCTATTCCTGTGGGGTCTGCTTTTCATACCCATCAGTTTATTAAAAACACTCATATTCTCTCGGTTTATAGGGTTTCTACTTCTTTGAGGATCTCTTTCAGTCTGTCTGCAAGAGCTTTCTTTAGATGTTCCGTCAATGCTGCGACATTTACTTCGCTATACTTTATTTTTGCCAGCTGTAAATCGCACATTGATGTTGTGCCGTCAAAGACTCCGTCAAGCACTTCGATAAGTTCCTTTTCCTGGCTGAGCAATTCTGCTCTCTTAATGTTCTCTACTTTCATAGCATTTATATTTTTATAGATCATCCATCTCCTGATTGATATGATTCTGCGCTTCTACCAACAACGCGCGAACACCTGGCAGAATGCTCTTGGGAAGGTACGCAAACAATATCTCTTCGCCAGTCCCCACATTCGCGCTGACGCGAATTGCAATCCTATCGTTGCTATCCATCAGTTCCAGAGCCTTACTGACCTTTTTCAGATCATCCGTTAGCTGAGCAGCTATCCTAATTCGTTCTCTGTCCATAATCTACTTGTTTAGCAAATCTTTCTGTGCCTGCGTGAGCTTGGGGGCCTTTGGCTGGTGAAAGACCACCTGCACCTTCTTGCCACCCACGCTATAGGCTTGATTCAAAATCCTCATGATTGTCTGTTCAGCAAGGAAGAATTCCTGATTCGCAAGAATCTTCACAGCGTCGTCAGAACGTAGACGCTGTTCCTCTGTCCAATAGATGAATCTCTCCAGGATCTTTGCGTTTCTCATCGCGAGAAGTTCCAGATCTCTTCCTTTTTTTGCCATACTACAATTTCCAATTATTAGAGTTACCATACGCATTAACCGCATTGACAAGTACCTGCCTAAACTCCGGTCTTTCCTTGATGAGCTGAACAAACAAGCCCTCCATGCGATGAGCAGACCCGCAGACCACTAAACCTCTATCGCCTTCGATGATAACCGTCGTTGTGTGGTCTTTCTTGTCCTTTGGCTTATCTTCCTCAGTAATGCGGATTGTCTTAATGAAATCCAGAGCTGTGACATCAATGTCATCAGGCTTGCTAATCTTTCTCTTTGCCATAGTTCTGTCTCCTATGCTTCAGTCATTCCCAGTGGCAGCTGTACCCACGCGTTGGTCTTCTCATCCTTGATGTAAGCCTTGAGGTAGGTTCTCGAAATCTGAGGCTGGTATGCGTCCTCGATGATCTGAACACCCTCGATGAACTCAGCAGAACCGGAATCCTCGGCCATCTTGCGCAGCTGAATGATTCTTGACGCCTTGAGGGTTCCCTTGGCATCCTTGGCAAGAAGCCTCATTACCATCTTGACCAGTGTCTGCGACTTTTCATCCGATGCTAGCGACTGAATGTAGTTCTGCACCTTGGCAATACCATCATCAGCTGTATCAAGATATCCGTCGGTCACATAATTGCCGAGAACAATTCTCATAGTGCCCTTGCTGTTGGTAAAGGTGTGCGACTGATTGTTAAGATCTTCGCCCTTCTCCATCTTGAACATCTCGGCTTTCATCTCCAAGATCGTAGAAAACTCTTCGAACACCTTTTTCTTATGGTTCGTAAGGCATTCGGACATTGTTCTAAGACCTGGCATCATAGACTCGATGGCATCGTCCACCATCTCTCTGTAGTCATCGCGCATCTGCTTTGCAGCAGCTTTTGCCTCTTCGGCCTTCTTGGCCTCCTGAAATGCCCTAAACTGGGCCATCTCAGCGTCAGTCATAGTGACTGTTGTCTGTCTGTTCTCTTCCATTGTCAATGATTTTATGATAAGTATTTCGGTTTGTTAGTTGATTTGGCAGGGATAGTAAGCATGTTGTTAAGCGTTTCTCTTGCCCGTGCGTCCTCGCTTTCCCTGATGCTCTTGAGACCTCCATTCTTGATGATAGCCTCAAGCTTCTTGACAAGCGCCTTCATCTCCTCGACAGACATCTCGTATAAGAGCTTGCCTGCAATCTTAGGCGAGAGGAGAAAAGCGTTTACCTCGTCCCAGTTGTCAATCGTATTGATTCCAAGTCTGCCAACCCTAAGAAGCACCGCCGACCTTGATTTCTTAAGCTGCTGTTCGTAGACTGAGCGATTGAATCGTCCCTCGATGGCATCGCACATCTCATGGAACTCCGCATTGGTCATCTCGCTCATGTGGGTCGTACGACCTTCGGTAAACTGCATCACGATATCATCCTTGTCTATCAGATGCTCACGACCCTTGATAAGGCAGAAATACCTGGCATAACGACTGTTGTTCTTACCTTTGGTCTCTGATTTCTTAGCTGCCATAATACCACTTTAAAAATTCTTCATTTTTCTTCTTCCAGTATCCCATTCCCTCAAAACTGAGCGTCCAGGTAAAACCAGCTCTGAGCGTGTGTTCTCCAAATTCGCCGTTGATAATAGCTTGCGCCTTGGCTTTGTTGATCTTGCCTTTCCAGCGGCAATTCCTCAAAAACTTGTAGAGCCACGGTTGAGCCTTCAAGTATTCGCTGACTTCTTCAGCTGTTCTAATTTTCTCCATAATACCATTCTGCAAATTCATTGTTAATTTCACGCCAGAAGTCCATTCCTTCAGGGCTCAAATACCATGGGAAAGCAAGGTAAATAGTATCTGCCTTCATAGAACCGTCTAAGAATCTTGCTACATCTTCACTGTCATACTCTCTGAATCGATCAAGATTCTCGATAAAAGATTCGTACCACTCCTGCTTTTGAAGCCATTTGGCCACAGCTGCGTTACTCTTCCCGTTCATCATCCACCTCCTTTTTGTCTCTACCGTAGGCTCTACGTGCTCCTTCGTCCCAAATAACCTTCTCTCCGGTCTCGCCGTAGAATCGTCCGTGACTGAAAGCCTTGAATCCGCTGACCCAAATCTTGATGTCGGCCATGAACTTGATGTCCTGTGCGACCTTACCCTTTGGCTCCTTGCCGTCCGCCTGACAGACAAAGATTATCAGCTTCTTGCTGGCGTACTTAGTTCTAAGCTCGTGGAACTGACTCTTCTTGAGTCCCATTGCCTGCGGAGAATCGATTACCACCACATGGGCTGATTCCCTTTTCTCCAGGCGTTCCATCAGTTCGTCGTAACTGTCCACGCAGATCTGAAACTTTGTATGAAGCGACGCCATGTCGTAACGTCTGACAGTGTTCTGCATTGAAGCTCCGAAGCCCTCCTCTGCTGCGACATATAGAACCTTGCCGTATGCCCCGCATTCCTTGCAGAGGCTCATTGCAGCACCGGACTTACCATTACCGGAATATCCCCAGATCGCCACGATTCCAACCTTAGGAATTCCGCCCAGGCATTCATTCCAACCATCGCCCAGCTGCATTAGCTCCTGCTTGAGATTCAGCAGCTGAGCGCCTGATATCGTTCTTCTCATGACCAACTACCTTTGAGTTCAAGAATTATGGTCAAGCCTTCTGCAGGACAGGTAATACCATTGATTACCTTCTCATGAGTGCTGAAGTTATGCTCAAGACGTATGTTCTTTCGGTCAACCAGTCTTGCACTGAGATCTGACAAAGCTGTTATCTCTGCGAGGTCGCGGATACGTCCCTTCATGTGTCTCGCGCAGTCTTCAGCTCCTGATATCATCAAGGTCCTATAGTCATCAATGCCACGATATGGTATGAAGCCTACAACCTTTCTGGCGTAACCTGTAACCTCCGGCTTCTGTGGATCCAACCACTGAGCAATACGTCTCAAAGCATCTGCAATATTCTTCTTCATATTATCGTACTCCTAATTGAATAATGTAAGCTGCTGCAATTCCTTATATACCGACCTCTTGACTCTTCTGAGGTCATTGTTTACCTCCGATGCTTCCTTGGTCACCTTGGTTATCGCTTCATGATCATCAAGGCCATTCGCTCTGCAGATCTCAGCGACTTCTGCGCTGGTCACAGCCTTGAGAGGTACAAACTGACGACCGATACGACTCTCAAGCTCGTCATAGCCTTTCTTCTGACGGAGAATTCCGTTTTCCATGCGTCGGCGGATAGCGTGTGTCGAAAGAAGCATCATTCCGCATTTGCCCTCCAGGGCGTTGTAGAGAGACACATAGAAGTAGAGCACTCTGTCGGTGAGCTTGTCTGCCTCGTCGAAGATAAGTACAGGACGGTCCATTCTTACAAGTTCCTTGACTATCGCCGCCAATGTCTCACGGACTGAAAGGCAATCTGACTTGACACCGATGACGCTTGCCAGCTCTTTCACGAATGAGGTCTTGTTCATATCCTCGCTGCAGGTGAGGATGAAGACATTGCGGTTCTTGTTGCGGAAGTCTACAGCTGCAGTACTCTTACCTGTGCCGGCAGGAGCCACAACCCACATAACCAGCTGATCATTCTTGCAACCGTCGAGATAGCACGACATCTGATTGTAGGCAGAAGTGCCGAAAACCTTCCATTCGCCCTTCACTACAAGCTGACTCTCCAGCTTGCGCCACATGTCGTCAGAGATTCTGTCCCATTTGCCGTTTCTGATATCGCTGATAACAGCTACAGATACGCCTTTCAGGGCATTTGCAGCCTTGTTCTGGCTACCGTACCTTGCGCAGTGAGCATCTAACTGATGCTGGATTCTGCTTTTCTGATCGTTTGTAATCATAGTAATATAGTTGTGCTGTTTTGTTGTTCTATACCATGCTCCAGTATGAAGCGGCGTCTGTTGTGGTGTTGCTGACCTCCTTCTGGATCTTTCCGAGGCTGTCAGGGTAGATGTATGCAGCGTTGTCCGGTAAATCAGCCGCCTGTTCTGCCTGCGCAAGTGCTCTTTCGGCCCACAGCATGTCAAAGATCTTGTCGAATTCCTTCTTGCTTACTCCCTTGATGTTCGGAGTCTTGAAGCCGTGCTGTTCCGGTGCAACTCCGTGCTCGGTCTCCAGCATTATCTTCTCAAACCACAGGCGAACTCGTGAAACCTTGTTCTCCCACTCCATCTCTCTGATGAACACGCGCTCCTCGTGGGTCTGTTCCAGCAGAGCTCTGTGAATCGCGGTGTATTCCTTCGCGTCGCAGACATACTGATATCCGTAGTCGCTCTTAGTGTAGAGCCTTACATCTGCTGTAGGATTGTGCGGGTCGTATTCTACGAAGTAGTGGACGCCTAAGTGCTTTCCTATCCAATCGATATCCGGAGTCTTTCCGTCACTCTTGACCTTCTCGTAAGTGTATTTCTCACCATTGATCTGAATTGTGATGCCGTTGTTAGTGCATTTCGCCGGCTTATTGGTCTTGATCATATAGAGGTTCTTTCTCATCGACTCAGTAACCACTACAGTATCCTCATTGACCTGCGACAGGTACATCTCCATTCTTGGCTGCTTAGTCTTCGAGTGAGGCATCGAGTTCCAGATGTTGCGGCACTCATCGTACATTCTGCATACTTCCTGGTATGTCGGCAGCTGCTGCACGTTTGCGAGAAGGAATTCCATATCGACATGCGACTTTTCCATTCTGGCAGTGATGTTCATACCTGTAAAGTTGACGTTCTGGCCAAGCACCTGAGACTGGAAGTTCTTAAACAGAAGCTCGATTGACTTTGACGGTGCATTACCGGCAGCGGTGTGACGTGACAGTGTGGCAATCCTCTCGAACCAGTCCTGCGCATCAGCTCTCTTCGAACCTCCCTGCTGGTCATATACAAGCTCGTATGGAAGATGTCCTGAGAGATCAAGAGCCATGCGGTAAGCCTCATACATAGCTTCGAAGCTCTCGTTTGGTGCGATATGATATCCGATAAGCGCCTCTGTAGCCGCATCGACAACCTCGAACACTGATGTAGTCGCAAGCTTCCAACCTCCGGTCTTGCTGTCAATGACCCTATAATAGAGGTTAAGCTTCGTGCCGTCACCGTACCAGATGCTATCTCTGAGCTGCGGCATGATGGTCTTATGCTGGCGACGCATCCTCATGTTAAGTGCGTGCTCTCCGATCTCGACATCCTTCCACATCACCTCGACCTCAGGACGACTCAGGAAATTAACCAGGCTAGAAAGTGACTTCAAAGGCTTCCATCCCTTGTCTTCAGCAACCCTGTTGAACTCCTCGAAGATCTGAGGGTTGGTTCTGCGTGGGAAGCGGCTGCGCTTGAGAGCGATGATGAAACGACCAGCCTCTACAGTGATCTTCTGCGTATTGGAATTGCAAAGCTTACCGCTGATAAGGCACTCATAGCCTTCTGCCTTGTACTGACGGATCTTGTCACGAAGACGAGCCACGTTCTTTGGCAATGTGTGACCATAATTCAGTCTCAATGCCTCGCACTCATTATAGATACCGTCCCAGTTAATCCTTGAAGACATGTTACATCTGTTGCGCACGACCTTCTGGTCTTCTGCCATCTCCGCCAAGCGGTTAAGCACAGTTGCATTCAATGTGTATTCGCTCTGGAATGCCTCCTTGAGGTAGCTGCCATCGGCAAGCTGATAAGAAGCAAAGAATGCCATAGCGTCAGTGTCATATCTGAGCTCCTGCTGCTGTTCTTTGCGAAGCTCGTTTGGATCTCCGTACTTCTCGATCCATGCTTCCTTAAAACGCATAGGCAGGGAATTCCAATCGATAAGAGCCGGGTGAGCTAAGCCTTTGCCAGGGCGAAGGACCACGAGAGATTTGCGGCGAGAAAGGCTTCTATATGCCTCATAGCTCATTACCGCAGCTCCGTCGTCCGACATTGTCAGCTCCGCCACTGTCACCGCTATTGTCTTACCTAATAATTCCATTATAACACTGTTCTAAAAGCTTTATAAATCTTGCACCGGTTAGCGGATTCGAACCGCTGCCCTTCAGGATTACCTACCTCCATCCTACCTGATGCTCTACCGCTGAGCTAAACCGGCTGGCCTGTCCAGAGCCCTGTTAAAATTCGGCGCAAATCAAATTTGTGCCCAAACCCTTGTTTTTCTCAAAAATTATTTTATAAGGATATACATTATATCCATAATCTGTATTCTAAGATCCGTTGAAACTACGTGGAAGGAAAAACCAGAATCATAGGTTCCTTTAATTGGAGACACCCTGCCTTTCAACGATCTTTCGTGAAGATCCACGAAGTAGCTACAACCTTCGACCCAGACACGAATATCTGATAATTGCGTAACCGGCTCGGCAACAATCGACATGAAATTCTTTTCTATTGCACCCTTTAGCAACTGCGCCCAGTCTGGGACGGGTTCCCAAAGAAATTTTATCTCAAGCCTATACATGTCACCTTAGTTAGCAAACTCCAACATACCTTTCTCTGCCAGCTGCTGCGCCTGTGCCAGGATATTACTGTAACCGTCCATAGTTACACCCTCAAATGAAGCAACCTTGTCACGGCCCTTGCTGATCACAACGTCACTGCCTACCACAGTGACGAGAACGCCACCGACAAACTTCTGTATCCAGCCGTCCGATGTGCGACTAAATGAGCACTGAGGCATGAAGTCCTCTTCGAAGTAACGTCCCCCCATCTCAAGAGCATCCTTTCTCATTGCATCTGGGCGCTTGCCTCTGCTGACAAAGCTTAATGCTTCCCAAACGGCCATTCTACTTACTCCGTACTTAGCCATGATCTTATCACGGGTTTCCGGACTTACTCTGATATACTTTCTCATATAGTTGTGTGTTGATTTGTTTCGTTTTTTCTCTACCTTTGTCGCACTATACTGCGTAAAGTTTTGCAAATATATTCAGAAATTCTGAAATAACAACAGAATCTCTGAAATAATTTATGATTTTCTGAATTATGACGAGGGAAAATATTAACAGCAGGGCACTAGATGCTATAGGTTACTTATTGGCTAGTAATGATGTATATACCAAAACTAGTATAGCCACAGAACTAGGTATATCATCATCCAAACTTTCAGAAATTCTGGGAGAACGAATGAAGGCAGGTACAGAAATTCTGTCTGGTCTGTCATCCCATTTTAATATATCGTCTGAATGGTTATTAACCGGCGAAGGAGAAATGATAAGAGACACCTCCACTCAAGAAGTAGAGATGTCTCCAGGTATTGTTGTGCCTACAAAAGACAAAAAAGAAGGTCCAGAAATGCCGTGTACCGATGAATTCGAATATGTGAATAATGATAATGAAGGTCGTATTCCCATTGTTCATGAACTAAGCTTTGCAACTATAGATCCTGATGAACCGTCAACAATAGAAGCTGACGAATACTATTTTATTAAGGAATTCCGTAATGCTGACTTCTTGATGAGGGTTGCAGGAGACTCAATGTACCCAAAGTATAAGCCTGGAGATCTGATTGCCTGCCGAAACATACGATATACCAACTTCTATCAATGGGGAAAACCTTACGCTCTTCTCACTTGTCACCAGGGCATCATCATTGGTAGGGTCTACGAGCATCACCAATACACTACATTTGTCAGAGTAAAGTCAGACAATCCATCATATCCAGAGTGGGAAATCCCTATTGACGAAGTTGCCAGAGCTGCAATAATCTTAGGATCAATTTCATTGGATTAAAGTATTTTTCACACTTTTTATAAGCACAATAACCGCTATTTTGCTGATATTTAGCAATTTAGCGGTTATTTTTATAGTATTATTTATGCAATTATCGCAAATGAGTTTAATATATCTGTGCTTTTTACATGCTTTTTAACCCTATTATTTAATAATCAGTTTTGTTTTTTTACTTTATTTTTGACGCCCTAAACGACCCCCTATTAAATACTTTTCGTTTTTATAACACACTTTTTTGACTCTTTAAGCGACCCCCTAAATGACCCCCTAACCCTTAAATCACCCTGTGCCGGCTCTTCAGGATCAGGCTTATATTCTAACGGCCAGAAGAGCATTCTAACACCACAAAGAAAGACCGCCGTGTTGGACCTTAAAATGCCCTCACAGCGGTCTATATTGCCGTTTTAACCCTCTTTATTAGCCAGCTTCTGGCCCTTATGTTATATTCTATTCTAACACCCTTCGAACACCCCGGCTAAAATGTTATGCCAATGTTATAAAATGTCACATTTCGTTTTATTTGCCAGCGGCCCGAATTTGCCCTCCAACCTCCTTTCCCTCAATCACTTACACCACTCTAACACTCATCTCTATATAACACATTTCGTTTTATCCCCTATACACAAGGGCTCAGAAGAATAAAAAAAGAGGCCGACTAAAAAGTCGGTTTTCTTTGTTCATGTAAAGAAGTCCTCTCGATTGAGGAGTCTTGTGGTGAGCATGAGATCTCGCACGAGAAGCGTCTGGAAGACGTGGAATACCGTTCTGGAACTTCTACAAGGCAAAACAGAAGTATAGAAAACGCGCTTTTTCCTGACGAGATCCAGAGTCCCATACAGATATCCGGATTTCTTAGGTGTTTCTCGGATGATATGAAGATAGGCGAGAGCTCGAGATCACACAGTAGGTTTCGATCAAGAAAACAGCCAATTTGTTGATTGAAAAGCGGATTTTCCGTTTAAATCGACGTAAAACAGGGCTTTTGACAAGTTACGATCAGAAAATGGACAATTTTATTGATTGTAATGTGACGAAAGGCATTAAAGGGAGATTCAGAAGGGTAATCGAATACGTCGGTGCATGGGTGACCATTATAATAAGATGCGTTCCGAAAGTCTGATAAGTACTTTCGGAACGCATATCTATTAAGGTTAACCTCTGTATCAGCTATTAGAGCATGAGGGCTGCTACGAGTGCGAGGATCGCGTAGAACTCTGGGAGAGCGGCGTAGATCATTGTGTTTGTCTGAACGT